>NZ_LT671418.1:2522881-2838241 GCF_900130075.1 Herminiimonas arsenitoxidans
TTTGGTCAGATCCGCGACACCTAGCGATTCTTCCAAGACCAATACATTGGGCGATTTGCCGCTCGCAATCGCGAGATAGTTTGCGGTGCGATTGACGTCTACAGGTTTGACTTGGTCGCCAGTATTTACAAATGCTTGCAGACCGCTAATTCTATCGAGTTTGCCGGGGCTTTTCTCTCTTAGCTGAACGTCGACTTCGCCGTAATAGAGCGCAGCACCTTTATTGCCGGATTCCAGCCAGAGATAATGTGCTTGCGCTACACCGCTTGCCAACAGCGATGCACAACATGCGAGGGCAAGAATAGGTTTGATGAAGTTTTTCATTTTTCGCTAGCCTAAAAAATTGCCCACGACCGTGATGGTGGTGGGCATGTTGTTATCAGAATGCGTAACGTGCGGTTAATTGCACATTGCGTGGTGCACCCGGCAAGTTGAGGTAGGCAGAAGTGCCATGGCCTGAAACGATGTACTTACGATCGAAGATATTGTTTACATTCAACTGCAGGTCGAAACCTTTGATGCGGTAAGCCACCATGCCGTCTATCGTGGTGTAGCCCGGAAGAGTGGTGGTATTGCTTGGATCGGCAAAACGGTTGCCTACATAGTTCACACCGCCACCTGCACTGAAGCCATTACCCAATGCTTTGGTTAACCAGATATTGGCGCTGTGCTCCGGTGTCAGAGTGGCGCGCTTTCCTTGAAAGGCAATGTTGGGTGAGTCGGTGACTGTTGCATCCAGATAAGCGTAGCCGGACCAGATTTGCCAGCCACCCGACAGATCGCCGGTAAAGGTTAGCTCGATACCATCGGTACGCTGTTTGCCGACTGGAATAAGAGTGGCAGTTACGCCGTTGGTCATTTTAATGTTGCTACGTTCCAAGCGGAACAAGGATGCCGTGGCCGAAGCTCTACCATTAAACAAATCAAATTTGGCACCAACTTCCTTGCTGGTGGTTTCTTCAGGAGCCAATTGTGCATTGTTCGCTGCCAGTGCAAAGGTTTCTGCAGATGGCTGGAACGATTTGCTGACCGATGCATAGTAGGACTGAGTGGTGTTTGGTTGATACACCAGACCGACGCGTGGACTCCATGCTGTATCGGTACGATTCAAGTTATTGGTGCCAATATGATCCTTGGTTTCTTGCCGGAATGAATCGTAGCGGATGCCGGCCAGCGCTTTCCATTTTTCCGATAACGTGACGAGGTCTTGTACATAGACGCTGGCTGTGGTCAGGATGCCTTTGTTGTCAGTCGTGCTCGTTGGTGCCGTGACGGTGAACGGAACGACTGGATTGACCGGGTTGAAGAGATTAACCGTTCCAATATTGTTTTGCGTCAAGAATCGTTGATTCTTGTTTTGCTGACCAATTTCCATGCCATACAACATTTGATGCTGCATACCGGCCACCGTAACTTTTTGCATCAATTCGGTCTGATTGAAATAGCCGCTTTCGTCGCGTTGAACATTGCCGCGGCTGAGCGTGGCTGTTTGCGTCGCTTCATTGACCGCCGTGACGTTGGTGTTGTAACGATTCAATGAGTATTCGTAGTAACGGAAGGTGTTGCGTATCGACCATTCATTGTTGAAGCGGTGATCCAGTGTGAAACCCGCCGAGCTTACTTTTGCTTCTGAATAATCGTTATCTCTGCCATTGGCTGCGCCGTAATAAGTACTTGGCGCAACGTTGACAGGCAGGCCTTGATAGGAAGGAATGCCGAAGTCAGTTACACGCTTGTCATGCAGATATTCCGCTTGCAGCAAGAGTTTGGTGTTGTCACCGAGCTTGAGCAAAAGTGAAGGCGCAAATGCTTCGCGCGCCAGGAATTGCTGATCGCGATAACTATCTGCACGTTCTACTGCGCCGGTCATACGAAAGGCGACACCGCTTTCTTCGTAGTTGCGAGCAAGGTCAAACTCGCCACGGTGCTGATTCCAGCTACCGACTTGCAACATGGCTTCATTTTTGTCCATGCCGGGTTTTTTAGTAACGCGGTTGATTAAGCCACCGGACGAGCCACGGCCATATAAAACAGAGGCGGGCCCTTTAACAACTTCTACTTGTTCGACATTAGACATGTCGCGGAAATACAGCGCATCGTCGCGTACGCCATCAACAAACTGATCGCCAATCGCACTGAAGCCGCGAATCGTAACCTGGTCGCGTTGACCATCGCCGTGCGACAAGCCAATGCCAGGGACGGATTTCACGGCATCCTCCATTGAGCGTACGGCTTTGTCGCGCATTAGTTCTTGTGGAACTACGTTGATGGTTTGCGGAATATCGCGCAATGGAGCGTCTATCTTTGTCGCGCTAGTAGCAGTCGTCACGTTGTAATTTGTTTCGCTACTACCTTGTACTGTCACTGCTGGCAATGTTGTATCAGATTGCGCGGTTTGCGCAAAAGCCGACGATTGCATTGCGAGCGGAACGGAAAACGCAGCCAGCAAGGCCGCTGCCAATGGGGTGAAGCGTTGATTCATTACTATCCTTTGGAACAAACAGGTGTTTGAAGTTTTTGTGGACGCGATGTTCTTAGGCGCGGGCATCGGAAGAGGGGGGAGTGATTTTTGTTAGTTGTATACAACCGATGTGGCTAGATTATAAATACGAACTATTATCATTTCAATTTAAAGGTAGGGCGAGATGTTTTCTTAACGGTTTCTTAACCAGCATTTGCAACAGTTAATATTTCTTTGGACACATTTCATTGACCTATGTAATGCGAATTATTATCATTCGCTTTATTGAAATAATCCTCAGACAAACAGCCCGCCTGTGTTTGAGGGCATATCTTTGATCTGGAACAGATGATGGATATGTAAAAGAATGATGAACGGCAATACAAACCGTCATAAAACAAAGGTGTCAGATAAGTGATGCCGACTCCCGCACTCGCCAGCCAGCCTCAATGAGCTTTCAAGCTTTCCGCCAGCCAAATCGCGTTGTGAAAATTAAATTTACGCACTGGATGGAAAACTATGGATCGCAGGTATACCCAGATCGCAGCAACTTTGTTTGCGACATTCTCAAGTCAGGCGCTGGTTCAGCAAGCGCATGCGCAGTCGGCTACCGACGCTGCTGTACTGCCAGAAATTAACGTAACCGAAGCTGCTGGCAGCGACTTTAAAGTCGACAAGGCGTCCTCTACCAAATTCACAGCGCCGATCTTGGATACACCAAAGTCGATCACCGTGATTACCTCTGAAGTGATGAGCCAGACTGGTTCGGCTACTCTGGTAGAAGCATTGCGTACCACTCCTGGTATTACCTTCGGTGCAGGCGAAGGTGGCAATCCAACAGGTGATCGTCCGTTTATCCGTGGTTTCGACGCGCAAAGCAGCACTTATGTCGATGGCATGCGCGATCTGGGTTCACAGTCCCGTGAAGTATTCAATCTGGAATCGGTAGAAGTGATTAGAGGTTCGAGCTCAACCTTCGGTGGTGGTGGTGCAGTTGGTGGCAGCCTGAATCTGGTGAGCAAAGCGCCTTTGAAAGAAGAGCTGCGTGCAGGTAGTGTTGCAGTGGGCACCGACAATTACAAACGTGTGACCGCTGACGGCAACTTCGTACTTAGCGACACCATGGCATTCCGTTTGAATGCTATGTATCACGATGCTGATGTAGCTGGTCGTGATGCAGTATCAAATAGCCGTTGGGGCATCGCGCCTTCGCTGACCTTTGGTATGAATACACCGACACGCGTCAATCTCAGCTACTACCACATGCAAACGGATGACTTGCCGGACAGCGGCATCCCTTATAACAATCCGACGCTAGGCCGTGGTGATGGTCAACCCGTCAATGTTAATCGCAATAATTTTTATGGCGTGGCAAATCGGGATTTCAGGAAGACACAAGCCGATATCTTCACCGTACGTGTTGATCATGACATCAGCTCCACCTTGCATTTCCGCAACACCACGCGTTTTAGCAAGTCGAGCAATGACTACATCATGACGCAGCCGGATGATAGTAAAGGCAATATCTACAATGGTATGGTGTGGCGCCGTATTAACTCACGTGTCAGCGAAGCAAAATCATTGCAAAACCAAAGTGAATTGTTTGGTGAGGTCCTGACAGGTTCGGTAAAGCATAGTTTCTCGACCGGGCTGGAATTGTCGCGCGAAGAAGGTACACGCGACAGCTATCTGGTAAATACCAAAGCTGGTGCAGCTACTGCTTGCGCAGTCGGTTCAGGTGGTGCAGCAAACAACTATAACTGTACTAGTTTGTATAGCCCGAACCCATATGATCCATGGACTGGTTATATCGGTCGTGCAAACAAACCAGCCAATGCGGTGAATACGACCATATCGCTATATGCATTTGACACCATGGAACTTAGCAAGCAATGGTCGGTGAATGCAGGCGTGCGTTACGATAATTATCGTGCAAGCTCCGAGCAGGGCGCTTATCCAGCGGTCGCTGCAGCTGACAGCCCAACTGGTGTTGCAATCAATGCAGTGAATGCGACTAACCTGAGGAATAAATCCAGCTTCTTCAACTATCAGGCTGGTGTCGTGTACAAGCCTGCAGAGAATGGCAGTATCTACGCCAGCTATAGCACTTCATCGAACCCGGTTGGCTTGAACGCAAATGATGGTGCGGACGGTGCTTTGAGTACCGCGATTCAAAGCCTGGATCCAGAGCGCAGCAAAACCTACGAACTTGGTACCAAGTGGGATGTGCTCGACAAGAAAGTGTTGCTGACAGCTGCAATCTTCCGTACCCAGAAAGTAAATGCTCGTGTAACAGCTGCTGATGGCACTACACAACTTGCTGGTGACTACACGGTTGATGGTATAGAACTCGGCGTAGCAGGTAACCTGACTAAAAACTGGCAAGTCTTCGGCGGCTACACTTTCCTGGACAGTGAAATCGTCAATGGTGGTGGTAACGCAGCAGGCTTGGCAGTGGCTGGCAAACAGTTCCCAAATACGCCACGTAGCAGCTATAGCCTGTGGACGACCTACGCGGTCATGCCTAAGCTGACCATAGGTGGTGGTGCGTTCTACACTTCGCGTGTTTATGGCAATACGGCCAACACCAAATGGGTACCTAGCTACACCCGCTTCGATGCAATGGCGAGCTATGTAATCGACAAAAATATCACCCTGCAATTGAACGTACAAAACTTGACGGACAAGGTTTACTTCAACCAGGCTTATTCGTCGCACTATGCTTCGATTGCTCCGGGACGTTCCGCAGTACTGGCTTTGAATGTGAAGTACTAAGAACTGGCAGTAACACTTTAGTATCACGGCCGCTCGCGTAAAACCGGGCGGCATTTTCTTTTTTGAACACAGTCATCCTGCTGCTTTACACTTCAAAACTAGGGTATCTGTGGCGCTACGCCATACTGATGTTTGATCAAATCAGTATGGGTTTGGCTGAAAGGTTTTTATGCTTATCCATATTCCAGACGTGCTTGACCAACAAGAACTCAAGCTCATCAATGACAAATTGGCGAATGCCGGTTCGGCTTGGGTAGACGGGCGTGTGACGGCAGGTTATCAAGGTGCGCCGGTCAAACTCAATCAACAGATTGATGAGCGTTCTAGCGTTGCGCATGAGTGTCAAAAAATCGTCTTGGCAGCAGTGGAAGGACATTCACTTTTCATTAGTGGTGCTTTGCCGAATGCAGTGTACCCACCGATGTTCAATCGCTATAGCGAAGGCATGACTTTCGGTGCGCATATAGATGGCAGCATTCGTTTCCCGCCCATGGGTGGGCGCAAAGTACGTACGGATTTATCCGCCACACTTTTTCTCACTGATCCGGATGATTACGACGGTGGTGAACTGGAAATACAAGATACCTACGGTGTGCATAGAGCAAAATTTGCTGCCGGCGATTTGGTGCTCTATCCGGCAACCAGTTTGCATCAGGTAACACCGATCACACGCGGTGTAAGAACCGCATGTTTCTTCTGGGTAGAGAGCTTGGTGCGAGATGACGCACAGCGTGCTTTGCTATTTGATATGGATAACGCAATCCAGACATTGAATGCGAGTGATGCAGACCCAGTTGCACGCCGTACATTGATCGGTGTGTATCACAATCTGATACGACAATGGGCTAACACATGAAAACGACAGCCTATTCCTTGCCGATGACGAAAGAGGAGCTTGATGCCTTGCCTGTGGAACATTGGCAGGAGTTGTTGAGCGGCGCGCCTGAAGTGCTGGTTGAGTGGTTGACTGCAGCTGCAGCTCTGGATGATTGCAATGCGCAAGCCTTGCTGGGACAAATGCTGTTGGATGGTAACGGTGTCACACCAAATACCAGTCGTGCATACGCTTGTTTCGTTGCGGCATCAGAGCAGCAGCAAGCAATGGCGATGAATATGCGCGGTCGCTGTCTTGAACATGGTTGGGGTACGCAGATTGATCCCGTAGCAGCTGCACATTGGTACCGGAGTGCAGCCGAAGCAGGATTGGATTGGGGCATGTACAACTACGCAAATTTGCTGTCACGCGGTCGCGGTGTTGAGCTGAATCAGGAACTAGCTCTAGACTGGTATCGTAAAGCAGCGGGAATGGGACATGCCAAGTCATTGAATCTGGTTGGTCGTTACTACGAAGAAGGTATCGTCGTAGAGGCGAGTCGCAGCACTGCTTTTAACTACTATAGAGATTCCGCCTTGGCCGGAGATTTTCGAGGCCAGTACAGTTATGCCTGCATGCTGGCGGAGCGTGGCAGAATTGATGAAGCGACGCGCTGGCTGGAAAAAATTCCAGCGACGGCTACGATCGCATTCATGAATAAAATCGGCAATGATTTACTCTTATCCGCACATCCGAGTTTCCGCGCATTTGCAGAAAAAATATTGGCTAAGGATTTTGTAACGCTAAGGATGGGATAAAAATTGGGCATACCGTTTCATTAGCTATAGCGCTTAATACACATCGCGTCGATAACGACCTTGCTGAATTAACTGCTCTACACCTTCTGCGCCGACGATGTCGGTCAGTGCAGCTTCCACACCGCCAGCCATTCCGTCCAAACTGCCGCACACATAAATCGCAGCATCGGCTGTCAGCCATGCGCGCACGTTCTCTGCCTGCTCGCGTAGCTTGTCTTGTACATAAATACGTTCAGCCTGATCGCGCGAGAACACGATGTCGGCACGTTCCAATACGCCCTGGGTTTGCCACGCTTCGATCTCATTGCGATAGTAGAAATCGTTAGCCGCATTGCGTTCGCCAAATACCAGCCAGTTGCGTTGCGCGCCGTTGGCTGCGCGTGCTTTCAAATGGCTGCGCAAACCGGCGAGGCCGGTGCCGTTGCCGATCAGGATCAATGGACGGTGTTGATTGTCACCGAGGCGGAAGTTGCTGTGTGCACGCAGACGCAGATCGATTATTTGACCTACAGCCGCTTGCTCAGTTAACCAGCCCGATGCGATGCCGAGCGTGCCGTCTTCGCGTCGCTCCTGACGAACTAATAAATGCACACGACCATCGGTTGGTATCGATGCAACTGAATATTCGCGTGGACGTTCTTGATCGGCTGGTGCCAGCACTTGCACCAGATCACCCGCTTCCCACGTCGCATGTTCGCTCAGTGCTTCCAGTTCAAGATGGAAGGTGGCACCACCCGCGCTCTCGGGATTGAGATGATGGCGCGCGGCGAGTCGCCATGGCTGATAAGACGGGGCTTGCCAATCGGGCGCATCGTTGGTGCCGGCGATATGACTTAGATGATGCTGCCAGGTGTGCAGCGCCTTATTATCGCCATTGTCTGCTTCCACGCTTTCAAATAAGGCTAGGGCGCCGCATTTGCGCAGCCATCGCGTCAACGTGTGGCCGAAGCCGCAGAAGTGTGTGTAGTGGCTATCACCCAGCATCAGTACGCCGAAGTGCAAATGTGGCAAGGCTTGCTTGGCATTCATTAGCTTGGTGGCGAACAGCGATGCATTGTCCGGTGGATCGCCTTCGCCATAAGTGCTGACGACGAAGAGCGCGCGTTCCGCTTGCATCAAATCATCCAGACTGATTTCGGACAAAGTCGCCACGCGTGTCGGTACACCGGCGGTGTGCAGCATGCGCGCGGTTTGCCATGCGAGTTGTTCGGCGGAGCCGGTCTGACTTGCGTAAGCGATGAGCCACGGCTGTGTGCCATCAGCTGCAGGTCTGAGCGCGGCTGCATCGCGCAAGGCTTGTTGCTGCTTGCGTCGCTGCGCGTAATAGATGACCAGACATAAAGCGAGATAGGCGACTACGAGTAGTGTCGCTACGATCACGCGGGTTGATACGCTCCAGTTCATTGCAGCAAGTCCAATAGTGATGAACTCAGATGTTCTTCAAAACCATCTTTGCTGCGATTGATAAACAATGCGGCCAGTTCATGTTCGTTTGCGTAAGCCAAGCCTTGTTCTGCACCCATCACGCCGAGCGCAGTTGACCATGCATCTGCTGCCATGCAATCGCGATGCAGTACGGTGACGGACGCAAGGCCGTGACGTATCGGTTCGCCGCTGCGCGGATCTATCGTGTGTGAGAAACGTGTCGCATCGTTTTCAAAATAGCGACGGTAATCGCCAGACGTTGCGGCCGACCAGTCGTACAGCGCTGCGATGGTTTCCATGCCAATGACAGTATTGGATGCAGCGGATGCCAATGCGTCCGGTAGTGGATGTTCGAGCGCAACCCACCACGGTTGGCCATCCGGCTTGACGCCTTCGCCGCGTAGTTCACCGCCGACTTCCACTAAAAAACTGTCTATGCCGCGTTGCTGCAATTCGCGTGCAACCTGATCGACACCGTAGCCTTTGGCAATCGCGGACAGATCGATATAGACGTTGCCTGGCTGCTGCACGCTTTGTGTTGCTGTGTCGATTTGTATGCGTTGCCAGCCGCATTGCGCGCGTGCTGTGTCCAGCTCAGTTTGTGTCGGTGTGATGAAGTCAGCTTCGTTATAACGTTTGCTGGGGCCAAAGCCCCAGGCATTGACCAATGCACCAGCCGTTGGATCGTAAGCACCATTGCTATCGCGTGCGACGCGCAATGCGTATTCCAGTACCGTGAAAAATTCATCCGGCAAGGTGTGCCATGAACCTGCCGGTGCATTGTTGAACTGGCTCAAATTCGATGTCGCGTCCCAAGTGCTCATTTGCGCGACGACGGTATCTAGTTGATCTTGTATCGCCTGACGCAAAGGTGGCAAGTGCCGTGTGACTTCCGCGATCAGTTTCACTGACCAACTCGTCCCCATCGTTTGGCCGTGCAAGGTGTGCACGACGCCGCCCAAGGCTGGCGATTCAGGTGGAGTGTCTATGAGTGGGACTAGTGTGCGTCGCATAATGTTGGCAATCTTGCAGCCATGGCATCAGAATGAAAAACGCCCGTTGCCGGGAAAGGACAACGGGCGCAGCTGAGTGTGCGTGCTTACGGTTGCAGCACTTCCAGCGTCGCGGTGTAGCTGGCGCGACGGATAGGTTTAGCCAGCGTACCAACTACGCGTGGAGCAGCGTTTGCACCAGCAGTTTGAGGACCCATTTGCGGGCCACCGTTGCTGGCACTCATCCAGTACATGCCTGCAGTTGGCCACTTGACGCTGAACTTGCCGTCTTTATCGGTCTTGACCTTGATCTCGCCCAGTTGATCGCGATAGCGGATGCCACCTGGAATCACAGTGACTTCAATATCAGCGGCCGGTTTGCCATCAAGCAGGAAACGGAAATTGCTGGTTTCACCGGAGAACAAATCGTTAGGATGTGTGATCGGCACCAATTCCAGGCCAACACCGGTTGGCTTCAATACAGCGTCAGTCGGTTTGCCGGAGCTGACGAATACTTCCATGCGGCTTTGCATGCGGCTCACGTTCACATCGGTTGCATCGGCTGGTACTTCCTTGGCGAAGGTTTCCGCCGTACCGCGCCAGCGTTTGTTTTCTGTGCCGACTTTGTAGCTTGCGTTCAAGCCGTCGTTCACCATCGTCAATTTGTACGTACCTTTTTGCGACAGCTTCACGTCGAAGGTGCTGCGGTATTTACCTGTACTTTTATTCTCTACCGGTGCGGCGCTGCCGTCCGGTGCGATCACGGCCAGAGTATCCAGACGCAATGGATTGTGTTCGAAGTAAAACAGATCGTTGGATACCGCTGCGTCAACCGTGACCCAAGGTTCATTGCCGGACAACACAGTGGCGGATGGCAGCATCCAGGCGCGATGCGCATGTGCAGCCATAGGCAGGGCGACGGAGAGAGAAACAGCCAGCGCTGCTGCGCGCCACAGGGAAGTTTTTTTCATGGAAGTGTCCTTGATCGTTATGGTTTTAATTCGAGGGAAACGGTGCCGAGCTCATGCTCGCCTTTAACTTGTGCGGTTTGTGCTGTCTTGATAGGCCATTGGAAAGGTAGGCGAAGCAATTCGCGACCGCCGACTTCACGCGCGGCTTCCACCACCAATGTATATTCGCCAGCCGGTAATTTATCGAGGCCGGATTTGGTACTGTTGAACGTGAGTTGCTGTTCGCCCGGTGCGCGGGTGGCGCCACTCAAGCCATCGACCGGCATTTGCAAATCGCGACCGCTTTTACGCCACCATTGGCGCATGTCCTTGAGCCACTTGGTGCCTTCGTTATTCTTCATCTTCAAGTCGTACCAGACCGCCAGATTGCGTACGAAAGTTTGGTCCGCACCTTCAATCCAGAACGCGACGTAAGGCTTATGATATTCGGCCACGGTCAAGCGCGGGATCTCGACTTTGACATTCATGTCAGCAGCGAAGGCTGGCGTTGTGAGCGCAGCGCCCAACATAAAGGAATAAGAAATTCGCATAGAACCTCGTAGTAATCGATGAATAGAAATTAATGAATAAACAAAATAGCCAGCAAGAACGGAATCAACACGCCCAAGCCGACGATAGGCCAGGTACTGGGACGATTGGTCGCGTGCATCTTTAAGATGAACAAACCAGTGATGGAAAAAATCAAACACGCCGCGGCAAAAATATCGATGAACCAGCTCCACGCCGTGCCTGTGTTGCGACCTTTGTGCAAATCGTTCAAGTAAGAAATCCAGCCGCGATTGGTCGATTCAAATTCCACCGCACCGCTGGCGCGATCGATGCGCACCCAGGCGTCGCCACCCGGACGCGGCAAGGCGATATAGATTTCTTCCGGTGACCATTCCGCTTCACGCTCGCTGACATCCACCGACAAGGTGTCCTTCATCCAGCGTTGTAACTCAACAGGCAAGGCAGCGTTTTCCTTGCCGGAGTTGCTGCTGGATTCGGTGGAGTTCAACTTTGCCAGCTGGGTTTGCAGTGCGGCGGGCAGCTGCACTTCTTGCGTGGAAACTTGCGGTTTTGCTTCGATTTGCGACGAGTGATTAAGCGTAATGCCGGTCACGCTGAACAGCAGCATGCCCAGCAGGCATAACGCCGAGCTGATCCAATGCCATTGATGCAGGGTTTTTAACCAGTAAGCACGTTGAGGGTTATTCGCGCGTGCTTCCATTAGGTAATCGTTTTCATATCATTTCGGTGATGCTACTGCATGTAAATAGCAATTATTCTCATTTGGATTCTCGTCGATACGATACTTAATTGCAAGATTTTTTGTGTAAAGAAGTTTGAAGCAGCGTGGAAGGGCGGCTGATGGAGCGCGTCAGATGCAGAAACGCAAAAATAAATAGAAAAAAGTGCTCTGCATAAGGGCGAAGAGGCGATTTTTCAAGATCTTGAAAGTTGTTTGCGCGTGCTTATATCCGTCTCAGCGGATGCTCAATGGAGGTCCGCGAACCTTATCGCTTAACTTTAAAAGGATATAACCATGCGCACTTATGACTTTTCCCCACTGTATCGTTCCGCCATTGGCTTTGATCGTCTGGCACAACTATTCGATGACGCACAGCGCAGCGAATCGCAACCTAGTTATCCGCCATACAACATCGAGCTGGTAGGCGAAAACAAATACCGCATCACGATGGCCGTTGCAGGATTCGACCGTTCGGAAATTGAAATTGAAACCGAACGCGATACGCTCAAGATCACCGGCCGCAAGGCAGGCGAAGAAGGCACGCGCAACTTCCTGCACCGCGGCATCGCTTCACGCAATTTTGAACACAGCTTCCAGTTGGCCAATCACGTACACGTCGTTGGTGCCAAACTCGATAACGGTCTGCTGAATATCGAACTGGCGCGTGAAATTCCGGAAGCATTGAAGCCACGCAAGATAGTGATTGATGCGGTGGCAGATAATGTGCAGAGCTTGAAAGCTGCTTAATTAGTTAGTTTTCATCAAGCAAATAACGCGGGCAGAATTTCTGTCCGCGTTTTGTTTTTGTATATAGCTAGATGCGTAAAGGTCTGCGTCGAATAAGGCTGTGCGTTAAACGTGCAGCTAGTTCAAGCCGTTTGCGTTTCACTCATCATCTTGATGAAGGCTTTCAGCAAGACCGGATCGTAACGCGCTTGATCGCGTTGCAATATCGCTAAGGCATCATCCTTGGATTGCCCTTTGTGATAAGGCCGATTCATCGTGATCGCATCGTAGGAATCCCATATTCTCACTATACGTGCAAACAATGGAATGGCTTCGCCCTTCAAGCCGTGCGGATAGCCGCTGCCATCGTAATTCTCGTGGTGATAAAGCACGCAGTCAGTAATGCGCGCATCCAGCTCCAGCGGTGCCAGTAATTGATGGCCAGCTGCAGGATGTTGTTGGATGAGGAAAAATTCTGTCGCAGTCAGGCGGGTAGGCTTGTTCAGAATCTGCTCGTTGATACACAGCTTGCCGATGTCATGTATGCCTGCGCCTATCGCAAGCATTTGCGCATCTTCTTCGGAAAAGCCAAGATAGCGGCCAAATAAACCGGCCTTGGTATGCAAGCGCTGCAGATGATCCGCCAAATCCGGATCGCGCCCCCGCATGATTCCTCCTATGAACTTTGAAATCTTCTCTAACTGCAGTTCAGGGGAAGTAGTGCTCATGGTTGTTTCTCTTTGTGACGGTATTGATGAGACACACGCATGCCTTTTTTGCATGGTGTACGAACAGCGCGATCATCTTGTGGAAAATCGGCAGATCGGGATTTTAACTTCCTCAACAGCAACGTGTCCAAACTGGGACAATATGTCCAAGCTTGCAGAGAGTCGGTAGAACTCACAAAAATTGTTATCAATGTTGCAGAAGAATTAAGCAGGGCGTAGCAATTCTTGTGAACTATTGCGGTTCCAAGTCGCGTAGCCAGAGATGCAATGCTCTGCCGGCGTCGCTGCTTTTTGCGAAGTGCAATCCCAGCTTGGACCTGCGCCACAAAATGTCTTCGTTGCAGCTAGCCCATTCATATTTCGTCAGATATTCAACTTCTGCCGCAAACAATCCCGGCGCAACTTCCTCACCCATATCCGCAATGCTAGTTCGATCTGCCAGCAATAACTTGATGCGCGTTCCATACGCACGCGCATAGCGTTCTATCAGGGCAGGCGCTAGCCAGACATATTCTTGCTGCAATTCGCGCACGTAATCATCGAACTCCATCACTGCGCGGTTATTCGGCTTGCTGCCGTAGATATCGCCACCTGGTAAGCAGGCATCGGCGGTCCATGCGCCATGCTGATTACTCAAGGTGGGTGCGATCAGATCGACGGCTTCTTCGGCCAGTTTGCGGAAGGTAGTGATCTTGCCGCCGAAGATGGTGAGTAGCGGTGCGGCGTCGGTATCGAAGGCGAGTTTGTAATCGCGAGTGACGGCGGAGGCTCTTTCATTGTCGTCGTCTTTTTCATCTTCGACCAGTGGGCGTACGCCGGAGTAGGACCACACTACATCGGCAGGAGTAATTAGTTGGGCGAAGTAGCGGTTTGTCAGCTCACACAAGTAGTCGATTTCTTCCGCATCGATGACAACCTTGTCAGCATCGCCGTGATAGTCGATATCGGTGGTGCCTATCAACGTAAAGTCTTGTTCGTACGGGATCGCGAAGACGATGCGGCCATCGGGATGCTGGAAGATGTAGGCGTAGGGATGATCGAATAATTTTTTGACGACGATGTGGCTGCCTTTGATCAGGCGCAACTTTTTGCCAGCGCGACCATGCACGGTGTCATGCAAAAAGTTGGCAGCCCAAGGGCCGGCGGCGTTGATTAGCAATTTGGCTTGTACTTGTATCTCTCCATCCTTGGCACTGTGCAGTGTGGCGCTCCAGTCTGTCGCGTTGCGCTTTACCGCTACGCATTCAGTGCGCGTGAGTATGGTTGCGCCGTTTTCCGCAGCGGCGATAGCGTTCAGTACAACCAGACGTGCATCGTTGACCCAGCCGTCGGAATAAACAAAGCCTTTGCTGAACGACTCTTTTAATGGGACACCTGCTGAGTGTTGCCGCAGATCGATGCCGTGTGAGCCGGGCAGCAGTTCGCGTTTGGCGAGATGGTCGTAGAGGAACAAGCCGGCGCGTATCATCCACGCTGGACGCTGGCCTTGGTCGTGCGGCATGACAAAGCGCAGCGGGTGAATGATGTGCGGAGCGGAGCGCATCAGGATTTCGCGTTCTATCAGCGCTTTGCGCACCAGACTGAATTCGTAATATTCCAGATAGCGCAGGCCACCGTGTATCAGTTTGGTGGAGGCTGATGAGGTGTGCGAGGCGAGGTCGTCTTTTTCGCACAGCACGACAGAGAGGCCGCGGCCTGCGGCGTCACGCGCAATGCCGGCACCGTTGATGCCGCCGCCTACGATGAGGATGTCGCAATGAAGTTGCTGTTGCATCGATGCTCCGCCTGATGTGCAGTGCAACTATTGTAAGCGCGGAATTTGCATGTGGCACATGTTTGTCTGAGCGACGGATATTTACCCTGTGCACGCGGTACACTGAATCGTCTTCATCCTTACTGCGCAATCATGAGCTTTCTTCTCGATCCCGGATTCTGGGAAATGGCCAGCTTCATCGTGACGACGCTGGCACTACCGTTTGCGATTTTTCTTTTTCTGTACGAGCAACGCAAGGAGCGCGATGCGGAGGATGAAGAGGCATACCAATTATTGCAAAACGCTTATAACGATTTCCTCAAAATCGTGCTGGATAATCCTGACTTGCAACTACGCAGCACCAAGGCGCGTAACGATCTAAGCGATGAACAGCGTGAGCGCGCCTTGATCATTTTTGAAATGCTGATCGCCTTGTTCGAGCGAGCTTACATCGTGTCCTATGAGTCGGATATGCGTGGCGTAGCCTTGCGGCGCTGGCATTCCTGGGATGATTACATGCGCGAATGGTGCCGCCGCGAAGACTTCTATTATCTGTTGCCGCAATTGCTGCGCGGCGAAGATGAAGACTTCGCCAACTACATCCGCGTCATCGCCGAGGAAGAGCGCTCGGACAAATTATTCAACATCGGGCATCGCGAATAATCGTCATATCGCTCCGCGATTTAATGACAGAGTGGCATCGACGGTCCGATTGCGTCCTCTTTAGGGGATAATAGCGGCTCATTTAATGCAGTGAATTCAATCGAGATACTCCGTCTGATGCCTACACAATTTGCCCCGCTCCAGAACGACACCTTTCTCCGCGCATTGCTGCGCCAGCCAGTTGAATACACGCCGCTGTGGCTGATGCGCCAGGCCGGCCGTTATCTGCCTGAATATCGCGCCACCCGCGCGCGCGCCGGTTCCTTCCTGGGTTTGGCGAAGAATCCTGATTACGCGACAGAAGTGACGTTGCAACCGCTGGATCGCTACGATCTGGATGCGGCGATTCTGTTCTCCGACATCCTGACGGTGCCGGATGCTATGGGTTTGGGTTTGTACTTCATCGAAGGCGAAGGGCCAAAGTTCGAACGTCCGCTGCGTGATGAAAAAGCTGTGCAAGCCTTGAAAGTGCCAGAGCTGGGCTCGCTGCAATACGTATTTGATGCCGTTACGCAAATCCGCACCGAACTCAAAGGACGCGTACCGCTGATCGGCTTTACCGGCAGCCCGTGGACGCTGGCTTGCTATATGGTCGAAGGCGGCGGCTCGGATGATTTTCGCACGGTCAAGGCGATGCTCTACAACCGCCCGGATCTGATGCACCACATTCTGCAAACCAATGCGATCACCGTCGCGGCTTATCTGAACGCGCAAATCGATGCTGGCGCCCAAGCTGTCATGATGTTCGATACCTGGGGCGGCGCGCTGGCCGATGGCGCTTACCAACAGTTCTCCTTGCATTACATGCGTGAAGTCATGAAGCATGTGAAGACGGAAAAAGACGGCGTGCGTATTCCTAGCATCGTCTTTACCAAAGGCGGCGGCTTGTGGCTGAAGGAAATCGCTGGCGTCGGTGCCGATGCCGTCGGCCTCGACTGGACCGTGAATCTGGGCGCCGCGCGCGCCAAGGTTGGTGACCGCGTCGCCTTGCAAGGCAATCTGGACCCAACCATCCTGTTCGCGCAGCCGGATCAAATCCGTGCCGAAGTTGCCAAAGTGCTGGAATCCTTTGGCAAACACAGCGCCGGCTCCGGTCACGTTTTCAATCTGGGTCACGGCATCTCGCAGTTCACGCCGCCGGAATCAGTTTCAGTGCTGGTCGATGCGGTGCATGAATTCAGCCGCCCGCTGCACGCACAAGGCTAAAACCGCTTGTGCGTGTGGCTTGCGCACAAAATGAAGCGTACGGAGCTTAATTCCGCGTTAAAAATGCTCAGTTTTGGCGCGTACCGATTTATCTTATGCACAGAATGTGCAGTTGATAGCCAAGTTGTCGGTTTCCGCCATGGTTCACAATTCTTTACAAAACGTGATTTATAAGTCTTTGATTTTATTGGTTAAATAATTTGCTTCTTGTTTTGGCATTTTATTGAAACCCGCATGGGACATGGCATTTCCCGCCATCTATGGGGTTTATCCACAAAGTTATCCACAGGTTTTGTGGATAGCTTAAAAAGAGCTTAAGAAACGTGGAGTTAGCGCACTTGTTGATATTTCACATGAGGTTTGAAGCGCGGTGTTGATGCAAACGGTTTACTTGTTGACAAGAAATTCTTGCATTGAAGAAGTGCAAAATCAGCATCAGAATCTGCTTCACAATTTCTTTGCAGCATAAAATTTCCAAGCTTATTCACAAAATGGTGCGTGAGAGTAAGGAGAATGCTTGTTGTTTAAGATTTGGCGGTGTGAGGCAAGCTGCTTTTATCTTATTGATTTTAAACAGTTTATTTTCAGCTGTTATGGCCGACAAAATGATGCTTCAGGCAGCTTGTCCAGATGGATGGGAAAAGACGGGTAATTGTCCACAAAGTTATCCACAGGCTTGTGGATACTTTTAAAAAGCGTTTAGGAAACCGCAAGTTAGCGAATTTCCTTATGCTCCACCTGAAGTCTTTGTGCAGATGCAACAAAATCTGGCATTTGAAATGCCTCTTTTTGCGATGTTGATTAGCCAATTGAATGTGTGCGGTGCATCGATAAAAATATGGAATAAAAAGCATGTTTGCGATAGTCAGAGCAAACTTATGCACAAAAATAAGCTTGTGCGCAGCAACATCATTTATTTAATATTTTTATTAATAATAAAAATCATCTATTTATAAGTGATTGATTTAAAACAGATTAATTTCTGCATTGGTTTTAGGCAATCTATTGGAAGCCGCATCAATACTGGCCTCTCCGGCTGTCAAGAGGCTCTTATCCACAAAGTTATCCACAGAGGCTGTGGATAGATAAAAAAGCGCTTATGAAACGGGTAGTTACGTCATTTCCTCAGGTCTTACATTAACTCTGTGGAACCTTGCATCCTCAAAGTCGCCCTCGACACGCCGCTCGATTTCTGCTTCGACTATATTTGGGTCGCCGCAGATGCGGATAGTGCGCGTCCGCTAGCCGGTCAACTGGCGCTGGTGCCTTTCGGCCGGCGCGAAGTGGTGGGCTTGATCATCTCCGTGCATGAGAGCACCGACGTCCCGCTCGACAAGCTCAAGCAGGCGATCGCCGTGCGCACGCAATTGCCGCCGCTGTCGGCTGAGTGGATCGCGCTGTGCGCCTTTGCCGCCGATTATTACCAACGTCCTTTGGGCGAAGTGGCAATTCCGGGTTTGCCCAAGAATCTGCGTGCGCTGAAAACCACTTCGCTGGATAAAGCGATCAAGAAGCTGGGCAAGGCCGATGCCGTGCATGACGCCACGCCGATAGCCATGCCGCAATTGAATCCGGCGCAGCAAGAGGCCGCCGATGCGATTGCCGGCGCAACTGGTTTTGCACCGACCTTGTTATATGGCGTGACCGGTAGCGGCAAGACGGAAGTCTATTTGCAAGCGGCCGCGCAAATCCTCGCGCACAGCATAGATGAGCACAATCCAGCGCAAATCCTGATCCTGGTGCCGGAGATTAATCTGACGCCGCAACTGGAAGCGAACGTGCGCGCACGTTTCCCCGGCGTAGCGATTGCGACGCTGCATAGCGGTTTGGCCGAAGGCGAGCGCGTCATGCATTGGATGGCAGCACATCTGGGTCATGCGCGCATAGTGCTGGGTACGCGCCTCGCGATACTGTCTTCGTTGCCGCATCTGAAATTGATCATCGTCGATGAAGAACACGATCCTTCATACAAGCAGCAAGAGGGTTTGCGTTATTCGGCGCGCGATCTGGCGGTGTGGCGTGCGCATCAATTAAGTATTCCTATCGTGCTCGGTTCCGCCACGCCTTCGCTGGAAACCTGGCACCACGCGCAATCCGGTCGTTATCGCAAACTCGAATTGCGTGAGCGCGCCGTCAAGGATGCGGTCTTGCCCAAGGTCGGCCTGATCGATCTGGAGCGCAAGGCACCGCGTGAAAAAATGACGGAAGGTATCAGCGAGACGCTGATCACGGCCTTGAAGTTGCGTATGGAGCGTGGCGAACAATCGCTGCTTTTCCTGAATCGTCGCGGTTATGCGCCAGTGATTGCTTGTGATTCCTGCGGCTGGATCAGCAACTGCACGCGTTGCAGTGCCTTCCTCGTGTTGCACAAACTCGATAAGCGTTTGCGTTGTCATCATTGCGGCTACGAGCAACGCATACCGCGCTCCTGTCCGGACTGCGGCAACGTCGATATTCAACCGCTGGGTCGCGGCACGCAACGCGTGGAAGAAAGTCTGCAACTGATTTTTCCCGAAGCGCGCATCATGCGCATCGATGCCGATTCGACGCGGCGCAAGGGGAGTGCGCAAGAAGCTTTCGATACCGTACATCGCGGCGAGGTCGATATCCTGATCGGCACGCAAATGGTGGCGAAAGGGCATGACTTCCAGAATCTGACTTTGGTTGGTGTGCTGAATCCTGACACTGCCTTGTTCTCGCATGATTACCGCGCCAGCGAAAGACTGTTCGCGCAATTGATGCAAGTCGCCGGTCGCGCTGGTCGCGTCGCGCAGAAGGAGGGCGGCAGCGCGAGTGAAGTGTTGATACAAACGCGTTATCCGCAGCATCCTTTATTTGCCGCAGTACGTACCCACGATTACGACACCTTCGCCAGCGAGTTGCTGGAAGAGCGGCAGCAGGCGAGTTTTCCGCCTTTCATTTATCAGGCGCTGTTGCGCGCGGAAGCGAAGGAAATCAAGATCGCGCTGGACTTCCTGCGTGCGGCAATTGCCTGCGTCGATTATCCCGGCATCACGATGAATGATCCTATCCCGATGACGATGACGCGCGTCGCCAATGTCGACAGGGCACAATTGCTGGTGGAATGTACGTCGCGTCCGGCGCTGCAAGCTTTCCTGAAAGTCTGGATTGCCGCTATACGCGAGATGAAGACGCGTGTGCGTTGGTCGCTGGAAGTCGATCCGGTCGATATCTAAATTAATTAATCAGTCCATCATCATGACCATCAAACTTAATCCAGAAACCGAAGAACGCCTGATCGGTTCCATCCAGCGTTACTTCAGTACCAATATGGATGAAGACATAGGTGACCTCAAAGCCAAGTTGCTGCTCGATTTTTGCGTGCGGGAGTTGGGGCCCAGCATTTACAATCAGGCGATTGCCGATGCACAGTCCGCGATGCAGGATAAAGTCGCCGAGCTGGACGTCACTTGTTACGAAGCTGAATTCAGTTACTGGAACAAAAAATGAAAAGCGCCCATATTCTCGCGAGTGTTTTGTTAGTAGTCAGCGCAGCAGCCATCGCGCAAGACCCAACGGTCATGCAAGAAGCGCTGAAAGATTGCGACAAGAACCAACTCACGATGAATATGTGTGCCAGCCATCGTTACGGCATCGCCGATCAAGCGCTCAATCAGCAATACAAACTCACCATGCAGGCGCAGCAAGATGCCGCCGCCAAGCAGCGCTTGCGCGATGCGCAACGTGCGTGGATCACTTTCCGCGACAAGGATTGCCTCGCAAATACCGGCCCGCGTGAAGCAGGCGGTTCTATCTGGCCGCTGCTGCATTACTCCTGTCTGGAACGTCACACGCAACATCGCACCGAAGATTTGAAATTGCAGGCCTGCGGCATGCAAGGTTGCGACAAATAATGCGCAAGACAACGACACCCACTATCCGCTGGCAATGGGCCACTTTCGATGAACTGAACGGCACAGCCTTGTACGCCGCATTGCGCGCGCGGCAAGATGTCTTCGTGCTGGAACAGCAATGTCTGTACGCCGATATCGACGGCGACGATCAGCGCGCATTTCATTTGCTGGGCTGGAACGCGGCAGACGATACGCAGCTATTTGCCTATCTGCGTTGCTTCGCACCCGGCGACAAATATCCTGAAGCGGCGCTTGGTCGCGTGCTGACTACGCAACCTGCACGCGGCTTTGGTTTGGGCAAACAATTGCTGACCGAAGGCATGCGTCGCGTCGAGCAGCACTTCCCCGGCAGTGCTATCCGCATCTCGGCGCAAGAGCATTTGCAACGCTTCTATGCCGGCTTCGGCTTCCAGGCAGTATCAGAGATGTATATGGAAGACGGCATCCCGCACATAGAGATGCTGCGCTGAAATATTGATACCTGTAAACATGGTTCGTATACGAATGATTTGACATCAATCGATCTGACGGGTAAGATGGCCGCTTGTTAATCAAGCAACCGGGATATCAAAAACAGGAAAATGTGACGTTATCGTGATGCGGCGCGACAGAATGAAAAAGTGTCGCTAAACTCGCGGTCATGAATGACATCGACAAACTTGTTACCGTAAATGATTCGATCCGTATTTTGCAAAGCGTACGTCGTATTGCACAGTGCGTGGAGCACCATTCGAAGCGCTTGGCAGTCACTCATAACATCACATCGCCACAACTTGTGGCACTTCTTGCAATTGCAGAACTAGGGCCGAGTACGCTCAGATCCATCGGGCGTGCCATACAACTCAGTCCCAGTACCGTGGTTGGCATCGTTGATCGGCTGGAAGAAAAAGGATTGGTACAACGAGAGCGCGATACGCGTGATCGTCGTAATGTATTTGTCGCAGTGACGGAGGCGGGCCAAGCGGTTCTTGCCAATGCACCATCGGCATTACCGAATGGTTTCGACAGCCTGTTAGGTGCGCTGCCAGAAACCGACCGTCAAGCCTTGATCGTCACGTTGGAACAATTTGCCTCATTGCTGGAAGCCAAAATACCTGCCGAACCTGTGTAGCAGGACGCTTGCGATAAGTAGTAGCAAGCTCCGCGCGCAAACCTGATTTCCCTTTAACTGACGAGTGTAACTGTGGTCTTTAATGACTGCGGGGATCGCTTTTCTCGAAAAAGGAGAAAGCATGAACACACGAGTAATAGGTGCAGTCATCGATCACATCGTGCTGCGTCCACCCAAGCGTCGCGACGGTGCTGATCTGCATGATTTGATCGCACGTTGTCCGCCGCTGGATCTCAACTCTCGCTACGCTTATTTGCTGCTGTGCGAGCATCACGGTGCTACCTGCATCGTGGCAGAAGCAGGCGGCGAACTGGTCGGTGCGGTTACCGCCTATATACGACCGGCGATAGAGCCAGAGGAAGTAAGCACGCTCTTCATCTGGCAAGTTGCCGTTGCACCCCATGCACAAGGCCAGCGCCTCGCTTCACGCATGCTGGATCAATTGACTGCACGCTGTGCCGTCACCCATCGGTTTCACAAGATAGAAACCACCATCAGTCCGAGCAACATCGGCTCGCAAAAATTATTCGACAGCTATGCCAAGCGTTTCAACATCGGCATTACGGCACAACCGTATTTCGCCGCCAGCGATTTTGGCGACGGCAAGCACGAAGAAGAATGGCTCTACCAACTTGGCTAGTGATAGTGCGCAGCGTGATTGCGTTGCACTCGGCCATTTCATTCACTCACCATCAGGAGAATCATGATGCGTATATTCAATCGACTTGAATCAGAAGTTCGCGGCTACATCCGCTCATTCCCAACCATATTTGCCACTGCGCAGAACGCCAAGCTGACCGATGAAGGTGGCAACACCTACATCGATTTTCTGGCTGGCGCCGGTACGCTCAACTACGGTCACAACAATCCGCTGATGAAGCAGGCTGTTATCGACTACCTGTCGGAAGACGGCATCGTGCATGGCCTAGATATGGCCACCAGTGCGAAAAAAACGTTTCTGCAAACCTTCGAGAGCCACGTCCTCAAGCCGCGCAAGATGCAATACAAGATGCAGTTCACCGGCCCGACCGGCACCAATGCGGTGGAAGCGGCGGTCAAGCTCGCACGTAATGTAACGGGTCGTCAGATGGTGATTTCATTCACCAATGGTTTTCATGGCGTCTCGCTCGGTTCGCTGGCGCTGACTGGTAATCGCAAGTTCCGCGATGCTGCCGGTGTGTCGCTGAACGATGTGCATCGTGCGCCTTACTCCGGTTACTTCGGCATGAACATCGACACCATTGCGATGCTGGATAAATTGATTACCGATCCTAGCAGCGGCGTTGATCTTCCAGCCGCCATCATTGCCGAGTGCGTGCAGGGTGAGGGCGGTTTGAATGTCGCTGGCTTGAACTGGTTGAAGAAGCTGGAGCAGCTATGCCAGCGTCACAAGATCCTGCTGATCGTCGATGACATACAAGCTGGTTGCGGTCGTACCGGTACCTTTTTCAGTTTCGAACCGGCAGGTATCAAGCCCGACATCATTACGTTGTCCAAGTCGCTGTCCGGTTTTGGTTTGCCTATGGCCTTGCTGTTGATGAAGCCCGAGTTCGATGTGTGGAAGCCGGGTCAGCATAACGGTACTTTCCGCGGCAACAATCTCGCCTTTGTGACGGCGACAGCCGCGTTGCAGCATTACTGGAGCGATAACAAATTCCAGACCGAGATCCAAAAAAAATCGCAAGCGATAGAAGCCTTCCTCAACAAGCTGGTCGTCAGTTATCCAGAGGCAGAGTTGACGCGTCGCGGTCGCGGCATGATGCAAGGCATTGCTTGCGCCGATCCTGCGGTGGCTGATCGCATTACAGCGATCGCTTTCCAAAACGGTTTGATTATCGAAACATCAGGCGGTGAGGATGAAGTCGTCAAGCTGTTGATGCCACTGACGATAGAACAGGAAACCATGCTCGCCGGCCTCGATATTTTGGAGCACGCCGTGGCTGAAGCCGTCAGTGAAAAAATCAAGGACCAGGTTGAATCAGATAAAGAGGTGACAGCATGATCGTACGCAGACTGAAGGACATACTCGATACCAGCCGCGATGTGAAGGCAGAAACCTGGGCCAGCCGACGCTTGCTGTTGCGTGAAGACGGTATGGGATTTTCCATGCATCACACGGTGATCTACGCCGGTACGCAGACGCACATCTGGTATCAGAATCATCTGGAAGGTGTGTACTGCGTTGAGGGTACCGGTTCGGTCGAACTGATTCCTTCCGGCGAAACCTTCCGTATAGAACCCGGCACCTTGTATGCGTTGAACAAACACGATGAACACTGGTTGCGTGCAGAAACCGATTTGCATCTGGTCTGTACCTTCAATCCACCGCTGGCAGGCAACGAGATGCACGATGAAAACGGCGTCTATCAATTGGTACCAGAAACTGCCACCACTATTGCCAAGGTCGAGGTCGAAAAGGCCACGGCAGAAAGTTGAGGAGAAGATGATCATGCTTTCGCAAGACGCCTACCCAACACGTACGCAAAATAATGCCGGCATCCTGGCGCGCCAGGACCCGGTCGTGTATGAACACGACAGCACGCACAAGCCGCAACTGGATGAAGCGCAACGCGCGTCGTATCAGGAAAACGGCTTTCTGCTGATGCCGGAATTATTCAACGCAGAAGAAGTCGCTTATCTGTTCGATGCGATGCAAGCCATGCGCGAAGATTTCACCAACACCGGTCGCAAGGAAGTGATTGCAGAACTTGGTAACGGCGCTGGCAGTGGTGAAGTGCGCTCAATTTTCAATGTGCATCGCTTGAATGAAATCTTCGCCAATCTCGTACGCGATCCGCGTGTGCTGAATGTCGCGCGCGAGATACTCGGCAGCGAAGTGTATATCCATCAATCGCGCATCAATTACAAACCCGGCTTTACCGGCAAAGAGTTTTACTGGCATTCTGATTTCGAGACCTGGCATAGCGAAGACGGCATGCCGACGATGCGTGCATTGAGCTGTTCGATACTGTTGACCGATAACAGTGAATCGAACGGTCCGCTGATGCTGATTCCCGGTTCGCATCATCACTACGTCTCCTGCATGGGCGAGACGCCGGATGAGAACTACAAGAAGTCATTGAAGAAGCAGGAAGTCGGTGTGCCCGATCAAATCCTGTTGCGCTATCTGGCCGACATGGGCGGCATCAAGTCATGCGCAGGCAAGGCTGGTTCCGTCGTTTTCTTCGATTGCAATACGATGCACGGCTCCAACGGCAACATCACGCCTTACCCGCGCAGCAATGTGTTCTTCGTCTATAACAGCATCGCCAATCAACTGGATGCGCCCAAAGGCGGATTGGAACCACGGCCGGAGTTTGTCGCTGCGCGTGAAGGTATCGCCGAGCTGACGCCGCAAGCGCTTGCTATTGACTGAACTGCTGTCGTTGACGGCGACGCGCTAAAGGAATAAATGGAAACTTACCTGCGTTCTTTCGCGCTCTTCTTCGCCTTGTTCAATCCCTTTCTGATGAGCATTTATCTGCTCGATCTGATACGGGGATTGCCGACGCCCACCTTTGCGCGCGTGCTGATACGCGGCAGCTTGATCAGTGCCTGCGTTTTCGTGTTGTTCGCATGGGGTGGCGAGGCATTTTTTCGCGATTATCTGCAAGTGCGCTTTGCATCCTTCCAGATATTCGGCGGCATTATTTTTTTGATGATCGGTCTGCGCTATGTGTTCTCCGGCGCGCATGCGATCGAGAGTCTGCGCGATAACCCGACCGCGATGGCAGGCAGTATCGCCATGCCTATCATGATCGGTCCCGGCACAGTCAGCGCTGCGGTCGTGATCGGCACGCGCATGTCGCTGCCGGCTGCTGCAGTTGTCATCGTCGGGACGCTGGCGTTGACGGTGACGCTGCTGGTTGTGATGAAGATTGCGCACGACAGATTGAAGGAGCGACATGCCGCCATCACCGATCGCTACATCGATCTGGTCGGTCGTATGTCGGCGCTGTTGATAGGCACGATAGCCGTGGACATGATCGTGACGGGTTTGCAGAGCTCGGGTTTGATCGATTGATGATGGGCTTTGGCGGTGCCATATCAGATCGAATTCACCTTTCTGCATAGTCGCAACGTGATCTTTACAAGTCTGGGAGGTGTTGTTGCCGGCAAGCGACATAAAGCCTTGCCGGAAGCTGTCCAAGATCAATTCCGCTCAAAAAAAATCCAGAACGCCGCCCCTTTTTCGCAAGGGCTGTGCCTATACTAATTTCCGGAAGCAGCTTTAGCTTTCCAACATATAGTCGCACTAAAAAAACTGGTAAAAACCAATATAAATGGAGGAGACATTATGAAAAACATTCAACGCGCTTTGGTTTTGGCAGCCCTTTCTGCCGCTTTGGTTGGCTGTGCATCTACCGATACACAAACCGCAGCACCAGCAGCAGCGCCGGCTCCAGCGCCAGCAGCAGTTGCTGCACCGGCGGCGGCAGCTAGCCCGGCACTGCAAAAAGCGGTAGAAGCATCGTTGGCCAAGGAAGCTGAACTGAAAGGCACCAAGATTGCAGTTGCTGCGACCACGGACGGTGCAGTTGCCTTGTCCGGCACGGTCAAGAACGAATGGCAGCAATATCTTGCCGGCGAAACAGCGAAAAAAACCACTGGCGTGAAATCCGTCAAAAACGGAATCAAAGTACCTGATTGATTCTCACGCATGAAAATGAAAACGCCGGGCATGCCCGGCGTTTTTTATTGTGGCGTGCCTTGAGGTACAAGGCCTACATAGACAATCAGAGCGGCAATCCCAAACGTCCTTCTTCCGCCAATTGGCGAATGATGCGTATCGTGTCGATATCGGCTTCCTGATAGGCAGAACGGCGGAATTCATTGTAGAAGGCATCCATATCGTCATCGGTAGTACCGGTGTCGTATGAAAAGCGGACGAATAAGGCACCGGGACTAGGCTCTTCTATCGTGATGAGCAGGCTGGATGCGGGAATATCTGTTTGTGCCGGCACGTCGTAATGCACGGTCTGCTGCGGCGTCAAATTGACGCGATCATGTACCAGCAACTCGCCATAGCGCAGTGTGCGCGCAATGACGTCTTCGTTGCGCGACAGCAATTTGCATTCATCCAGCCATGGGATGAACAGTTTCGGTGATTCTGCACGCAGAACCAGACCGCGCCACAATTGATCGCGCGTGAGCGTATCGATCAAGGGATTGAGCGGGTCGTTGATTTCGATCAGATGCTGAAATTGCATGGCGACGTATTTGAATGAAGGAGTGGATATCACAATGATGCGCGCTGCACTTCATTGACTCTGTGGGTATTGTACTGTGCTGCGCGCTGGAGCCAAACCTTGATGTGGTGCGGATGTGCATGCGATAAGGATATTTGTAGAGTTTACAGTGCGCCCGGCGGCTTTTACTTATGTTCTAATGCCCATTATCTTCTCGCTGAGCTTCCACCATGAAACGTACATTTACTGTTATCGGATTAGGGGCGTTCGGCTCCACCGTCGCTCGCGAACTGGCTCGCTTGGGCAATGATGTACTGGGCATCGATCTCGATCCGGAACATGTGAACGCGATTGCCGACGATATCACGCAGGCAGTGGTGGCCGATGCGCGCAATGAAGATACGCTGCGAGATCTGGGTGTGCACGACAGCGATGCAGTGGTGGTCGCCATCGGCGAAGATCTGGAAGCGAACATCCTGGTGACGCTCACCGTCAAGAATATGCCTAAACCGGTCGTCTGGGCCAAGGCACTTAACCATAATCACCATCGCATCCTGCACAAACTGGGTGCCGATCACATTGTGCATCCTGAGCATGAAATGGGTTTGCGCCTGGCGCACTCCATGATGTATCCGGAAGTGCTGGATTACATCAGTCTGGGTCACGATTTGTTTACGGTGGAAGTGCGTGCTTCCGACAAGCTGGCCGATAAAACCGTGGCTACACTGACTTTGGGCCAGCGCGGTGTGCAATTGCTGCTGGTCAAGCATCAGCGTGAAGTGCTGGCGCCGGTTGCGGCTGACTACGTTTTCCGTCTGGGTGACCAACTGGTGATGGTTGGTACGCTGGATAACTTGCGCAATATTTCCCCTTATCTATGAGACGCGGCTTCCGCCCGCCGTTTTTCTATCGGCAGGTCAAAAGAAAATTTCTCCACCTGACGCCGCCTCAGGCTTTGATCCTGTCCTTCATCGGCTTGTCGCTGGTGGGTGCGATTTTGTTGAAATTGCCGATGGCGAGCAATGCGCCGACTTCGTGGATGCAGGCTTTGTTCACGGCGGTGTCAGCCTCGACGATTACCGGTTTGTCGGTGGTCGATGTCGGTAGTCACTTCACGCAGTTCGGTTTATGGGTCTTGCTCGGCTTGATACAACTGGGTGGGATAGGCTTGCTGACGTTTGGCGTGCTGATCATCCATTTGACCAGCGGTCGTTTGACCTTGCGTGATCGCGCCGCCTTGCAGGATTCATTCAATCAAAGCGGCCGCATCGATATGCAGGGTTTGTTGCGCGTGTTGTTCGGCTTTATCGTGGTGATGGAATTGCTCGGTACGCTCTTGCTGGCGATACAGTGGGTGCCGCAGATGGGTTGGTCGCAGGGTTTGTTCTACAGCTTCTTCCATTCGGTATCGGCTTTCAATAATGCCGGCTTCGGGCTGGATCAACATAGTCTCGCGGCTTATGTTGGCAATCCGCTGATCAATATAGTTATCTCTTTCCTGTTTATTTCCGGCGGTATCGGCTTTGCCGTGATTGCGGATTTGCGTGCCAAACGGCGCTTCCGCGAATTTGCCTTGCATACCAAGTTGATGTTGATTGGTACGGTGACGATCAATTTGCTGGCGATGCTGGTGCTGTTTGCGCTGGAGTACGGCAATCCGGATACCTTGGGTGGTTTGCACGGCATAGGGACGAAGTTGTGGGCGAGCTGGTTTCAGGCGGTAGCGCCGCGCTCGTCGGGTTTCACCACGATGGATACGTCGATGCTGACGCCAGCGACCGCTTTCTTCGTCATGACCTTGATGTTCATCGGTGCGGGCAGTGGTTCTACCGGCGGCGGTATCAAACTGACCACATTCATTATTCTGCTGGTGGCGACGCGCGCATTTTTGCGCCAGCAACACAATCCGGTTCTGTTCGGGCGCAGTATAGACGCGAGCATGACCCTGCGTGCATTGGCGATTACCATCATTGCCTTGTTCTTTGTGATGACGGGAACCTTCCTGCTGATGTTGACGGAGCATGGCAGTTTTCTCGATCTTGCCTTTGAGGTGGTTTCTGCGGCATCGACTACCGGTTTGTCGCGTGGCATCACGCCGACTTTATCCGTGGGCGGGCAATGGATAGTGATGGTGTTGATGTTGATAGGCCGCGTTGGGCCGCTAACTCTGGCATTCACGCTGGCTAACCCGCGTGGTGCGGATGTGGCATATCCGTCCGGGCGCGTGAATATCGGTTAAGTTGTTGATATTGCACGCTTGCTGCAATAGAGGCTGAGGCCGGTCGCACGCTGATACAATGGCTGGCTTTCTTTTCCGGTTTTCTGATGTCCTCTTCCCCGAATTCTTCCACGCACGGTTTGAACGCGCCTCAGCGCGAAGCTATCCATTACATGGACGGTCCATGTCTGGTGCTGGCCGGTGCCGGTTCGGGCAAGACGCGCGTGATCACGACCAAGATCGCGAGCCTGATCGAGGAACACGGTTACGAAGCCAAGAATATTGCCGCGCTGACTTTTACCAATAAAGCCGCGCTGGAGATGCAGGAACGTATCGCCAAATTGCTGAAAGAGCCGAAGAAGGCCAAGCAGTTGACCGTCAGTACTTTCCATTCGCTGGGCGTCAAGATACTGCGGCAGGAAGCGAAAGAACTCGGTCTGAAAGATCGCTTCTCCATCATGGACAGCGACGATTGCTTTTCACTGGTGCAGGATCTGGCGGTCACCACCGACAAGCAGTTGATACGCCGCATACAGACCGCGATGTCACTGTGGAAAAACGGCCTGATTGATCCCGACACCGCCTTGAATCAAGCGAAAGATGAAGACGAGGCACAAGCCGCGCGCATCTATCGCAGTTACGTCGCGACTTTGTCCGCGTATCAGGCAGTCGACTTCGACGATCTGATCCGCTTGCCGGTCGAACTGTTCCGCACCAATGAAGCGGTGCGCGACAAATGGCAGCGACGTTTGCGTTATCTGCTGGTCGATGAGTATCAGGATACGAATACCTGCCAGTACGAACTGGTCAAAATGCTGGTCACCGGCGTCGGCAAGAAGCCTATGTTCACCGCAGTGGGCGACGATGATCAGGCGATCTACGCATGGCGTGGCGCAACAATTGAAAATCTGAAGCAGCTGGAAGTCGATTTCCCCGATCTGCGGGTCATCAAACTCGAACAGAATTACCGCTCCAGCACACGCATACTGCAAGCCGCCAACTCGGTCATCGCCAACAATCCCAAGCTGTTTGAAAAAACTTTGTGGTCCGATCACGGTCTGGGTGACCCGATCAAAGTCATGGGCATGCAGGATGACGACCAGGAAGCGGAACAGATCGCGATCATGCTGTCGGCGCATCGCTTCGAACGTCGCGCCAAGTTTTCCGATTACGCGATTTTGTATCGCGGTAATCATCAATCGCGCGTGATTGAGCAAGCACTGCGCAAGGAACGCATTCCGTACACGATTTCTGGTGGTCAGAGTTTCTTCGACCGTGCCGAGATCAAGGACATCATCAGCTACTTGCGATTAATTGCCAATGAAGACGACGATCCTGCCTTCATCCGCGCAGTCACGACGCCCAAGCGCGGTGTTGGTCAATCGACGTTGGAAACGCTGGGCGCATTCGCCGGTCAATGGCAATGTTCGCTATTCGAAGCGGTGTTCAAAGGCGGGCTGGAATCGAAGCTGGCCGATAGACAACTGACGCCTTTGCGTGAGTTCTGCACCTTCATCAACAATCTTGAACGGCATGCGCATCGCGAGACTGAAGCCAGCACGCTGCTCGACGACATGATGAAAGAGATCAATTACGAAGGCTATCTGTACGATAACTTCGACGACAGACAAGCGCAGTCAAAGTGGCAGAACGTCATCGACTTCACAACCTGGCTGAAAGAAAAAGGCAGCGGCGGCAAGGACGGCAACGATCCTGAAAGAAGTTTGCTCGATCTGACGCAAATGGTAGCGCTGATGTCCATGCTCGAAGGCAAGGATGAAGAACCGGATGCAGTGCGGATGTCTACTCTGCACGCATCCAAAGGTTTGGAGTTCCCGCATGTATTTTTGGTCGGTGTGGAAGAGGGCATCTTGCCGCATAAGGGCGATCCTGATGCGCCTATCGAAACGCTGGGTGCGCGTATAGAAGAAGAGCGTCGTCTGATGTACGTCGGCATTACGCGTGCGCAGCGCTCATTGCACGTGAGCTGGTGCAAGAAGCGCAAACGTGCGCGTGAACATGTGCATTGCGATATCTCGCGCTTCATCAAGGAAATGAAACTGGATGAAGGCGACGCCGTACCGACTGAAGATGAAGTCATTACACCGCAAAGTCGCTTGGCCAATCTGAAGGCCTTGCTACAGAAACCAAAAGTGGCATAAGTGATGTCGCTGCTGACGAACAATGGTCTGCAGCGGCACACAGTATTCGATGGCATGGATCATGCACAGCCGCAGACTTCTTGATTGTTGCGCGTCGGGTCTTCATCATGCATGCAATACCCGACATCGTTTTTTCTACAGAGCCTTTCATTTTCCCAAGTGAGTTGAGCCATGTCTAATCCTTCCACATTCCAAACCATGAAAAGACATGCGCGTCATACGATGCGCGTATCGCGCTATTCGTTTCGCATCGCGGTTTTTCTTGGTGGTGCGGCTTGCGTCGCGGTTTGCTCCCTGGCGTTTGCCTGGCTGGCAGAAGAAATGCTCAGCTTGAATCGTCAGATCACACATGCTTATTGGTGGAGCGCGCTGTTGATGCTGCCGCTGGGATTTGCCGGCATACGCTGGATGACGATACGCCTTGCACCGCAGGCGCGCGGTAGCGGTATTCCGCAAGTGATTGCCGCGATGTCGATACCGGCCGGGCCGGCGCAAAACACCTTGGTATCGCTGCCGCAATCGATGTGGAAAGTGGTACTGACTGCCGCTGGTTTGCTGGTCGGTGCATCGATAGGACGTGAAGGGCCATCAGTACAAGTCGGCGCAGCCGTGATGTTGGCGTGGGGACGTTGGTGGCAAAAGCGCCCGCGCTTTGCGGTCGGCTTTCGGCCGGAAGCCTTGATTGCTGCGGGTGCAGCCGGTGGTTTGGCTGCGGCATTCAATACACCTTTGGCCGGCGTGGTGTTCGCAATTGAAGAGCTGGGTCGCGGCAGCACAGTGCGCTGGGATCGCTTGGTGATGTCGGCGGTGTTGTGCGCGGGTTTTATTGCTTTATCAGTCTTCGGCAATAACTCGTACTTTCAGATTCATGAATCGATACTGGCGCTGAATGCCTCGTGGATCATCGTGGTGGTGTGTGCTTTGGTCAACGGCGTATTGGGCGGCTTGTTCGGCAAAATGTTGCTGGCCGGACCGGCAGCGTGGTTGCCTGCCCATCGACGTAGCTGGACCGAGCGTTATCCGATTTTGTTGGCGGGCGTATGCGGTTTGCTGGTGGCCTTGCTGGGTTTGCTGGCGCATGGCTCGACGTATGGCACGGGCTACGAGCAGACGGCGGCTTTGCTCAATGGCCATCCGGTCGATAGCATGGTGTTTGGCTTGGCGAAATTTGGCGCGACGATACTTTCTTACTTCGCCGGCATTCCTGGCGGAATCTTTACGCCATCGCTGGCGATTGGTGCCGGTATCGGTGACAATATCGCCCAGGTACTGCCGGGTGTCATCGATGGGCGTTTGGTTGCCTTATTGTCTATGGCAGCTTTCTTGGCGGCGGCAACGCAAGCGCCGATTACGGCCAGTGTGATCGTGATGGAAATGACCCGCAGCCAGGACGTTACTTTATTGTTGCTGGCAACTACTTTGGCAGCATCATTCGTCTCGCGGCAATTTTGCCCGCGACCTTTTTATCATGCAGCATCGCGGAATTTTCGTCGCGAAGCCATACACAAACACAAGATGTCAGCGTAATGCTGATACGTAATGTGTTGCAGTTCACTATTGGGAAACTCACATCATGGACGAAGATCGCATCGTCAATATTGAAATCAAGATCGCACGCCAGGAAGATCTGGTCGATGCGCTGAATCATATGGTGTATCAGCAGCAAAAGAAAATCGATGAGCTGGAAGCCTTGTGCCTTGCCTTGGCGCGTCGTTTGAAGGATGTGGTCAGCGGCGGCAATGAACAAAATGCGGCGAACGAGAGACCGCCGCATTATTGATGCGCGCATGCGTGGATTATTTTATTAGAACTTTATACAGATAGAAGCTATGAGTGGATTGAGCGAAGAGCAGCAACTTTTGCATGCCAAATTGAATATGGAAACCTCGCAAATTGCGTGGGAGGAATTACTGCGTTATTTCGCCGGTGGTTTGGTGATCGTTGTCGCCGATGAGCTGGATTTGGTTGAAGTCGCAGCGCGTTTTACGATAGATGACAAGGCTGCGGTTGAACAATGGTTGCATGCGGGTCAGATCGCCAAGGTGAGCGATGCCCAAGCCAGTATCTGGCTGGAAGCAGATGCCTTGTTATGGACAGTGGTTGCGCGGCCGTGGGTCTTGGTACAAGAAAAGAAACTGGTTTGAGCGATCAAGCTGAAAGAACACGATGAGCGAGCAGCAAAAGAATGATCCATTGCATGGCCAGAGCCTGGAGAAAATCCTGCTGGCGCTAGTTGCGCATTACGGTTGGGAAGAGCTGGGTCGTCGCATAGATATCAAATGCTTCAATATCGATCCGAGCATCAAATCGAGTCTGACGTTTTTGCGTAAAACGCCGTGGGCGCGTGCGAAGGTGGAAGAACTGTTTGTGACTATGTCCGACGATTAAATAAATAGATAAGCGTCGGACATATTATTTGATGAGGCTGTGATTACAGCTTCGATTGATGGTGGATCGCGACGAACAGTGTAGCCAGCGTTGACAGCACAGCTTCAAAGTGCGCCTTCGGTTCGGTATTGTCCCAAATGTAATGCGCCATCACTGCTTCAAATTCCTTGCTGCGTTTTTTCGCAGTAACGGAATGTGCGCGGGTGATGGCTTTCAGAAATTGACGGCGCATATTCGGCAACACTGGAATGTGTTCGCTGTCATCCAGGAATTCAAAACCGCCCGGCAAAGGGCTACCCTTCATCTGGAATTCCAAACGTTCGAATACGGCTGGCGGTAAATCCTTCACCAGTTCGCATGCGCTTTCATTCAATCGCAACACCATGCTGAAGCCAGCTGGGTAGATTACATCCGAGTCATCTCTTTCCGACAGAAAAACTGCCAGGCGCAACGAGTATTCCGCTTGATACGCATCGTCGTAAGCGCTGTTCAGACTGGTGCGTGTAGTCGGCCAGAAGATCAATGTGCCAGGTGTGCTTTCATCATCCGGGTCAGGGAAAAATTCCAGCGAGATGTCGTCAGCGGAATCGCCCGCAACGGACAACATCTTCAATACAGGTGCAGCAAGGTCGCCCAGAATCGATGCGGCAATCGCGCCGGTGGCTGCGATGTCGGCGTTGGTCAGGTCTTCTACGATGTAGCCATTCAATGGCTTGAGTAATGCGTTTGGGTCGAGCATGTGCGGTGTGGTCATTTTTAAAATTGATGTTGTTTGTCTGCGCTTATCAGGCGAAGACAAGGGTCGTTGCAATATAACTTAAAACCTGATGGTGATGAAATGGAAATGCGCCGTCATTTGTGATGCGCAAGCGAATCTGTTTAAATGGTCTGCAATCAGCTGCCGTTTGTGCGGTGCTACATCACTCTCAATCAAGCGAGGAATCACTTATGTATACATGGCTACTGCCCGCGGTAAAAGCGATCTTGCCGCATGTGGGCACGATCATCTCCGCGACCTTGCCGGTTTTCCAAAGCCGCAAGGTTGATGCGAATGCTGCAACGGAAGAAGCATTGTTGCAGCAACAAATTACGGAGCTGCAAGAAGTTGCCTCGCATAATGCGGTGCACATCAAGGAGCTGGCCGAGCAATTGCAGCAAATGGTGATCACGCTGGAGCAGGGTGTGATTGCCAATGAGCAGCGTTACAGGCGTTTGTCGCTATTGTCCGGTATTGCGTCTGTGTTGTCGATTGCGGCGATAGGTTTATGGTGGTTTGGTGCGCGTTGATAAAGTCAAAGTCGCGTCAGTTCTTACGTAGCAAGAATTGCCGTGCGGCATTGCTCGCATATAAAAGATGAACTTCCAACAATAATGGCAGTCAGTAAGAAGACGTGCATCGCCGATTGATGTAATCGGTCAGGCACTTCTTGGGCGTATGCAATGTTCGCCTCCTTATTATTCAGTAAAGGACTTGCCATGATAAAACTACGTACAATTCTCGCTGGCACGGCAGTGGCCATGTTTTCGCAATTTGCAGCGGCCCAGCAGGCCCAGATATGTCCAGGCGCTATCCTCGTGCCTGCTTCGGAGGCTCCATCTAATCCTAACGACCCACGATATACCGATCAATCGCGCTTGAATTACACCGCTGATCCTTTGGTTAAACGACGTATAGAAGCAAGTGGTGGAACACCCTGCCTTACCCCAGCACCGACCAGATAATTTTCGGATTTGACTGATACTTACAAGGCGAGAGCGCGCAAGTGCTCTCGCCTTGTTTTATTTGCGGCGCATATTTCGATGTTTGTGTGATGTTCCAGGCATGTACTTCGCGGTCCTCACCTCTGCAGTTCTTTGAGTAAAAATCCCTAGTAATTTACTGTGTATTTGTACAGTAAATGATATGCTGCTCAGCATCTTGTTTCGTCCATCAAATGTTCATGAGTAGTCAGCAAAGCCATATCGCTCATCTTGATATGGATGCCTTTTACGCTTCCGTTGAGTTACTGCGTTATCCCGAATTGCGTGGTCAGGCTGTCGTGATCGGTGCGGGTTCTGCACATCAACCGGTATTGCAGGCTGATGGCACACGCAAGTATTCGCGCTTGCGCGACTACGCTGGGCGCGGTGTGGTGACGACCTCGACGTATGAAGCGCGTGCGCTGGGTGTGTTTTCTGGCATGGGTTTGATGAAGGTCGCGAAGTTGGCGCCGGATGCGATCCTGTTGCCGACAGACTTTACGGCGTATCGCCATTATTCAAAATTGTTCAAGACAGCAGTCAGCGCGATTGCGCCGAAGATGGAAGATCGCGGCATCGATGAAATCTATCTTGATCTCAACGACCAGACTGAGGATATCGCCATCGTCGCGCAGCGCATCAAGGATGCAGTTGTTGCGGCGACAGGTTTGTCCTGTTCGATAGGCATTGCACCCAACAAGCTGTTGGCGAAAATCTGCTCCGATCTTGAGAAGCCGAACGGTTTGACCATCTTGACGCAAGCTGATATCGCGACGCGCATCTGGCCTTTGCCGGCGCGCAAGATCAATGGCGTCGGTCCACGTGCGGCAGAAAAGCTGACGGCGCTGGGCTTGAACACGATAGAAGAATTGGCGCATGCAGATCCGGCCGTGCTGCATGCACATTTCGGCCGCTCGTATGCGGATTGGTTGGGCCGGGTATCGCACGGTATCGACGATCGTCCTATCGTCACGTATTCCGAGCCGAAATCGATCAGCCGAGAAACCACGTTTGAGCATGATCTACACGCCAAGCGCGATCGTGAAGCGCTCGGCCTTATCTTTACCCAGTTGTGTGTACGCGTGGCTGGCGATCTGGAGCGCAAGGGTTATGTTGGTCGCACGGTGGGCATCAAGCTGCGCTTTGCCGATTTTAAAAGTGTCACCCGCGATTTGACGCTACCCACTTATACCGATGATGCAAGCGCGATCCGGCAGGCCGCCGGCGAATGCCTGAAGCGCATTCCGCTGAGTCAGGCGTTCCGTTTGCTGGGTGTGCGCGTCGGCACCTTGGCGAAAAAGGGCACGTTGCCGCCGGAAGATACTGTTACTCAGGGTGAGTTATTTCGGGAAAACTAGCCTTTCTGACAATGCTTTGTCTTTGCTGCGTGATCAGTTTGTGGAAAAAATGCTGCATTTTGGTGCATTTTTGAAACAATCCTAAAGATTTATTCCCTTTTGCTTTCTAGCAATTCTCCATCTAGATGTGTGCGCATACTCCGGTCTAGGGCCACACATTTAACCTTTCGTTAAAAATCTATTCTGGTTTTTCTGTTGCCTCAGCCTTATTTGGCGCTGCTTGGTCGCGTGTGCGTGTGAGGATTCGTCAGTTTTTTTCTTATTTCACGGTGGTAATATTTTTGTCATAAAAGGTTTGCAGTCTGTTTCTTGTGTCATGAAATAAGTCCGGAAAGCGTTTGTTATCCACCTTGTTTATGAGAGAGATGAAAATGAAAAACCTAAAAATTGGGCAGCGTTTACTTTTGAGTTTCGGCAGCATAGTCATTTTGCTGGTACTCCTCGCGACCCTTGCATTCACCCGTATCGGTGGTTTGAACGATGCCATTGCAGAGGTAGACGGCGATCGGTATCCCAAAACAGTCCTCGCCAATACGATGAAGGACGATCTCAACCAAATCGCGCGCAATATGCGCAACGCATTGCTGATGACGGATCCATCCCACATCAAGGCCGAATTGGATGGAATCGGTAAAGCTTCAGATTCCATTAACAACGCACTAGCTCAGTTAGAGAAAAGCATACGCTCCGAACGTGGTCGACAGACGATTGCAGAACTGCAGGCCGATCGTAATAAATTTAGTCCTTTGAAAGATGATTTCGTTAAATTGGCAGCGGCAGGCGTGAAGGAAGAAGCGCTCACGCTGCTTTTTGCTGCAGTACGCCCGGCGCAACTGCAGTACCTTACTTCCATCGACAAGCTGATCGATTATCAAAATGAATTGATGAAAAAATCTGGTGCAGAGGCCAATGCCAAAGCCAGCCAGACACAATTGCTGATCGGGATTTTTTCTGCCATTGCAGTGTTGATCGCGGGCCTCTTTGCCTTCCTGGCAACGCGCAGCATTACGCGTCCTTTGAGCCGTGCTGTGTTGCTCGCACGCAAGGTGGCTGATGGTGATCTGACCGGCGAGATCGTCGTGCACTCCAAGGATGAAACAGGACAATTACTGCAAGCGCTGAAAGACATGAACGGCGGCTTGCTGAAGATCGTCACGCAAGTGCGATTAGGGACGGATGCGATTGCCTCAGCATCGCATCAGATCGCCACCGGCAATCTGGATTTGTCATCGCGTACAGAACAGCAAGCCAGCTCTTTGGAAGAAACCGCATCGTCCATGGAAGAGCTGACCAGCACGGTCAAGCAGAATGCCGACAATGCGCGTCAATCGAATCAATTGGCGCTCTCCGCATCTGAAGTGGCAGTGCGCGGCGGCGAGGTCGTCGCGCAAGTGGTTGATACCATGGGCGCAATCAATGATTCAGCGAAGAAAATTGTCGACATTATCGGCGTGATTGACGGCATCGCATTTCAGACCAACATCCTGGCATTAAATGCCGCAGTCGAAGCAGCGCGCGCCGGCGAGCAGGGCCGTGGTTTTGCCGTGGTCGCTTCCGAAGTCCGCACGCTGGCGCAACGTTCTGCCAGCGCGGCGAAAGAGATCAAGGAATTGATCGGCGACTCAGTCGACAAGGTCAGTATCGGTTCTCGTCTGGTCGATGATGCAGGTGCAACGATGCGGGAAGTCGTTGAGAGCGTGAAGCGCGTTACCGACATCATGAGTGAGATCACCGCCGCGAGCCAAGAACAAACCGACGGCATAGAGCAAATCAATCAGGCGGTGATGCAGATGGATCAGGTCACGCAGCAAAACGCAGCCCTGGTGGAAGAAGCTGCCGCTGCTGCGGAAGCACTGCAAGATCAGGCGCAAAATTTATCGCAAGTCGTCAGCGTGTTCAAACTGGATAGCAATTCACTGGCGCTAACGCAGGCGGCACCTCAATATGCTGCGGAAGCACCACCCAAGGTAAAAGGAAAGCCAGCATTACAAAGAGTAAAGACGACGCAGCAAAAGATAGACGATAAGGAGTTTGCGCGGGTGCCGCGTGCGGTGAAGCCAGTACCGGCTGGTGCAGAGTGGGAAGAATTCTAACGATGTAGTTGTTAAGCGCATGACGGTGCTTTGAAACGAAGGCCGGAGAAAAATAAAAAAGCCAACCGCAAGGGTTGGCTTTTTCTATTGTGGATCTTGTACCTGTCTTGCGAGCAGGAACGCCATCTGACGTAGCAGCATGGTTTATTTGTTTGCGTCGTCTTCCGTCGCCAGAGTTTCTGCAGCTTTGCCGTAGAACTGCACGCCCATCGCAATGCGTTCACGACCACTTTCACGGCGGTGTTTGTTCGTATCGCGCAGTGAATAAACGCAGCCGCAATATTCCTGTTGATAGAAATTCTCGCGCTTGGAGATTTCGATCATGCGGGCGGAACCGCCTTTTTTGCGCCAGTTGTATTCCCAGTACAGCATGTCTGGATACTTGGCTGCTGCGCGTACGCCGCAATCGTTGATTTGATTCATGTCCTTCCAGCGCGAGATACCGAGCGAACTGGAAATGACAGGGAAGCCGTGTTCATGTGCGTACAGCGCAGTACGTTCGAAACGCATGTCGAAGCACATCGTGCAGCGCACGCCACGTTCCGGCTCATTTTCCATCCCTTTGGCGCGCTCGAACCAGTTGTCGGTGTCGTAATCGGCATCGATGAAAGGCACATTGTGCTTTTCTGCAAAGCGGATGTTCTCTTCCTTGCGCAGCAGATATTCTTTTTCCGGATGGATGTTCGGGTTGTAAAAGAAGATCGTGTATTCGATACCGCTCGCCAGCATGGCTTCCATCACTTCGCCTGAGCAGGGCGCACAGCAAGAGTGCAGCAAGACCTTGCCGGGTTTGCTGGGGAGGGGAATGGGTTCGCGTTTGAAGTCTGTCATCGTGCTTTCTCGTTGCGGTGGGCGCATGGGTAAAGGATATGCGGGGCAACGAGCCTTTGTGTACCGGGTTCGTATGTTACCAGAAGTGGAAAGTCTGAGAGGCATGCTGTGCGTGCCTTGTTGCTGTAATGGAAAGGGATCTGAGCATCTGCCATGTTAGTGCGCACGAAGTTTGCTTAGCTAAAGCGGGCAGTCTATCGAGTGTCACATTGCAGCTATCTCAATCCAAGGAGTGAAGTATGAATCGTCTGGACGTTACTGAAAAAATCATCACCGGCAAAGTCGCCAAAGGTTTGAAATGGTCTGACGTCGCGGCCAAGGTTGGCTTGAGTAAAGAATGGGTCACGGCGGCTTGCCTCGGCCAAATGACGCTGGATGCCAAACAGGCTGATGTCCTGGCTGGCATTTTTGATCTGACCGATGAAGAGAAAAAGTGGTTGATGGTTGTACCGTACAAAGGTTCGTTACCGACAGCAGTGCCGACTGATCCACTGATTTATCGCTTCTATGAACTGGTGAGCGTTTATGGCACCACGTTTAAGGAGTTGATCCATGAAGAATTCGGCGACGGCATCATGAGCGCGATTGACTTCAAGATGGATATGGATAGAGAGAAAGATCCGAATGGCGATCGCGTACGTATCGTCATGAGCGGAAAGTATCTTGCTTACAAGACGTATTGATTTGTAGAACGGTTCTTGAGGTGGCGCTGGGATTCGCCTATGTTCCGCAGGCCGCTCACTCCACTTCGCAGAGTGTCGGCTGCGCCGAATTTACGAGTTGAAAACAAAAATGCCCGCTTGCGCGGGCATTTTCTTATTTTGGCGGAGCGGACGGGACTCGAACCCGCGACCCCCGGCGTGACAGGCCGGTATTCTAACCAACTGAACTACCACTCCAACTACTAGACTGTTTCAACTTGCTGTTTGACTGATTGGTGGGTGCTGACGGGGTCGAACCGCCGACCTACGCCTTGTAAGGGCGCCGCTCTACCAACTGAGCTAAGCACCCGCAACATTCGCTTACTCAGTCAAACGTGTTGGCGTCTACCAACAGCTGAAGGGTGCGAAGTATAGAGCATAATTTTTTTTTTGTCACCCATGTTTGCAGAAACTTTTGCAGGATTGTTTTTTTATTAGCGAAAAATCAAAGAATGGAATCGGGGCACCGCAAGCGGGTTTGCACCTGCACGCCTATAATGGCGGTCTTCATTCGTTATTTTCGAGTATTTGTTATCAATACATTATTTCGCCGCATAGTACACGCCCTCCTGTTTGAATTTTTTGCATTGATCATCCTGGTTCCACTGATGTCGTATGGTTTCGGCATGGATATGCTGCACTTCGGTGCGTTGGCCTTGATGTTGGCTGTCAGTGCGATGGCGTGCAATATGATCTACAACCATATCTACGAAGTGTTCGAGAAACGCTATGGATGGCGGCGCACTGTCAAAATGCGGGTCGGTCATACGCTGGGTTTTGAAGTCTTCTTTATGTCGGTTGCCTTGCCGTTGACGGCATGGTGGCTGGATATTTCGCTGATCGAGGCGATTACGCTGGATTTGGTGTTCTCGGTTTTCTTCATGCTGTACGCGTTTTGCTTCAACTGGGTGTACGACATCGTGCGTCACCGTCTCGGCAAGGCGCGTGCCATTGCCAAATGATGTGTATGCCGACGTGCAATACGCCGGCATACAGTTCTCAAGAAAAAGCGTTGCTTGATTTGTAGGTGATATTTGCAGGATGTTGTTCTGATGGCACTCCCGATGCAACATGCAAGGTCGTCGTCGGATGAGCGAATACGATGCCGCGTTCTGCACACGCTTTCATCAGTTCCAGATTGATGTGTTGTTGCACATCCATGTAGACGTTGTACTCCCTGCTTAACAAGTAATACACCACTTCAAATTCCAGACTGCTGGGGCCGACGCGTACAAAGTGTGCGCGATCAAAGCGCGTCGGTGTCGCATCGTCGATGATCCGGCGTATGGCTTCGGTCAATTCCGGAATCTGCTCAACCGGAGTTTGATGTGTGATGCCGAAATTGAACAGCACGCGTCGTTCCGACATGCGTTTGTAATTGCGGATGGCCGATTTAAGCAATTCGGTATTCGAACGTATCAATTGTTCACCGCTCAAACTGCGCAGTCGCGTGGTCTTGATGCCTATGTGCTCCACGGTACCCAACATATCGTCAACGACGATGAAGTCGCCGACCTCGAAAGGTTTATCCAGACCAATAGAGAGTGAGGCGAACAGATCGCTCAATACAGTTTGCAAGGCCAATGCGATGGCAATGCCGCCGATACCGAGGCTGGCAACAAAGGCCGTGATGTTCACACCCAGATTGGCAAGTACCGTGAGCAACACAGTCAGCATCGCTGCGATTCTGAGCAGAAATACCATCGTGGTGGTGGTCGCACGATTGCGCAGATCAGGATCGACTTCAGGGTCGATTAGTTTCTCCATCCACATATTGATGCCGCGATTGAGCCAGATAGCAACCTGAATACCGATGATGACGATACCTGCTTGCGACAGGCGCAGTTCTATAGCGTCGGGCAAAGTGAGAGTGTTGAGGCCGATCAGGAGTGCTAACAGGAAGAGTAGATAACGTTTGGTGCCGACCAGTGTGCCGACGATGACTTCATCGATACGTCGCTTGGTCAACCTGTTGAGTACGGACATGCGACGTTTTACCAAACGAATCACGAAGCGCGTGCCCAGATCCATGAGCAGGTAACTCAGTAATGCTGCAATCAGTGCGTGCAACCAGTTATCCAGTGAAATGCCCAACATAAACCAGTCTTGCAATAACTTCATTACTTCACCTCCTGTACAAATGCATTTTGCATGCTGATATGCATGCGATTTTCTGTGCTGCTTCTAATAGGAGGTTGCATGGCGGGAATAGTTCGCAATTCATTTCAATTCGGACTAGTACGAGTGATGTCCGTTACACATTGAAGAGAGATCATTGGTTACAATCGGAGCATCCCTTTTCGAGGTAGTCATGGACGCTTCTACATCCACATCACCTTTGTTTCCACCGCTGGAGCCACATCGCAGCGGTATGTTGCCGGTTGATGATCTGCACACCTTGTATTGGGAGGAGTGCGGTAATCCTGCTGGTGTGCCTGTGCTGTTTCTACACGGCGGTCCTGGTGGTGGTATTTCTCCCAAGCACAGACAATTCTTCGATCCCGGGTATTACCGCATCATCTTGTTCGATCAGCGTGGTGCCGGAAAATCAACACCACTAGGTGAGTATCGCAACAACACGACGCAATTATTGATCGCTGATATTGAAGTCTTGCGCCGTATGCTGGGCGTTGAGCAATGGTTGATATTCGGCGGCTCATGGGGTGCAACACTGGCGCTGGCCTATGGTCAGGCGCATCCGCAATCTTGTCTTGGCTTTATCTTGCGCGGTATTTTTCTTTGTACGCGGGCTGAGATCGATTGGTTTCTGTACGGCATGCGTTGGTATTTTCCGGAAGCACATGAAGAATTTGTGGCCGCGATTCCGATCGATGAGCGACAGGATTTATTACGTGCGTATGAGAAGAGATTGTTCAGCGACGATCAGCTCGTCTCTATGCAGGCAGCGCGCGATTGGAGTCGTTATGAAGGGCGTTGTTTATTCCTGAAACCGCAGGCTGAAACGATAGAAGCGTTCAGTGACGATGTCGTTGCCTTGGGTGTAGGCAGGCTGGAGGCGCATTACATGTTGCACGGCGGTTTTCTTGAGGAAGATCAGTTGATACACGATCTGGATCGCATACGGCATTTGCCGGCGGTGATCGTGCAAGGCCGTTACGACGTGGTGTGTCCGCCTTTGTCCGCGTATCGCCTGCATCAGGCGTGGCCCGAGGCGAAATTGCACATCATCGCCGATGCCGGACATGCCGCATTGGAGCCGGGTACGACCGCAGCGCTGGTAGCGGCGACAGAGCATTTCAGATTGCAGCAAAGTTTTAATTAAGCACGTGAATAAATTTTGCGCGTATGCGGATAGTTATCGGCATGCCTATTTAATCAAATTCATTGAGGTGACCGAATGATGATCAAAAATCGCATCGCGATAGGCATGGCGGCATTGATCCTGGCAGGTTGCGGCGGCCGCACTCTGCTCGACAAGCCGGCAGAAACAACGCAAGACGGTACTTCCATGGCCGATACCGTTGGTGCTTACCGCGAAGCCTTGGCTAATCGCATTGTTCAGGTTAACTCCACCAAAGTGTATGTCGGTCGGCCGCAAGCATTGCTGCGGTCAGTTGTTGTTGTGAAATATGTGGTCGATGCCAATGGCGGTCTGGTGCGCAGTGAAATTTTGCGTTCCAATCGCGATCGCGCTACCGAGACAACGGCATTGGCAAGCTTGCGCAGTACCGCACCGTTCCCCAAGCCGGCACCAGCCTTGTTGCGAAAAGGGCAGTTGGAGTTGATGGAAACTTGGCTCTTCAATAACGATGGCCGTTTTCAGTTGCGCACAATTGCCGAAGCGCAGATGGATGAATAATTTGCGTACTTTGCAATTGGAGGTACGCGCATTTTGAGCACAGCCTGGCTTGTTAATGTAACGCTGGGCGCTTTGTTGCTGCCGCCCTTGAGTCTGATTTTGCTATGCGCATTGGGTTTGTATATGCGCCGACGCTGGCCGCGCCTTGGTTTGGTTTTATCGATAACGGCTTTGTTTGTATTGGTTATATTCAGTACGCGTTTCGGCGCATCCTTGTTCGTGGCTCCGCTGGAAAAATTGAATCCGCCTTTGCAGTCGTTGAATGCGACCGGCGCACAAGCGATAGTGGTGCTGGGCGGCGGACGTATCAGCAATGCGCCGGAATACGACGGGCAGGATATTCCAAGTTCACCGACCTTGCAGCGCCTGCGTTATGCGGCCAAGCTGCAGCGTGCAACGCATTTGCCGATGTTAGTGACTGGTGGTCGGCCGGATGGTGCTGAAGTATCGGAAGCCGCCATCATGGCGCGCGTATTGAAGGAAGAGTTTTCGGTGCCAGTGCAATGGCTGGAAGAGGAGTCGAATAACACGGCAGAGAATGCGCAATTGTCTGTGCGCATACTGCGCGAGGCTGGCGTACATAAAATTTTATTGGTAACCGATGCCATGCACATGGAGCGCGCAAAACGCAGCTTCACGCAAGTCGGCCTGGAAGTAGTACCGGCACCAACCATTTTCCGCACTACGTCGCGTGTCACGCCAGTCGATTTCTTGCCGAGTAGTCAGTGGTTGCAACAAACTTCTTATGCCATGCATGAGTGGCTGGGTATGGCGTGGTATAGCTTGCGTCATCGCGATTGAGTCTGTGATGCAAGGTTTAATTTTCCGAATGCCGGTATAGTTTTACTGCTCGTCGACTAATCTGCTTAAAATGGCAAGAACCGATGACTACATTCGGTTGTATGACCATCATCATTATTTTTTCAGGACCGCAGCATGACTTTGATTGATAGTAAGCGTCCTTCCAAACTCTATTATTTTTCTGAACGAAACGGATTAGAGCGTTCTTTGTCACTGGGCGAATTTCGTTTAAGCCCGCCAGCGCCTGATCAGGCTTTGCAGGCAGCCGGCAGTTATTTGGTATTGAGTCTGACGCAAACTTGGGACGGTACGCTGTTCGATGACTTGCCGCATGTGGATTCGTATCTGGTGGTGCACAACGCGGAAGAATTTGGCGAGCGCGTGCATCGTGCGGTGCAGAGAGCCTTGCCGAATTGGGCCGGTATTGATGCAGCAATTTCGTATGGCGCACCTAGTCCGCTCGGCAAGATTTTTTCCAAAGCGAAAAATCAGGCTGCCGAAAATGAATGGCGCTTTGCCTGGCGACCTATGCAGGCGCGCGCATCGGCTAATCCGGTTGTGATTCAAATCGGTAATATCGAAGATATCGCCGAATTGCATAGCCGCCACGACTGAGACTGCGATTTTTCGTCTCGCTGACTGTACTTTCAAGAACGGGGCATCATGAAAACGCTGAAATTCGATGTGGCAGTAATCGGTGCCGGCAGTGCCGGTATGTCTGCATATCGCGCCGCCAAGGCGCATGGCAAGAGCGTGGTGCTGATTGAAGGTGGCCCGTACGGCACGACATGCGCGCGCGTTGGTTGCATGCCGAGCAAATTATTGATTGCGGCGGCGGAAGCAGCGCATGCGATATCTGCCGCACCGGGTTTTGGCGTGCACGCCGGTGCTGTGCGTATAGACGGCAAGGCTGTGATGCAGCGCGTTAAAAGCGAGCGTGATCGTTTCGTCGGTTTTGTCGTACAAGGCGTCGAGTCTATCGATACCGCCGAGCGCTTGCGTAGTTATGCGCGTTTCACTTCTGCACAGTCTTTGCAAGTGGGCGATGACACGCAAGTGCATGCCGAGCGCATCGTGATTGCCACTGGTTCCACTCCACAGACTCCGGAGGAATTGCGCGGACTCGGTAAACGTCTGATTACGAGCGACGATGTATTTGCGTGGGATGATCTGCCTGTATCGGTTGCGGTGATCGGCGCTGGTGTAATCGGACTGGAACTGGGATTGGCTTTGCAACGTCTGGGCGTACGCGTGGCCTTGTTTGCGCGTAGCGGTCGGCTGGCGCAATTGCACGACGATGACGTCAATCAAACGGCGATAGACTGCATAGGTTCAGAGCTGGATCTGCGCTTGCATACGAGCATCGTCGCGGCCAAACAAGTTGGTGAGCAAGTCGAATGCGTATCGCGTCATGCCGATGGCAGCGAGCGCACTGAGCATTATCAATATGTATTGGCAGCAACCGGACGGTCGCCGAATGTGGCGAATATCGGATTGGAAACCACCGGCTTGAAGTTGGACGCACGCGGTATTCCCTTGTTCGATCCCTTGACGATGCAGTGTGGTGATAGTGCGATTTTTATCGCGGGTGATGTCGATAACGATAGACCCTTGCTGCACGAAGCAGCGGATGAAGGGCGTATTGCCGGTGACAATGCCGGACACTTTCCGAATGTGGTTGCAGGCTTGCGCCGCGCCGCCTTGATGGTTGCTTTTACCGATCCGCAAATCGCGATAGTCGGGCAAACCAGCCGTACGCTCAAAACCAAGCAATTCGAATGCGGGCAGGTGTCATTTGCCGATCAAGGGCGTAGTCGCGTGATGCTGCAGAATCGCGGTTTGCTGAAGGTTTATGGTGAGCGCGGTACGCACCGTTTCCTCGGTGCAGAAATGATAGGTCCGCGTGCCGAGCATCTGGCGCATTTGCTGGCATGGGCTTGCCAGAGCGAGATGACAGTAGAGCAGATGCTCTCTATGCCTTTCTACCATCCAGTGATTGAAGAAGGTTTGCGCACGGCCTTGCGCGAGCTGAAAGAAAATCTGCTGAAAAATAGGGATGCAATCGAACATTGCACCGACTGCACGCCGGGAACCTGAGAATAAATCAGGCGGCGCTGCATTTATTTGCGTGGAATGTGCGGTAACGCCTATTCGCAGCCAGCGGAAATATGATAAAACTGAACACTTCCGTTGCAACTTAACAATAAAGCGAGTGTCACAACACCAATCGCAGATAGCTATTTCCGGCAAACACGGAATAACAATAGCGATATGATGGACAGTCGCAAGAGCAGTCTTTCAACCCGCAGGTCCGTTCAAGCTATGACGGCACACTGCTTTTGTTCAGATATAGAAGGGGCCTTAATATGAAAACATCTACCTTGAAAACCACACGGAGCGATATGAAAACCTTAGTCAAAGACGCCCAGGAATTATTTCGTGAAGCAACCAGTGCAACTGGCGACAGAGCAGATGAATTGCGTAATCGCGGTTTGCAACTGTTAGACAACGCTTTGGTAAAAGCGCAGGAAGTACAAACTGCCGCGCTTGAAACCGGTAAGGAACTGGCAGAAAAAACCGACGACTACGTACATGAAAATCCATGGCGTGCAGTGGCGATCTCGGCAGGTGTGGGCGTGTTACTGGGACTTTTGATCTCGCGTAAATAATTGCGACGGTATCCGATATGGAACAGCAAACCTCGCGTCCAGACATCCGCCCCGGCTTGATCGGTGGCGCTGTCAGCCTCGCCAAAAACATGTTCGGCTTGTTGATGAGCCGCATCGAACTTGCCGCGCTGGAGTTGGCCGAGGTGCGTGCCAATGCCTTGAAGCTGGCGGCCTTGTTCGCCTTGGGCGTCATCGTCACGTGGTTTGCCATCGCTTACTGGAGCGCTTTGATTATTTATCTTAGCTGGCCGGTATTTGGCTGGAAGATACTATTGATCCTCGCGCTGGTGTGTACTGTGGCCGCGGTTGGTATCGTGTTCTATATCCAGTCGTTGCTGCGGGAAGGCAAATTGTCTATGCCGGCCACGATGGCTGAGCTGCGCAACGATCATGATGCGCTGTTGTAATTCAAGAGGGTTTGCATGACAACACATCATCAAGAGCCGGAACACGAGTCGTCGGCACAGCGTAAGGAAAGACTGCTGCAGCAATGCAAAGCCTATCGTGTTGCGATCGGACAGGCCAGAACTGTAGTGCGTGACAATCTGGGCGCAGATGGCATCGCGAAAACAGCGATTGGTCTGGTGAGCGCGCGTGCACAATCGGCTTTTTCCAATTTTTCCGACTTGTTTGATGTGAACAGCATATCCGGCGACAAGCTGCGACGTTTGTTGCCGCTGGTCGTCAGCGGCGTTTCCTTGTTGACCCGACGTTCGGTGTTGCGTCCGATTTTGCGTGGTGCCTTGCTGGTCGGTAGTGCGGGTACAGCGCTGTATTTTTTCTCAAAGAAAAAGAAGACGGATACGCAGCAGCATGAGCATGTCGCGTTACGTGAGCATTTATAGTTCGCCTACTTAATGCGTGAGCAATAAAAAAGCCGACTTCAAGTCGGCTTTTTTGTCAGTGCGTGTTACTTATTTTGCTGGAGCTGCTTCAGCCGCTGGGGCTGCGGGAGCAGCAGGTGCTGGAACCACTGGATCGCTGAACTTGGCGCCTGCGCTATTGGCCATCAAGACCACAACGCGTTCGACTTCGATATCGTCCAGATCTGGATTGCCACCTTTAGGCGGCATCGCGCGGATACCTTCAATCGCGTGTTTTGCCAGTGTGCTGTAGCCTTCGGCAATACGTGCTTTCCATGCGCCGGCATCACCAAATTTAGGAGCGCCTGCTGCGCCAGTTGCGTGGCATGCAGCACAAGCCATCTTGTAAACTTCTTCCCCTGTTTTCAAGACTTTCGGTGCATTGATGTCTTTCAGTACGAAGCCTTCGTCTGCAATTGGCTTGATACGTGCGGCAACTGCTTCTGGTGATAAGCCGTCCGAGCCTGCGCCGATATGTTTTTCATTGGTGACGTAGAGCACCAGTAAAACGATACAGATGATGGGAACCAGAAAACCGGCCAAGATTGCCAGTATGAGTTGCTTTGGCGTTTTGATCGCTGATTCTTCTTCGTGATGTGCGTCGCTCATTATTCCCTCAATACAATTTTAAAATCGTTATAGATGGGCGCATGCAAAATGATGCCGCACGGCGCATGCCCCTTATCATGCTTCGCCAAACCCTTGATTATAGACACAAAGCCAAGGATGTGAAACGGTAAAACGTCGCTTTACATGGACGGAAAGTCGGAAAAACGGTATCCTGCAGGCCTCTTCAGTAGTCCCTCATGCGGCTGTAGCTCAGTGGATAGAGTATTGGCCTCCGAAGCCAAGGGTCGCTGGTTCGATTCCAGCCAGCCGCACCAAATCTAGAGTATTTCGACGAAGGTATGCGCTAACCCGATGGGAAAGTAGGCACTCTGCGTGGGCAATCCGTGGGTTTTCGGAACAGTTTTGCCCCGGGATACTTGTCAGTTTCTTACGCTTGCTGCGCCGGCATCAAGATATCTATAGCTTCTCTATCCGTTTGAAACATGTGATCGGGCCCCATCGCGGCAATCAGGCCGGCGCGTTCCAGTACATCCCACACCTGCTTTTTGACCGCTGTGAAGTACAGCTCCAGACCTTCCGCATGCAGACTTTGTTGCAGGGATTCCAGCGTTTCGATGCCGCTGGCATCGATGTCGTTGATACCGCTGGCGCATAGCAGCACGCGTCGGATGGCCTTGTCGCGGCCACGGCGTTCAGTGATGAAGCGTTCCAGCGTGGCAGCGGTCAGAAAATTCAAGGTGGAATCCATACGGACGGCCAGAACGTCTGGTGCGAGTGGAGGCAGATGGAAGCGATTGCGGTCGCGTAGTGTGCCGTCCTTGTGCACGCCAACTTCGATCACGCGTGGATGCGTATGTCGATATAAAAACGACACCATGGTGATGCCGACGCCAGCGAATACGCCGTAATGCAGGCTGGGCGTACACCATAGCGTGACGCCGAAAGTCACGATCGCCACCAAGCCATCGTCACGCGAAATACGAAACAGACGCGGGAAAGCACGGAAATCCAGCAATCTGAATACCGGCACCATAATCATGGCCGCCAATACCGAATACGGCAGATAGGCTATCGGCGTGGTGAGGAAATACAGGCTCAGCAATACGCAAGCAGCTGCAATCAGTGATGCCCAGGCGCTGGTGGCGCCGGCGTAAATGTTCAAGGCGGAACGCGAGAACGACCCACTGACCGGGAACGCACCACTGAAACCGCTGGTGATCTTGGCCAAGCCCTGACCGATCAATTCCTGATTCTCATCCCAGCGTTCATTGGTTTTGCGCGCCAGCACACGGCAGCTGGACATCGCTTCGGTAAAACTGATGATGGCCAGGATAGTTGCGGCTGGCCACAGTGCCTGGTGTGCGCCCCAACTGATGGCAGGTGGCAAGGCGAGCGGTGGCAAACCAACTGGCAAGGCGCCAACGATGGCACCGCCATGGCCGGCATAATCGATGGCCCAACTGGCGGCGATGCCCAAGACAGTCACTATCAGCATGCCGGGCACATTCGGCGCATAGCGTTTCAAAGCCAATAATAAAAACAAGGAGCCAAGTCCGAATGCGGTGGTCAACAGCATCGCCGGTGTCCCTGCCAGCAGCTTGCCGACTTCTGTCATCGCGCTACCGGCGTGCAGATCCAGTCCCAACAGGCTGGGTAGTTGCGAGAGCACAATGATGACGGCGGCGGCATTGATAAAACCGATCACCACCGGTTGCGACACCAGATAAGTGATCTTGCCCATCTTGCAAGCACCCAGCAGAAACTGGATCGCACCCGCATACAGTGACAGCCAGATTGCCAGCGCAACCCAATCGGCGCTGCCGGCCACAACCATGGGCGATAGCGAGCCAAACGTGAGGATGCTGGTGAGCGCCACCGGACCAACCGCCAGCAAGACCGACGAACCCCACAAGATGCCGATGACGCTGGGCAGCAAGGCAGCATACAAGCCGGTTTGCGGCGGCATGCCGGCGAGCGTGGCGTACGCCAGTGCTTGTGGAATCAGTACCAGGCCGACGCTGAGGCCGGCCCATGTGTCGCGTCGTAGTGAATCAGCGCTCGGGCGGGCCCAGTGCAAAAATGGAAAAAACCGTCTGAAGTCGACGCGCATGGCGACTCAGGATATCTGTTGGTAGTACAGATTTTGCGGATGATTGGCCTGTGCAAAAAAGAACCAGCGCTCCGCGATGAGTCCCGCGTATTGCACGACGAAGGCGGTGCCCAGCAAGAGCAGCGATGCATGCAGTAGTCCGTTACTTAATAGCAGCAGCGGTAATGGGAATACCAGCAGCAGGAATATCCATTTGATGGAACGGAAAAACAGCGGGCTTTTGCCGTGGAAGTAATGCCGCGTATTGAACGAACCGCCCATCGATCCCTGTGCTTTTTGCACGATATGCGGATGACGTATGCCGGTCGCGGTTTGCAATGTTGAGCGCGGCTTCAAACGAGCATTGCGGGCGAGCGATGCTAGGCGCGTCATCAAGGACGCCAACGTCAGGACGATAGCGGTGATGCCAAAAATAGTAACGAGCGCTGGTGCAGTCGGCAAGCTGAAGGCAGTCGCCAGTGTAAAGCCGGAGGCGCAGCCCAGCAGTGTGTAATTGACGATGGTCAGCGGTGTCGCCCATTCCTGCAAAAACTTGATGCAGCCGTAAATCATGCCGGTGCAGACGAACAGCGTGATGCAGAGTATCAGCGCGATGCCGCCGATAATGGTCGCCGCCGATTGCCATCCGAAGAAATGTGCCGCGCCATACGCAAACACGGCCAGCATGAAAAATGGCAAGGCGATGACTTCACGCGATAGCCACGACGTGCGCCACATCGTCGCTGCACGCCATGCACGCTCCGGATGGCCGAGGTGGAAAAATGAAGCGAATAAACCAAAGCCCAGAAACGCCAGAGACAAGGCACTACCCAGCGTATGAAACTGGTAGCTGTCGGACGGCGCGACGAGGCCGAGCAAGGCCAGCACGTGCGCGGCATACAGCGCGATGAACAAGCCTTGTCCGACGCCTATCAATGTAGTCAGAAAAATTACCGAAAAAGCGGGATTCATGGAGATCTATCCTGTCTGCCGATTGCGTTTATTACTACTGTTACCAAGAAGTGACGTCATCCAGCGACGGCTCGTGCAAGCCTGGCTTAGGCAACTTGCCATCGATGCGTAATGGGTTTTCGATACGTTCCAACTGATCCTCGTGCAATTTGATTTCGACTTTGCGGCGCGGCAGATAATGGTTGGATGGTTTGGTTCCCCATTCCGGCATGAGCTGGTAACCGCCTTGTTCGCGAATGGCGACAGAGACGATGGATTCCGGATCATGGATGTCGCCGAACAGGCGCGCACTGGTAGGGCAGGCCATCACGCAAGCTGGCTGGCGATCTTGTGGTGGCAAGGATTGGTTATCGATGCGGTCGGCGCACAGCGTGCACTTGCTCATTTCCTGCCGGTGTTCATCCAGCTCACGTGCACCATACGGACAAGCCCACGCGCAGTAATTGCAACCTATGCACTTGTCGTAATCGACCAGCACGAGGCCATCGCTTTCACGTTTATAGCTGGCGCCGGTCGGACATACCGGCACGCATGGCGGCTCTTCGCAATGCAGACACGATTTAGGAAAGTGCACCGTGTCGGTCGCCGGAAAGCGTCCTACTTCATAAGTCTGTACGCGGTTGAAAAAGGTGCCGGTCGGATCTTCGCCATACGGGCGGTCATCGGCCAGTGTGCCGGCGATGCCCGAGGTGTTCCACGATTTGCAACTTGTTACGCAAGCCTGACAGCCTACGCAAACGTTGAGATCTATCACCAGCGCCATTTGCGTCATTTGTTTTCTCCTCGACCACTGCCCGCTTTGTAGGCCATCCAGACACGCTTGATGGTGCTGGTGCCAGGTAGCGCCGGCATGGTGGCGAATTGTGGCCAGGTCTGTTTCGGCTCATCTGCACCAGCCGGATAGATGCGTACCCGTACGTCATACCAACCGGCTTGTCCGGTAACCGGATCAGAATTCGACAGGCGAGTGCCATCGGCGGCGGGTGGTAATTCTTCTGAAATAAGATGATTCAGCAGAAAGCCTTTTTGTGATTCGTTGGCGCCTTTTTCCAGATGCCAGGCGCCAGCTGCTTTGCCTATCGCATTCCAGGTCCAGACCGTGCCGGGTTCGACCGCTTCACTGTAGCGACACATGCAACGCACCTTGCCCCACATCGATTCGACCCACATCCAGCCGCCGTCAGCGATGCCGCTGGCTTGTGCCAGCAATGGATTGACGAACAAATAGTTGTGCGTATGGATTTGACGCAACCACGCATTCTGCGAATCCCACGAGTGATACATCGCCATCGGTCTTTGCGTCACGGCATTGAGCGGATATTTGGCGGTGTCTCCGCTTTGTACTTCCAGTGGCTCGTAATAAAACGGCAGCGGATCGAAATAGGTTTCTATGCGCGCGCGCAGGCGTTCCGGTGGTTGCTTGCCGGGACGCTTGCCTTGTGCGGCGAGGCGGAATTTTTGCATCACATCCGAATAGATATGAATCAGAATCGGATCGGCAAAGCGGCGCATGCGTATACGCTGTGCCCATTCCATATAGCCTTTGTTCCAGTTGCGCATATAGCTATAGGACGGCGGCATCTTGTGGTGGAACACGCAACCGTTTTTGGCGTACATCTCCCACTGCTTGGGATTGGGTTCGCCCTTCATCGATTTTTCGCCACCGAGGCCGCGCCAACCGGCGAGGAAGCCGATGCCGGAACCTGGCTCGGTTTCATAATTGACGATGAAGTCAGGGTAATCGCGGAACTTGCGGCTGCCATCCGGTTTGGTAAAGGCGGGCAGCTTGAGTCGTCCGCCTAGCTCGATCAGTACTTCCTGGAATGGTTTGCAATCGCCAGTCGGTGGCAGCACTGGTATGCGTACCGCGTCGACCGGGCCATCGAATTCCGAAATCGGTCGGTCCAACATAGACATGACGTCATGTCGCTCCAGATAAGTCGTATCCGGTAGTATCAAATCAGCGAAGGCTGTGGTCTCCGATTGGAAGGCATCGCACACGACCAAAAATGGAATCTTGTACTCACCCTTGTCGTCTTTGTCGTTCAGCATCTGACGCACTTCGCTGGTGTTCATGCTGGAATTCCACGCCATATTGGCCATGAAGATCAGCAGCGTATCGATGGGATACGGATCACCGCGCCAGGCATTGGTGATGACGTTGTGCATCAAGCCATGTACTGACAGTGGGTGTTCCCACGAGAAGCCTTTGTCTATGCGCACCGGTTCACCGGCATCATCAACGAACAAATCGTTAGGGTCACCCGGCCAGCCCAAAGGCAGGCCGCCTAATGGCGTATCTGGTTGGACTGCGGCCGGACTGTTCGGCGGTTTGGCGCTAGGTGGAATGGCGCGCGGGAAGGGCGCTTTGTGGCGAAAGCCGCCCGGTCTATCTATCGTGCCGAGCAGCGACATCAAAATCGCCAGCGCACGCGTAGTTTGAAAACCGTTGGAATGCGCCGCCAATCCACGCATCGCATGGAAGGCAACTGGATTACCGGTTACCGTTTTGTGTTCGCGGCCCCAGCTATCGGTCCACGGGATTTGCAATTCTATTTTTTGGTCGCGTGCGATCACGCCCATTTCATTGGCGAGGCGACGTATGCATGCAGCCGAGATGCCGGTTACGCCAGCAGCCCATTCTGGTGTGTAACGTTTGACGCGTTCCTTGAGTAGTTCGAATGCGGGTGCCACGGCCGTACCGTCCGGCAGCGTGAAGGTACCGAGCAGATGAGGATCGGCACCATCGGTGTGCGTAGGCACCGGCTGTTTTGTTAGACGATCCCACCACAATTTGTTTTGTGGGTACATCGGATTGACGACTTCGGTTGCCTCGTCTTCGACAAACAGGCCAAAGTCATCGCTTTGCGCATCTTGATTGATGAGCTGACCGGCATTGGTATAGCGCACCAGAAATTCGCGATCGTATAGACCGAGCGCAATGATTTCGTGGATCAGCGCCAGCAGTAATGCGCCATCGGTGCCGGGTTTGATCGGTACCCATTCATCGGCAATCGCGGAATAGCCGGTGCGGATAGGGTTGATAGAAATGAATTTTCCACCGTTGCGCTTGAACTTCGACAGCGCGATTTTCATCGGGTTGGAGTGGTGATCTTCCGCCGTGCCGAGCATGATGAAGAGCTTGGCGCGGTCGAGATCGGGCCCGCCGAACTCCCAGAACGAGCCGCCTATGGTGTAGATCATGCCGGCGGCCATGTTGACCGAACAGAAGCCGCCATGTGCTGCGTAATTAGGTGTGCCGAATTGTCGTGCAAACAGACCGGTCAAGGCCTGCATCTGATCGCGGCCGGTGAAGAGGGCAAATTTGCGCGGGTCGGTGGAACGGATTTTCCCCAATCGTTCCGTCAGTATTGTGAATGCTTCTTCCCATGAAATTTCGGTGAACTCGGAGGCGCCACGTTCCGCTCCGGGTTTGCGCAACAAGGGTTTGGTCAGGCGCGCCGGTGAATATTGTTTCATCGCGCCGGAAGCACCCTTGGCGCAGATCACGCCCTGGTTCAAAGGGTGATCCGGATTGCCGTCGATGTAGCGTACTTCGCCATCGCGCAGATGGACGCGCACGCCGCAGCGGCACGCGCACATATAACAGGTCGTACATTTGACTTCCGTCGTACCTGTCTGGTCGGCGGTGGTCATGGCAAACGGCCGGCCAGTGCGACGATCTGCGCGTGCAAGGCATCGGGTATTTCTATGCCGCGTTGCGCTGCTTTGACGGCGAGGCCGTGACGGCGCTCACCCGGCAGACGTACGCCATCATCCTGCAACATCATGCCGAGCAAGGTTTCTATGCGATTGAAGTAGACATCAGAACCGGCCAATGCACCCGGATCAATGGCCAGGAACAACTGACCCAGACGTGGTTGATTACCTTCATCGGAGAAAAACGAATCGGCTTCGAAGCCAAAGGCCGAACCTGTTAATGCAATCGCCAACAGTTCTACCGTCAGCGCAATCATCGCGCCTTTGACACCACCGGCCGGCAACATACTGCCAGCCAAAGCAGCCTTGGCATCGGTGGTTGGCTTGCCATCCTTGTCGACTGCCCAGCCGAGCGGAATTGGCTTGCCTTCTTTTGCAGCGATCATGATTTTGCCGCGTGCGGCTTCGCTTAAGGCCAGGTCGATGACCAGTGGTTCAGCATCGCGACGCGGAAAAATTGCAGCGATAGGATTGGTGCCGAATAAAGGCGTCTTGCCGCCCCACGCCGGCATCGCCGCCGGTGAATTGCTGAACGCCAGTCCAACCAGACCGGCGCGGCCCAATGGTTCCAGATGTACGGCAGCGGCACCGAAGTGATTGCTGTTGGTGATGCCGGCGCAACTGATGCCGAACTCACGTGCGCGTGCAGTCGCGGTCTGGATCGCCAGCGCGCATGCTTCGTATGCCATGCCGGATTGTGCATCGATCAGACATGCGCCGCCCCTGGAGTGCACGATCTTTGGTACCGCCGTGGTGGAGGTACGGCCATTGCGTAAAAACGTTGTGTACTGCGGCACGCGCGACACGCCATGCGAGGCCAAGCCCTGCGCATCTGCTGCTACCAGCGCGTGTGCTGCAGCTTTGGCCGCTGACAGACTGGCGCCGGCTTTCTCAAGTGCGAGCATGGTAAGGGACGTTAATTCATCTATCGTAACCAAGGCCATAAAAGTCCCTAAAACAGGTTGAGAAATAAACTCAAAACAAACTGAAAAAAGTGCGCTACGACCACAGGCCGTGGCGCCAGTCCGTCACATCATTAGTTCTGCTGCAAAAATGCCGCCACGCGTTGCGCAATCAGTGCACTGACGCGCGTATTCGATTCAGTGGTTACACCGGCGATATGTGGCGTCAGAATGAGTCGTGGCGCAGTGGCTAATGCATTCCCTGCTGGCAGCGGTTCCTGTGCGAAGACATCGATCGCTGCACCGCCCAGATGACCCGCATGCAAGGCTCTGGCTAATGCCGTCTCATCCACGATTTCGCCGCGCGAGGTATTGATCAACACTGCGTCCTGCTTCATTCTGGCCAATGCATCGGGGCCGATCAGATTGCGCGTATTGGTCGTGAGTGGAATATGCAATGACACGATGTCGGCTTGTTCCAGCACTTCATGCAGACGTTTGCAGGCGACGCCGGATTGTTGCCATATCGGTGCATCGGATGCCAGCATGGGGTCGTGTGCAATCACGTTGACGCCCAATGCCTGCGCCAAGCGTGCCGTCAACTGGCCGATGCCGCCAAAACCGATCAGCCCCAGCGTCTTGCCGGCGATTTCGCGACCATTGGACAAGGCAGTGCGCGGCCATGCGCCGGCCGCAGTTTCGGCACTGCGCGTATACGCTTCGCGCAGCAATGCCATGGCCGTGCCGATCACATACTCGGCCACTGCGCCGGCATTGGCACCGGTCGCCGGGAACACTTCTATGCCACGTGCCTTGCAGGCATCCACATCGATATTGTCCAGACCGACGCCCAAGCGCCCGACTACGCGCAGCTTAGGTGCCGCATCCAGTAATGCGATATCGACTTTGGTGCGGTTGCGTACGATCAGCGCATCTACATTGCCCAGCATTGCGAGCAGAGCGGGGCGGTCATCGACCAAGGCGGGCTTGTAAGTCGTCTCGAATGTGCTGGCCAACAATGCGACGGCGGTGTCATCCATGAACTCCGTAATGACGATGCGTGTACCTCCTGCGTGTGGTGCGTTCAATTTTGCATCCCCCACTTTTGTACTGTGCATTGTTCGATGATGCGGAAGATGAAGTTCTCTACGAACAAGCCGATCATGATCACAGTCAGCAAGCCGGCAAAGACGCTAGGAATTTCCAGCTGGTTTTTGTTCTCGTAAATGAACCAGCCCAAACCACCGCTACCGGAACTCACGCCAAACACCAGTTCAGCTGCAATCAGCGTGCGCCAGGCAAAGGCCCAGCCGATCTTGAGGCCAGTGAGGATGCTGGGGAACGCTGCAGGAATCAGAATCTGGAACACATAGCGCAAGCCGCTCAAGCCATAGTTGTGGCCGACCATGCGCAAGGTGGTGCTGACGGATTGAAAGCCGGAATGTGTATTTAATGCCACCGCCCATACAACCGAGTGGATCAGCACGAAGACCAGACTGCCGGTACCCAAACCAAACCACAACAGGGACAAAGGCAGCAGCGCAATCGCCGGCAAGGGATTGAACATTGAAGTCAGTGTTTCGAGGAAGTCGCGGCCGATGCGCGAGGTGATCGCAAAGACGGTCAGCAATGCCGCCAGCAACAGTCCGGCGCCATATCCCATCAACAAGATCTTGATTGAAAACCAGACCTTGCCGAGCAGACCGCCTGAGATGATGCCTTCGACCAGTGCTTCTATCGTCGCTGTCAGTGTTGGGAACAGCAACGCATTATTCAAGATCCGAGCGTAGACCTCCCAGATCACTGCCAGCGTTATCAGAATGCCGATTTTGCGTGCAGCGCTGTTGTTGCATAACTTTTCCCATGAGGTCAGCGGTTTTTGCACGACGCCGAACTCGGTACTCGGTGCCCGGTTTGCATAGTATTCCGGGCGTTCTACATTGAGGCGCACCACGACGCCCGGCTGCTTGGGCGGAGGTGCAGGACGATGGATGCTGGAGACTTCAGACATGATTGACCTCTTCTGCTTCGACCGGTTCGGCAAACAGCATCTTGTTGATTTTTTCAGTCAGGCAGTTGCCATCGGCATCGACGGTATCTTCGCCGGTGCTATTGAGTTCTGCGGTGACCTGGCCTGGATGTGGCGACAACAGCAGAATGCGGTTGCCGATCTTGACTGCTTCGGCGATCGAGTGCGTGACGAACAGCACGGTGAAATGGGTGTCGTCCCACAGTTGCAGCAATTCATCCTGCATCTTCTTGCGCGTGAGTGCATCGAGTGCGGCGTACGGCTCATCCATCAGCAGGATGTCCGGTTCCATCGCCATGCCGCGCGCGATGGCGACACGCTGTTTCATACCGCCGGACAGCATGTGTGGATAGTGATCAGCAAATTTCGACAGGTTGACCTTTTCGATGTAATACATCGCCTTGTCTTCCGCTTCCTTGCCTTTGAGCTTGCCACTCGCCAGCAGCGGGAACATGACGTTTTGCTTGACGGTTTTCCACGGTGGCAACTGGTCGAACTCCTGGAACACCATCATGCGGTCGTACCAGGGTTTGGTAATGACCTTGTCGTGCAGTCGCATCTCGCCTTCGGTAGGCATCATGTAGCCACCGACAGCTTTGAGGAGGGTCGATTTTCCGCAGCCTGACGGGCCGAGTAAGACAAATCGATCCGATTGATACACCTTGAAATCGACCCGATAAGTGGCCGTGACTAGATGCTCCTTGGTCTTGTATTGCAGTGTCACCCCTCTGACATCCAGCAGGGGCTGTGGCAATCCGTTCATTGTCTGTCCTCTATGTAATCGTCCCGTTCACGCCGCTCTGTGTCGACTTCACGAGTGGCCTTGCGGCCTGATTGTTATGGGCGTCTTTGCGACTGCTCCGTTGGTCTCCTTTGGAAACTACTCTCCTTTTCAGTAAAGCGAAACGACCCGCTGCATAAGCGGGTCGCTGGATGCATGGATCAGGCGCTTTCGTACAAACGCGTCAGGACGAACTCACGATGGCCCAACACTTCGGCATCGGTGAGGCGACCATTGGCGGTACTGAGCATCATCTCCAGCAATTTGTCACCGGTTTGCTCTAGGGTCAATTCGCGCTGCAGCAAGCCTGAGCAATCGAGATCGATATGCTCATTCATCAAACGCACGGTACGCGGGTTGGCGCAAATCTTGATGACAGGCAGAATCGGATTACCGATGACGTTACCCTGACCTGTCGGGAAGAAGTGCACGACAAAACCGGAAGCCGCGCACAGCGTGACCATTTCGGCCGCAGCGGATGACGAATCCATGAACCAGAGGCCGGAATGCGTAGGCATTTCCGCCTTGTCGATCACGCCATCGACGGTGCACTTCTTGCCGATCTTTTGAATATTGCCCATCGCTTTTTCTTCGATGGTGGTCAAGCCGCCGGCGATATTGCCCTTGGTAGGCTGCGAGTCAGACAGATCCGAGGTCTTGTGGCGATTGATCATGTCTTGATAGCGATCGAACATGAACATGAACTGTTTGCGTACTTCATCATTGGCGCAACGTGCGGACAGGATGCTTTCGCCGCCGGTAATTTCCGACGTTTCGCCGAATACCAGAGTTGAACCCAGCGCATGCAGTTTGTCGAAGGCTGCACCGACCGTAGGATTGGCGCCGCAACCGGAAGTGGTGTCGCTTTCTCCGCATTTGGTCGAGACCCACAATTCCTTGATGTTGCAGACTTCACGTTGTTTTTCGGAGGCCCATTGCATGAATTCGCGTGCTTTCTTCGACGCATTCATGATGGTTTCGTGATCGCCATGACCTTCGATACCGAAGCCCACTACCGGTTTGCCGGTGGCGGCGATGCCGTCGACGATTTTCTTGGTCCAGCTGTCTTCGATCCCGATCACGACGACTGCGGCGACGTTAGGGTTGGAGCCGGTACCGATCAAGGTGCGGAAATGCAAATCCAGATCGGCGCCGAATTGCAGACGACCATAAGGATGCGGGATCGCCATCGTCCCTTTGATGTTGTTGGCGACGGCTTCACATGCGGCGTTCGATAAATCGTCGAGCGGCAGGATGATGACGTGGTTGCGTACGCCGACGCGACCGTTTTCGCGGCGGTAGCCAAGGAAGGTGCTGTCTTTAGTGATCATTTGGGCCTCTGGAACTCAGTTGAGATGAATGTTTTTTTCTGATCTGGCACGACTAGCGTCATGCCGGGTTATGAAGAAATCACCGCGCGTCTGAGATGCGTCGCGCAATAGATTTCTGCAGAACCGCTACCAGCGTTTGGTTTTAATGTTGTGGACATGCGCGTGTTCACCTGCCTTCGCTGCAGCCACAACCTTGCCGATATCGACGCCGTATTTAAAGACGGTGTCGCCGACGGCCATCGGTTTCATCGCGATCTTGTGTCCCATCGGGATGTCCTGAAGTGCCTTGATGCTGACAGTGCGGTCATCGTCCATGATCCAAGCGGTCAGTTCGGTGCCGGCCTTAATGCCTTCAACGACCGCAACGGCAACGGTGTCCTTGGCGTCGTGCAAAACAACATGAATCATTTTGTCGCTCCTTTAAATTGGGTTTGCGTATTCGCAAGGCATCTGCTGGCCTGTGATCGAATGCATCGATACTATGACTACTTTTCGTGCAAGTCAACTATATGACCTATATCACTTATATTTATTTTGAAGCGAAGGTGGAAGGGCGCATGCGTAGTAGCCGTGATGTGTAATCGAAGCGTTATGGTTTATAGTTGCGGACTATGAATATCAAAGCAAACGCCTCCATTCCAGCCGTCGGAACCACGCTCTATAAAGAGGTGCAGCGACAGATGCTGCGCGCGCTGGCAGCCGGTGAATGGAAGCCGGGCGAGGCAATTCCTGCGGAAAAGAAACTGTGCGAGCTGTTTGAGGTATCGATAGGCACGTTGCGCAAGGCGATAGACGAGTTGGTGGCGGAAAACATACTGATTCGACATCAGGGACGGGGTACTTACGTTGCGCAACACAATCGTGCGCAGCAGATGTTTCGCTTTTTTAATGTGACTGATCACGCCGGCAACAAAACTTACCCGCAACTATCGCTGATCACATTTTCCAAACGGCGTGCCGATAAGGTGGCGGCGGAAAAACTGCATTTGCCGACGACGGACAAGGTAATTGCGTTTACCAATCTGTTGTATCTGCAAGAGCAGCCTGTGATTGTTGATGACATCGTCTTGTCGGAAGCAAGGTTTGCCAGCCTGACTGAAGAACAGATACGCAATCGTCCCAATACGCTCTACAACCTGTATCAGATCGATTTCGGCATCAGCATTATTCGTACGGAAGAGCGCTTGCGTGCAGGCATAGCCAATGAGAAGCACGCGACTCTGCTGGGTATCAAGGTTGGTGCACCGATACTGGAAGTACGGCGCGTGGCGCTTTCATACGACGATCAGCCTATCGAATGGCGCATCTCGTACATTAATACCGAGAAGCACGAATACGTGGCACCGACTGCGCAGTAATTGTCACAGCGCTGATCGCTTTCAGGTTCTAAGACCAAGCGATCAGCATCGCTATCAAGCGTTTTCTGTCTCGACTATCAAAGTCTCGCCCGGTTTAACCCGTACAAAATTCACTGCCTGCGTCGTTACTGTCAGCGCATCACCATCTTGCTTCACCACCGTATAAGCAGAAGTTGCCAATGCACTAGTCTGCGGTGCATCTTCGCGGAAGTGCGCACCGCGCGAATCTTCACGTGCCAGCGCCGCGGTCGCAATCACGCGACTTACGGCCAGCAAGCTACGCAGATTCATCCAGTCATGCCAGGTCATATTGAATGCAGGATCATCGTCGGCCACGCCGATAGTCAATAATTCGCGATCCAACTCCGCCAGCTTCGCTATCCCGCGCCGCAAACCTTCTGCGGTACGCAAGATGCCGACGTCTTCCCACATGCATTCGTACAGCGCTTCACGCAAGGCTTGCAGATTGCCTATCGGATTGCCGAATGGTGCGCGATGCGCCGTAATACTTTGTTCGATTGCGGCGATATCGGGTTCGCGCAATTCATTGTTGTTGAGCAGCCATGCCGCCATCGATTCGCCAGCAATGCCGCCAAACACAGTAGAGTTGGCCACACCATTGCCGCCCAGACGGTTGGCACCGTGCACGCCGCCGGTATCTTCGCCGGCGGCAAACAGGCCATGAAGTGCTGTCGTGCAATCAGGCCGGAAGATCACGCCACCCATCATGTAATGTGCGGTTGGCACCACTTCCACCAGGTCAGTTGCGAGATCAAATCCGCAATCGGCACAACGCTCGACCATGCCTTTGAATTGCACGCGTACTTTTTCTGGTCCCAAGTGCGCCATCTGGATGTACACGCCGCCATTCGGTGTAGTGCGTCCGGCGCGCATTTCAGAATAAATCGAGCGCGATACGATATCGCGCGTGGCGCGTTCCTTGCGCGGATCGTAGTTTTGCATGAAGCGCTCTTTCAAGCCATTGAGCAAATAGCCGCCGGCACCGCGTAAGCCTTCTTCCAGCACGGTGCCTGTCATGCGCGTATCTGGTCCGGCCAGCAATCCGGTTGGATGAAATTGCACCATCTCCATATCGCGCAACGGCAATCCTGCGCGCAAAGCCATGGCCAAACCGTCGCAGCTTTTTTCGCCAGACGGTGTATGGAATTTATACATGGTCGGGCCGCCGCCGGTTGCCAGCAACACGGCTTTGGCCTGCACGAAGACAAATTCGCCGCAACGCATGTCTATCATCAGCACGCCGGCCAGCGATTTGCCGTCTGCGGTCTTGATCAATTCCACGGCGCGATGTTCTTCCAGTCGGTCAATGCCGCGATGCCAGATTTGTTCAGCCAGCCGGTTCATGATTTCAATGCCGGTCAGATCGCCTTTATGTACGGTGCGGTCGAAAGTCTGACCAGCGAAGGCTTTCTGATGCACGGTGCCATCCGGATTGCGATCGAAGAAGCAGCCGAGTTCATTCTCCAGTTCATGGATGCGCTCGATTGCCTTGGTCACCAGCGTCCATGCCAGATCCTGATCGGACAGCCATTTGCCACCTTCGATGGTGTCCATGAAATGTCGCTCTATCGAATCACCTTCGGCCAAGGCGACGTTGTAGCCACCTTGCACCATGCGGGTACAGCCGGACTTGCCGAGCAAGCCTTTTACCGCCACCGTGATTGATAGTTCCGGATTGGCTTGATGCGCATGCAATGCGGCAAACAGACCGGCGCCGCCTGAGCCCAGTACCAGTATGTCAGTCACTACGCGCTTGATGCTGGTGTTGGTGCTCATGTGCTTTTCACTCCAAGGCTGGCCAGTACTTCTGCGCGGCGCGCTTGCATACCCTTGTTGATGTCGTTGTACAAACTGCCGCCATGACTATCCATCGCTACCAGCAAGGGACCGAAATTGGCGATGCGGAATTTCCATAATGATTCTGGATTCAGATCATCCAGATCGACGTCTTCGATCTGTGTGATCCAGGTGGTTTCCAAGGCTGCCGTACCGCCGACGATGGCCAGATACACGCCGCCGAGTTCACCGAACGCTGCCAGTGAATCTTCACGCATACCGCCTTTGCCGATGATGATGCGCACGCCGTTCTTGGTCATGAGAGGACGTGTGAAGCGCTCCATCCGATCCGAGGTGGTAGTGCCTATGCAGATCGGTTGATAACCAGCGGGGTAAGTGTCGCTGGGCTCGACCTTCTTCACATTCGGCGCGGTATGTATCACCGCATGACCGTTCAAGTCGAAGCGGGTAGTGCGGCCGCGATCGAACATGTGGATCTGGGTGGCGTCGCGTATGCCGAACAGCGTTTGCTGCAAGGTGACCGTATCGTTGATGCGCAATTGTCGAATCTGCGCTTCGCTCACTGGCGTGCTGAGTTCGTAATGGGCCATGATCAGAATCCGTAAGCCACGCCGTCTGGCGTGAAGGTTGCCGTCGCCCGTCGCGCGGAATGACATTGCATATTGACCGCGACCGGGTTCATCGTGATGTGCGTCGCCGCCAGTTCGATATGCACGGCAAATGCAGTGGAGTCACCGCCCAATCCTTGCGGGCCGACGCCCAGTCCATTGATGGCGGCGGACAGTTGCTGCTCCAATTCTGCGCCTGCCGGATCGGCGCAGTGCGTGCCAAGTGCACGAGTGGATGCACGCTTGGCCAGCGCCACGCACAACTCGGAAGTGCCGCCGATGCCGACACCGACGATAGTTGGCGGACAAGTTTTGCCACCCGCTGCCAGCACGCAATCGACGGTGAATTTCTTGATCGCATCTATGCCTTCTGCCGGGATTGCCATCTTCAGGAAGGAATTGTTTTCGGAGCCGCTGCCTTTCGGAATCATCAGTATCGTCATCACATTCGGCGTCGGCGAAAAATCGATGCTGATTGCAGGGATTTCTATGCCGCACGATGTATGTTCGTTTTTGCGCGTAAGTGGGTGTACGACGGAGGAGCGCAGCGGATGTTCGCGCGTGGCGCGTTCGCAACCGGTGCGTATCGCTTGTTTCAATGCGTAGCCATCGACTTCGACGCCGCTGCCAATGGTGATCTTGTAAATCGGTACGCCAGTGTCCTGGCACAGCAGATTGTCTTGTGCTTCAGCGACGTTGATATTGGTGACCATCGTCGCCAGTATGTTTTTTGCGCTGGGTGCGGTCTCATGTTTCACCAGCTCCGACAAACCACTTTTGATATCGGGTGGAAGAATTTTGAGGGCGCGGATATACAACTCCTTGGCCGTCTCTTCAACTAACTTCAGGTCGATTTTCACGGTGTCCGTTCCTGTCTGTATTAACTAATAAGGGCAAGTGCAAATGCCAATCCGGTTGCCAAGCCGACGCCGAGTGCCGCGGCTATCCAATTGTTGCGGGTCCCACTCCAGTCGCGAAACTCGATCAGCAGCAAGCGCACGCCGCCCATCATGTGCAGTGACAGCAGCACGACCAAACCCCATTCACCGAATTTGAACAAAGGTTGATCAGCAAGACGGATGAAGGCATTGAGTTCGGCTTCGCCGCGTATCGCCTGGCTCAGTGCCAAGAAGTGCAGCGGCAGGAACAAGGCCAGTATCAACCCCGATAAACGATGTACGAGAAAAGCCCAGTAAGCCGGATGCGATCTGGCGCGGTAATCGTTGCTACGTTTCATGACAGTGTTACTCCATAGACTGCACACCATCCCATCAGCAGTATCAGCAGTCCGGCCAAGAGTGACAGGACGCGCGCCGGACCTGCACCCCAGCCCAGCCATTCCTGTGCGATGTTGGCCAAGCCGACTGGTACATGCGCTGCACAAGCCAGTACAAAGACGCTGTAGAACAAGCCAAATGCCAAACTGCCGCGTGTGCGTTCCAGAATTTCGCTACCGCTCAGACCACCGCGTACCGCATACATGATGATGCCGATATGCACGATAACGCAGAGTGCCAGCACCATTGCGCTGATGCGTTGCACATACCACGCACGTGCTTGTTGCGTTGCGATGCTGCTCATAATTTGCCTCGCAGTGCCGCACGTGCCGTAAGGCGTTTCAGACCTGCAATGCCAGCCGTCGGTGCGATCTGTTTCGGACAACGTTGCGTACATGAACCTTGCGTATGACAGGCATGACAACCGGCATCACCTGCGACTGCACGCAGCCGTTCTTCCTGATTGGCATCGCGTACATCGTTGACCAAGGTCCAGGCGCGGTTCAGTGCTGCAGGGCCAAGAAAAGCCGGCCGCCACGTCACCACATCGCATGAGGCATAACAGACGCCGCAACCTATGCATTCGATCCCGGCGCTGGCCGCGACACGTGCCTTGGATGCCGGGTCGACACTGGCGAATTCCTCATGACGTGTGCGTGTGCCCTTGAACTGGCCTTTGCCGCGCGCCCATTTATCGAAGAATTCACTCATGTCGGTGGCCAGATCTTTCACCACCGGCAGGTTGGACAAGGGCGCGATTTCCAGTTCGCCATTGCTGCTCACTTTTGATACGTGCGTACGGCAGGTCCAGCGCGCGACGCCGTTGACTGTCATCGCGCATGAACCGCACATGCCAACCCTGCAGGAGAAGCGATAGCTCAATGTGCTATCGAGATGGCGCTGGATATAGGTCACTACATCCAGCACGGTCTGGCTCTCGCGCCGTGGCACTTCATAGCTGACAAAAGCACCGTCCTGCTTGCCGCGCCAGACCTTGACCTTGAGACTTGTCGTCATCTGAGTTCCGTTTGAATAGAGTGATGGATCAGCTGCCAGGCAGGTTGTACATATTCGGGAAGAACATGTCTTTCCACGATGCCGGTTTCACTTTCACCATGCCGATACGGTTCATGAAATCAGCATATTTCATGGTGTTCTTCGGTGTAGTGGTGAACTCGATATTCGGATCGTTGAGCATTTTCTCGATGGATTCCACGCTCTCTTTGGATTTGCTCACGCGAATATAAAATTCCGCAGCAGCTTTTCTATCCTTGTTGATCATGGCTATCGATGTATCGAATGCTTTCAGGAATGCGGCATAGGTTTTTGGATTCGCATCGACGAATTTTTTGCTGGCCCACACCACGTTAAATGTATGTGGCCCACCAGTGACGTCATATGAATTGACGATGGTACGGATGCCGGGCTTATCCAGTTCTATGTATTGGAATGGTGGCGAAGTGAAGTGACTATTGATTTCGCTGCTGCCGGACAACATAGCGGCCATGCCGTCAGGATGCGATTGCGTTACGGTGTATTTGTCGAGACGATTTTCCTGACCTGGACCGAATGCTTTCTCTGCAGCCATTTGCAATGTGATGGCCTGGATCGATACTTTGACGGCCGGCAATGCAATTTTGTCTTTATCGGTAAAGTCTTTCAGCGTCTTGATATCAGGATTGCGCGTATTCAAGTAGAGCGGCATGGAATTCATCGCGGCGACTGCTCTGACGCCGATGTTGTCCTTGGTCTTGGCCCACAAAGTGATGAATGGTCCCAAGCCGCCGGAAGCAAATTGCAGATCGCCTGACAGCAAAGCATCGTTCATGACGTTACCACCGGCGAACTTGGCCCAGTTCACCTTGATGTCGCCCAAGCCGGCTTCCTTTGCTTCTTTCTCCAGCAGCTTGTTCTCTTCCATGATCATGAGCGGCAGGTAGCTGATGCCGTATTGCTGCGCGATCCCGATTTTATTGACCTCGGCGGATACGTTAGCGATCGCCCCCATTAAAAAACATGAACCAATTAGCGCCCGTAGACTGAATGTGCGAAATTTCATGACATCTCCTCGTTTTTGATTTATTTGAAACAAAAACTGAATCGTTAAGTTTTTTTCTAATGGACTATCGCGTAACTACAGAACAACCTTTCATCGAGAAACTACCAAAGCCAAACCGGACAGGAAGAACAAGCCAAGCATCAATTTCCGGAATCCCTTTTCGCTGACGTGATGGAACAAGCGCAGTCCCACCCAACTACCTATCAACAAGGCCGGCACGCACAGCAAAATATTCATGCCGGTTTGCCGATTGAGTTCACCAGCGCCTCCCATCCATATCAGTGTCGTTGCATGCACGATCAAAATATAAGGTTGGAACACACCGCGTTGCTCCGACTTGGTCCAACCGCGCAAACCGCACCACAAGGTTGGAAATATGCCATTGAGGCTGGTCGCACCGCCCATGAAGCCACCCAACATGCCCACTGCGCCATCGGCAATCTTGCCGGTGAGCGATGCCAGGCGAACCACCGGCATCTTGGGCTGCAAGAACATGTAAGCGCTATACAGAATCAGCAGTACGCCCACACCTTGTCGCACCATTTTTCCATCCAGACTATGCAGCGCGGCCACACCTATCGGCACACCAACCATGGCACCTGCCAGAAATGGCCACAACAGCTCCAGCTTGATCGAGTGGCGTAGCTGCCACGCCATCACCAGATTAACCAAAAGCGAACAAGCGACCACCAAAGGGACAACTTCGCTCGGTGCCAGCACATGCATCCAGACCGCAGAAGCAATCAGCGCAAAGGCAAAACCGCTACTACCTGACACGATCGCCGCCAACATCGCGCCCAACAAAACCACGCCGAATTGAAATGTCATCTCATTAGTTTGCAGGCACCGATGTCGATCTGACAGCCGCCGGCAACAACCAGCAAGCTACGTTTACATGTTGGACACGACTGTAGGCCGCATAATCATCAATGTCAACTATATGACATGTATCACTTTCTTATTTCCGGTGCTATTATCAATTCCACACAAGACTCCTTTTTGTGCGCCGCACAGCAGATCTACTCACGCTCAACATCGACACAATCGACAAATATGCTTGAATTCGATCACTCCACTACCGTAGGAACCACCCTCTATAAAGAGGTCAAACGTCGTGTGCTGCGTGCGCTTGCGGCAGGCGAGTGGAAGCCCGGAGAGGCGATTCCGGCCGAGAAGAAATTATGCGAATTGTTCTCCGTATCGATTGGGACTCTGCGCAAGGCAATAGACGAACTGGTTGCTGAAAGCATTTTGATACGACATCAAGGTCGCGGCACTTTCGTCTCCATGCACAACCGCGAACAGCAGATGTTCCGTTTCTTCAATGTGGTGAACCATGACGGCACCAAGACCTACCCGCAGTTGGAGTTGATCGCATTCGCGAAAAAGAAAGCAGGAGCGCTGGCAGCGCAAAAGCTACGTCAGCTTGGCAACAAGGTCTATGAATTCACCAATGTCCTGAGTCTGCAAGGTGCGCCAGTGATCGTTGATGACATCACGGTGCCGGATTTATTGTTCGTTGGTCTGACGGAAGCCTTGCTGCGCAATCGCCCCAATACTTTGTACAGCTTGTATCAGGTGCGCTTCGGCATCAGCATCATTCGGATTGAAGAGCGCTTGCGCGCGGTTAGTGCCGATGCACGCTATGCTGACTTGCTACACATAGCGATAGGTGCGCCCTTGCTGGAAGTACGGCGGGTGGCTTACTCCTACGACGACCAGCCGGTCGAATGGCGGATTTCGCATATCAATACGGAACATCATGAATATATGGCGCAGGCTGCGCATTATTCTTAGCGCTTGTGCTACAAGTTCTAATTAGGTCTCTCTAATAAAAAAGCCAGCTTTGCGCTGGCTTTTTGTTTTTCAGAATTACGCTACACGTGAGGCTATATGCGCCAGCGCTTCTTCCACCTGATCAACCAGAATCAGACATAAATCACCTGCTTCCAGTTTTGCCAATGCAGTATCAATGGCAAGGAATTCACCCTGGATTTCCTGCGTGAATTTGGTACGCTTGGCCTTGGCCAAACCTTCGCGCAACAGGCCTAATACTTCGCCATCAGCGCGGCCACGTTGGCATTGGTCTTCATACAGGATGACATCGTCAAATACGTCGCCGAGAATTTGTGTTTGACGGCGCAGATCTTCATCGCGTCGGTCACCGGCACCGCTGATGACTACCATGCGGCGTTTCGATGGCATGCCTTCTACTGCGCGTGCTAATGCTTCGATGGCATCTGGATTGTGGCCGTAGTCAGCGATCACGGTTGCGCCGCGATGCGAGAAGATGTTGAAGCGACCTGGTGTGGTGCTCGCGCTATTCTGGAAAGTGCGCAGACCTTCGAGAACCACGTTCCAATCCAGCCCAAGTCCCCATGCTGCACCAACTGCCGCCATCGCGTTTTCGATTTGGAAGCCGATCGTGCCATTGTGCGTAATAGGAATGTCGGCCAATTGAATGCGGTGTTCGAACTTGCCTTCCGATGCCACGATAGTCGCACCATCTTGATAAATGACGCGATTGCCTTGCGCACGATGTGTTGCGAGGACGGCGTGATTGCTGTCTTGTGCGAAGAAAGTGACGCTGCCTGTGCAGCTGCTCGCCATGTTCGCGACCATAGGATCTGCCGCGTTCAAAACGGCGGTGCCGTTAGGCGCGACGTTTTGTACGATGACGCGTTTGACGACAGCCAGATCTTCTACGGTGGAAATGAAATTCAAGCCGAGGTGATCGCCGACGCCGATGTTGGTGACGACTGCTACGTTGCAACGATCAAAGCCGAGGCCTTCACGCAAGACGCCACCACGTGCTGTTTCAAGCACGGCAGCATCGACGTCTGGGTGCATCAAGACATTGCGTGCGCTGCGTGGACCGCTGCAATCGCCAGTGTCTATGCGCTGATTTTCGATATACACGCCATCAGTGCTGGTCATGCCGACACGATATTTATTGGCTTGCAGGATATGCGCGATCAAGCGCACGGTCGTGGTCTTGCCATTGGTGCCAGCGACTGCGACGACTGGAATGCGACCATCGTCGCCTTCGGCAAACATGGTGGAAATGATGGCTTCGCCTACCGGACGGCCTTTGCCGAACGATGGCTTGATGTGCATGCGCAAGCCTGGTGCGGCATTGACTTCAACTACGCCACCGCCTTGTTCTTCCAGCGTGTTGTGGACGTTTTCGCATACCAGATCCACGCCGCAGATATCGAGGCCTATCATTTGTGCTGCTTCAACGACACGTGCAGCCAGTTCTGGATGCACGTCGTCGGTGACGTCAGTCGCAATGCCACCGGTGCTCAGATTGGCGTTATTGCGCAACAGGACTGGTGAGCCTTTGGCTGGAATACTCGCCAAGACGTAATTTTGCTTTTCCAGTGTTGCCAGCGTGGTGTTGTCGACTTTGATTTTGGTCAGCGGAGTCGCATGACCATCACCGCGCAGCGGATCGAGATTAACCTGATCGATCAATTGCTGAATCGTTTGTACGCCATCGCCGATGACTTCCGGCGGAGTGCGGCGAGCTGCAGCGATCAGCTGTTTACCAACGACGAGGAAGCGGTAATCCTGTCCCGAGATATAGCGTTCGATCACGACGTCGTCGCAAATAATTTGTGCGGCGGCAAAGCCTGCTTCGATTTCTTCGCGGGTTTTCAGGTTGACGGAAACGCCTTTGCCCTGATTGCCGTCACGCGGCTTGATGACGACAGCGGCGCCGATTTCTGTTGCAGCATTCCATGCATCTTCTGCAGTTGTGACCGAGCGACCATCCGGGACTGGCACGCCAGCTGCATTTAATAGCAGCTTGGTCATTTCCTTGTCTTGCGCGATTGATTCTGCGATGGCGCTGGTGAATCCGGTTTCCGCAGCTTGGATGCGCAACTGTTTGCTGCCCCAGCCGAACTGCACCATGCTGCCTTCGGTCAAGCGGCGATAAGGAATACCGCGTGCTACGGCTGCATCGACGATAGAGCCGGTGCTAGGTCCGAGGCGGATGTCTTCATCGAGTTCGCGCAGACTGGCCAATGCGGTTGCCAGATTGAACAGCGTATCTTCTACGGCAGCGCGGCACAGTTCTTGTGCCAGTTCAAAGGCGAGGCGGCCGACGGCTTCTTCGGTGTATTCGACGACGACTTGATAAGTGTCTTTTTCGACGGTTTCTATCGTGCGGCTGAAGGTGACAGGGCAACCAGCTTGCGCTTGCAGACCGAGCGCTGCGAATTCGAGCACGTCGGCCATCGAGAACGCTTGTTTCGGGCGCGCGCTTTCGATGAATTTGATGCCGGGGAAGCGAGCGCGTAGGCGGTCTTCGAAACCGGGGATAGCGGCAATGTCTTTTTCCGATTCATTGCACGACACAATGGCTTCGATCGACGTGTGCCGGCTCCAGAGATTGGGGCCACGCAGGGCGCGAACGCGAGATATTTCCATGGACATCTTCCTTCTTGGCGCAGCAGTCTGCCGTGCTTTGGCGCGGCGTGGCACTTTGTTATTTGATGCAGCAGTGTAAACCGCATCGGTCTCTTTGTTCTTGTGATAAGCGAAAACAGTACTCATGGCTATCAGGCGGCGATGACCGCATCGGTTGGTTCAAACGACTCAATCCCGACACGCATCAAGTCGGGGCTGACGCCAAGTGCCCATGCAGCTGCAATGGCGGCTAATACAGTTTCGATATTCAGGGCTGATTTATCCTGCACGGCGTTGCCGATCAGGATTTCTTCTTTGTCGGATGCCAGAACAATATGACCGTCGCGCAAGAAAACAGCACGTTGACCTTGTTCCAGATGGGTGACGATCGCAGCAGTACTGGCTGATGCAGCGAAGAAAATCACGCTGCCATCGCAAAGAGGCGCCAGTTCAACCACGCGCGGATCGGCTGCATTCAATACTGCAACGCCAGTCGGCAACACAACATCGATCTGCGTACGCACGACACGGCTCATCTGATCCGCATCTTCAATATAGAACTCAGGCAGTTTGTCGGCCGGATCGATATTCGTGACGACGCCAACCTGGCACCAGTCGTAGGCCAGACCTTCGGACAGAATAGTCTTGCTGCTGTTTTCAAAGACGGCAGTTTCCACCATGCGGTTCATCAAGACCTGACGCGATGCATCCCAGTTGTCGCTGGATTTTTTCAAGACATGACGTTGACGCAGGAACAAGCCGTCCTTGCATGCCAAGCCGACATACGTGCCTTGCAAATGCAGCAACCAGGCGATCAGACGCGATACCGCAGTGGTGTCGTGCGAGCCGGTGACGCCGACGATAGGTATACGGCCGCTTTCATTTTCTGCAAACAGGTGATCGACGATCGCGCGTCCAACCGGGCGCGCCGGGCCGTCGGCTGGTTTCAGATGCATCAACAAACCTGGGCCGGCGTTGACTTCGACGATCGCGCCGCCTTGTTCTTCCAATGGGCGAGAAATGTCTTGAGCGACCAAATCGACGCCGGCAATATCCAGTCCGACGATGCGTGCGGCCAATGATGCGGCTGCAGCTACGCTAGGATGAACTTGATCGGTGACGTCGAAGGCAACGTTTCCATTGCGCTGCACAAGAATTTTTTCGCCGGCCGGCGGGATGGATTCGGTGGTGTAACCTTGGCGCGCCAGTTCCAGCAGAACTACGCGTGGATCATCGGCTTCATCGATCAGAATCAGATTAAGCGGGCAATCTTCGCTGCTGCCGCGACGTGGGTCGCTGTTGAGCTGGCTGTTGATCAATTCGGAAATATTCGAGATGCCATCGGCCACAACGGATGCTTCTTCACCGCGTGCGGCAGCGACCAGTTTGCCGCCTATGATTAGCAAGCGATGTTCGTTACCGAGGACAAAACGCTCGACGATGACGTCGCTGCTTTCTTGTTCTGCGAGCAAGAAGGCGGCTTCGATATCGGGCAGTGTGCGCAGATTGGTCGAGACACCGCGGCCATGATTGCCGTCCAGCGGTTTGATGACGACTGGCAAGCCTATGCTCTCGGCAGCATCCCAAGCGTCGGCGACGCTATTGACGATGCGGCCTTCCGGCACCGGTACGCCGCAGGATTGCAGCAGCGTTTTAGTTAATTCTTTGTCACTGGAAATGGTTTCTGCAATGGCGCTGGTCTGATCGGTTTCTGCGGTCCAGATACGGCGTTGTTTCGCGCCGTGACCAAGTTGCACCAGATTGCCATCGTTCAGGCGCATCGATGGGATGCGACGGTCGGTTGCTGCATCGACGATACAGCCGGTACTTGGTCCGAGAGCAACAGATTCCAAAATGTCGCGCAAATTGTTGACTGCGCCTTGAACATCGTAAGGACGATCTTCAATCGCGGCCATGACCAGATCGCGCGCGGCAACGAGCGCGGCGCGGCTGACTTCTTCGTGGCGTGCACGAACGACAACTTTGTAAACACCGCGTTTGGAGGTTTCCCGCGCCTTGCCGAAACCGCTTTGCATGCCGGCAAGGTTTTGCAGTTCTATCATCACGTGTTCCATGATGTGACCAGGCCAGGTGCCTTCGCGCAAGCGCATCAAAAAGCCGCCGTGTACGCCGACGCCACAGTGATGTTCGACCAAGCTAGGCAGCCAGGCGGTCAGGCGCTCATAGAAGCCGGGGATGGTGTTGGACGGCGAGTCTTCCAGATCGCCAATATCCACCCACGCCTCGATTACTGGGCGATAGGTCCAGATATTTGGTCCGCGTAGACTGAGCACATCGATAATATCGATGGTTTTGTTGTTCATTTGTAATGGGAAATCTGTATGGGAAAGCCAAAAATCGAATGGCTAAAATAGCTGTAACGCGCTGGCGGTTTTTTGGTTTACTTATTTATGGATTATATTTCGCGCGCGCTTGAATACGGCAAACAAGTCGGGTCCGTTTAGATATACTGGCCGCCAATTTGAGATAAAACCAGATATTCTGGTTGCAAGTTCAATGAACGCTCGTTCTCTACGAAACCCCTTTTTGCCTTGATGAAAACTGCCTCTTTACCTTTATTGTTATCAAGAAATACCATTCCTGCTCTCTGGCAGGATATTCACGTTCAATTGAACAAGGACGAAATCATACTCGCTCATTTGGAGCTTGATCTTGATCTAAGTCTACATTTCGTACCAGGCGTTGTAATTCTTACCAATTCGCGTCTGCTGTCGCGCTCACATAGCGAATCGACTTGGCAGGCGTGGCCGCTGCGCGCCGATCTGGCGCTGAAGCATCACGATCATGCCGGCGTTGGCACACTGGAATTGCACGATGCAACTGCGCGCTTGGTGACCTGGCGTTACACGCTTGCGCAAAATCCTGATGCACTGAATTTGATTTCGTTGTTTGATCAACAACGTCATGCCATCGCATCGGGCGTGCCGATGAAAACGCAGGAAGCGGTAGAAGAGAATGATGACGAAGCATCGGATGCTGAGGAGGAGGATGGCAATGTCGCAGAAGAGCAGCCGCCATCAACGGCTTCGCTGTTTCGCTTGTGGCGTTTTGCGAGGCCGTATCGTGGCCAGTTGCTCTTGGGCTTCTTGCTGACTTTGGCTTCGACTGCGGCGACTTTGGTGCCGCCGTATATGACGATGCCGTTGATGGATAACGTGCTGATTCCGTATCAAAACGGTGTGCCTATCGATAAAGGTCTGGTCACGCTTTACCTTGGCGGCTTGTTTGGCTCGGCTCTGTTTGCCTGGGGCTTGGGTTGGGCGCGCACTTACATCTTGGCTTTGGTCAGTGAGCGCATAGGCGCGGATTTGCGCACCACCACGTATGAACATCTGTTGCGTTTATCGCTGGAATATTTCGGTGGTAAACGTACTGGCGATTTGATGACACGTATTGGTTCGGAGACGGATCGCATTTGCGTGTTCCTGTCGCTGCATTTGCTGGATTTTTTCACCGACGTTTTGATGATCATCATGACGGCAGTGATACTGATCTCGATCAATCCATGGCTGGCTTTGGTGACCTTGCTGCCGCTGCCATTCATCGCATGGATGATCCACGTGGTGCGCGACAAACTGCGCAATGGTTTTGAAAAGGTTGATCGTATCTGGTCGCAAGTGACCAACGTGCTGGCCGATACAATTCCAGGTATCCGTGTGGTGAAAGCATTTGCGCAAGAGAAGCGCGAAGCTGCACGTTTCCGCGAAGCCAATAATCACAATCTGGTTGTTAACGATCGCGTCAATAAAGTCTGGTCGCTGTTTTCACCTACCGTTACTTTCCTGACTGAAATCGGTTTGCTGGTGGTGTGGGCGCTCGGTATCTGGCAAGTGTCGCAAGGCATGATCACGGTCGGTGTGTTGACCGCCTTCCTCGCTTACATCAGCCGCTTCTACACACGTCTGGATTCAATGAGCCGCATTGTGTCGGTTACGCAAAAAGCGGCGACTGGTGCCAAGCGTATTTTCGATATTCTGGATCACGTATCCAGCGTGCCGGAAGCGACCAATCCAGTGCATCTCGATAAAGTGCAGGGCAAGATCACGATCCAGGATATCGGCTTCCGCTACGGTAATCGTGCCGTGATACGCGGTTTGGATCTGACCATCAATCCGGGTGAAATGATCGGTCTGGTTGGTCACAGCGGTTCGGGTAAAAGTACGCTGGTCAATTTGATTTGCCGTTTTTACGATGTATCAGCCGGTGCGATTCTGGTTGATGGCGTGGATGTACGCTCGATCCCGATTCCTGAATATCGCCGCAATATCGGTTTGGTGTTGCAGGAGCCGTTCTTGTTCTTCGGCACGATTGCAGACAACATCGCTTACGGTAAACCGGATGCGAGTCGTGAAGACATCATCGCCGCCGCACGTGCAGCACATGCGCATGAGTTCATCCTGCGCTTGCCGCATGGTTACGATTCCATGGTCGGTGAACGCGGACAAACCTTGTCCGGTGGTGAGCGCCAACGTATTTCGATTGCACGTGCATTGTTGATCGATCCGCACATCCTGATACTGGATGAAGCAACTTCATCAGTGGATACAACCACAGAACGTGAGATTCAGAAAGCGCTCGACAATCTGGTACGCGGCCGTACCACGATAGCGATTGCGCATCGCTTGTCCACGCTGCGTCGCGCTGATCGTATCGTCGTGATGGATAGAGGGCAGATAGTGGAAGTCGGTTCACACGATGAATTGTTGCAGCGTGAAGGCGCGTATTACAAACTGTATCAAGCACAACAGCGTCAGGCAGAAGATATGCTGGAAGATGGAATCAAAGCCGGGGAGGGCGCATGAGCAATTTTCAATTAACGCGTAACGCCTTCGGTAAATTGATCTACACAGCAGCCGGCGATGCTGAAGTGCATGAAGGCGTCGTGCCTGTGCGTTCGTTTCCGATTGCCGCGCCGGATGTTGGCATTGCGATCGTCAGCACTGATGGACGCGAACTGGCATGGATAGAAAAGCTGAGTGACTTGCCAGAGGCAACTCGTGCCTTGCTGGAAGAAGAACTGGCCAGTCGCGAATTTTTGCCGGAGATCAAACAGATCAAGCATGTTTCTGTTTTTGCTTCGCCCAGTACATGGACGGTGGCAACCAGTCGCGGTGATGCAACGCTGGTATTGAAAGGTGAGGAAGATATACGTCGTATTGGTGAGTCGGCATTGATCATCGCCGATACGCACGGCATACAATTTCTGATTCGCGATATGAATAAACTGGACAAAACCAGCCGCAAGTTGCTCGACAGATTTTTGTAATCTCGATGTGCGTTGAGAATACGCACATCGCTGCTGAGGAGAAATGTTGATGTCGAATCGTCCGCAAGATCGTCTGCCCGCAGTACTGCAAAATCTCGTCTTGCCTGTTATCGCGGCACCCATGTTTATCGCCAGTGGTCCAGAGCTGGTGACGGCGCAATGCAAGGCCGGTATCGTCGGTGCCTTCCCTGCATTGAATGCGCGTCTGCCGGAATTGCTCGATACCTGGCTAACCGATATTCAAGCTGAATTGGCTGCGTATAAAGCCGCGCATCCAACGGCGATCATCGGTCCGATAGCGGTTAATCAAATCGTGCATCAATCGAATGACCGTCTCGCACATGACGTCGAGGTGTGCGTCAAACATCGTGTGCCCATCATCATTTCCTCATTGCGTGCACCGCCGAAAGAAATGATGGACGCGATCCACAGCTACGGTGGCATCGTGTTGCACGACGTGATTTCCATCCGTCATGCACAGAAGGCGCTGGAAGCTGGCGTCGATGGTTTGATACTGGTGGCAGCAGGTGCGGGTGGTCATGCAGGCACCTTGTCGCCATTCGTATTGGTTGGTGAAGTGCGCAAATTCTTTAAGGGACCGATTGCCTTGTCCGGTGCAATTGCGACCGGCGATGCAGTGCTGGCGGCGCAAGCGATGGGTGCTGATTTTGCGTATATCGGTTCGCGCTGGCTGGCGACTAAAGAGTCGAATGTCGACGATGCTTATCGTGAAGCGATAGTCAGCTCGGCCGCTGCCGATGTGATCTACACCAATCTGTTTACCGGTATACACGGTAACTATCTGAAAAAATCCATTATCAATGCAGGTCTGGATCCAGACAATCTGCCGCAAGCCGACAAGAGCGCGATGAATTTCGGCTCTGGCAGCGGCAGCAAGATCAAAGCGTGGCGCGACATCTGGGGTGCGGGCCAAGGCGTCGGTTTGATAGACGACGTGGTCGCAGTTGAAGAAGTCGTGCAACGCTTGATAGCCGAATACAAGGCAGCGAAAACGCGTTTGAAGATATAAAAAAAGCCCTCATCCAAGATGAGGGCTTTTAGGTTTACGCGCCGGGCTTACACACCGAAACGTGCACCTGCGCCGAACAAAGTAGCAATCCCCAACACTGCAAAAATTGCCGCCGCCACGCGATGCACGATTTTCACCGGCATACGACCTGCAAGCTTGTCACCGAAATAAACCGCAGGCGCATTTGCCAGCATCATGCCGAAGGTCGTGCCGGCCAAGACCCAGAAGAATGAATGGAATTGTGCAGCCAAGGCAACGGTTGCAATTTGTGTTTTATCGCCCATTTCTGCCAGGAAGAAGGCGATCAGCGTGGTCGTGAAGACGCCGTACTTCGCCAATTTGGCATCACCTTCGTCCAGCTTGTCAGGGATGAGTGTCCAGCCAGCCATCAGCAGGAACGATACGCCGAGTACCCAGCGCAAGACTTCAGGCCCCAGCATGGTCGTAATCCATGTGCCTATGGCGGCAGCGAATGCGTGATTGGCAATAGTCGCGACAAAGATCGCCAAGACGATAGGTAATGGTTTGCGAAATTTTGCAGCGAGGAGAAAAGCGAGTAGTTGTGTTTTGTCGCCGATTTCAGCGAGGGCAACAATGCCGGTAGAGACGAAGAATGCTTCCATGATGGGGATAAACTTTCTGGGGCCGGAATAATAACCAAAGCACAAACAGCGACCCCGGCCCATGCGGTCGTCATTTGAGCTATGGTCTCGCCAAGTCTTGCGACTATCTGCACCATGGCCTGCGGGCCAAGAGTGTTGATGCAGATTCCTTAGTTGACTAAGGCCGGCTACTCCCCAACGTTCGAAGCGAATAATAGCAGAATCGTGAAAACCTGATTTGTCTTTTTCGATTTTTATGTTTTTTGCATCAAGATGGATTGCTTATAAGAAAAGTCCTCGGCGATGCGAGGACCTTTCTTTGTGTTGGGTCGTTTCAGTCGCTGATAACGATATCGCCCGCGGTCGCCGATTTGCTACCTGTCACCGGTTGGTTGCTGTTGCCATGATAGGCAAAGGCGACTGAGGTTTTCACCGATGACGTTGTATTGACGCCGGCTGCGTGAAATAACTGGCTATGGAAAAACACCACATCGCCTTGGTGCAGATCGACCGGTTTGCCTTGCGCAAACAGCGCCTGATTCGGCGCATAGTCGGGACGTAGAAAATCCAGTTCATCCAGTTGTTCGCGCGCAATCGCCAGACGATGCGAGCCGGGAATGAATTTCAAGCCACCATTGCTGGCGATTTCATCACCGAGTGCCAGCCAAACGCAAATCAGATCGGGTTTGGTAAACGACCAATAACGAATATCGCGATGCCAGCCGGTGGCGGTGCCGAACTGCGGATGTTTGGTCATGACGGAGTTGTGATGTGCCAGCGTCAGGCAAACCGGCTCATCAAATAACTGACGCAGCTTGCCGACCACGCGAGGATCGCGCGCCCAGTCGTGAAAGCAGGCATCACGATCATAAGCGCCGCGCAGGCGTCGCACGGTTCTGCCGCCTTCTGCATCCAGTGATGCCGGTGCGCCCGGATAGCCAAGCACGGCTTCATATTCCAGTGGCTGTTGCGCTTCATGCAATTGCGTTTTTGCGACCGACAGCATGTGTTCGCATGCGGCAGGTTCCAACATCTTTCTGAAAACCAGATAACCGTCTCGCTCGAATTGTGCAATCTGTTCGCTGGAAAGTGCTGTGTCCATTGTGCTTGTTTTCACCTTGCTCACTTATTGATAATGCTGCGCTATCGTAAATATCCAGTGTAGCGCTTGTCTCCTCATTCTGCCTGCAGGCGCAGACATTTCGGCGTGGATGTACTTCGTTTACATGCCGGTGGGCTGGTAGTGATTGCCTGCAGCATTCCATTTCTCTACATGCCATTTCCAGTTGATGCGACCGATGACGTTACCGTTTTCATCCAATCCTTCCACCGGGCCGTGAAAGACGGCAAACATCACGCCGCCATTCGGGCTGACCGGTTGATGCACGGCGCCGTCGTTTTCATATAGATAGCAACCAGCATTGAAGGGACGCTCCGGCTCATCGCGATAATGGAAGCCGCCTTCCAGCATATAGCCTTCTACTGCGCCAACGTGGCGATGTATGGGCGCCGCTGCGCCCGCTTCGAACTTGATCATCAGCGTGAAGCGTCCGGTAGATGCATCTGCCTGCAAAAGTTTGAAATGTGCACCAGGCATGGCCCATGGCAACCATTCCATCTGTTGTGGGTGGCAGGTGTACAGCGTATCGCTGGGTGTAGCTGTCTGATTCGGTGTGCTGTTCATGGCCTTGCTTTACGTATAATGAAAAAATTCCAACGACTGGTATCGCCGAGGATGACATTGTATGTCACCAAGTGCTGCGCTTATTGTGCGCGCTATGCGGGTTGGGTGTCTTGAATAATGTGAAAGGTGCGTATGCGCAAAACGAAACTGCCTTCCGGCAAAAGCATTCCTGTACTTGGGCAGGGCACATGGTACATGGGCGACGAGTCACATCGCCGTGCCGATGAAATCGCCACTCTGCGTCTGGGACTGGATCTCGGTATGAGCTTGATCGATACGGCAGAAATGTACGGCGATGGCGCATCGGAAAAATTGGTGGGTGAAGCAATTGCCGGACGTCGCGATGAAGTATTTCTAGTAAGTAAAGTGCTACCTAGCAATGCCTCGCGCAGCGGCACGATTGCCGCCTGCGAACGCAGCTTGCGTCGCCTCGGTACCGATTGCATTGATTTGTATCTATTGCACTGGCGTGGCCGTACACCTTTTGCCGAAACTATCGCCGCATTCGAAGCCTTGCAGGATGCAGGGAAAATTCGTCACTGGGGCGTCAGCAATATGGATGTCGACGATATGGAAGAAATCGCACGTGCCGCTGGTGGCGATGCAATCTCGACCAATCAAGTTCTATACAACCTGATGCGTCGCGGCATTGAATATGATTTGTTGCCGCAAGCACAAGCGCGTGGCTTGCCCTTGATGGCGTATTCGCCGATAGAACAAGGCCGTTTGACCGAATATCCGGAAGTCCAGGATATCGCCGACAAACATGGCGTGACGCCGGCACAGGTCGCGCTGGCCTGGGTATTGCGAAAAGAAGGCGTGATTGCGATTCCAAAAGCATCGACGCTCAAACATGTGCGTGAAAACCGTGCAGCACTTGATCTGCAATTGACGGCGGAAGATTTGGCAGAGTTGGACGAAGTCTTCCCACCGCCGGATGGGCCGGAATCGCTGGAAATGATTTGATGTTTGATATGGAAGAACATGTGACTTTGTTGATGCGTGTTCTTCTGTAATCAACTTAATGATCCAGATTATTTGTCAGGATGATCGCTGCGATCTTCCAGCGCACCACGCAATAAATCGAATGCCGCGCGCGTAAATTCTTCAGCCTGGCTGCACTTCATCTTCAACAGCAGTGTGACGGCATCACCGTATTGCGCGTCGATCACACTCACTTCCTGTTGCTCGCAGTAGCGACGCAAGGTCGATTCATCGGCAAACTGCAGAACAAAGCGCCGCTCGCACATAGGCTCTACCGGCACCAATTCAGCAGTCTTGATCGCTTCGGAAATCGCCTGCCCGTATGCACGCGTCAGGCCGCCTGCACCCAACTTCATTCCGCCCCAGTAACGCACAACAACCGCGAGCACATTGAACACGTCTTTGTGTACCAGCACGTTATACATCGGTCGTGCCGCCGTGCCTGACGGTTCGCCATCGTCATCCAGGCCGGAGTCGCCATCACATATCAGCACCCAGCAAAAATGCACGGCATTCGGATGTTGTGCACGCAGCTCCGCCAACTTCGCACGTGCTTCAGCACGCGTAGTCAGTGGATACAGTAAACCGATGAAACGACTTTTCTTGATTTCGATTTCGGCGGTGGCGGGTGCAGCTAGTTGATACATAAGGAATAAACGGAGCGGGAAGACGCGATGATAAGCCAGTATCCAAGGAAGAGGACATTGCCCATGCAATATCCTCTTCACTTCCGTTTTTATAGACGCATTACCAACGTAGAACTTTAGGGCCGATCAATGCACCGATGCCAGTCGGAATCAAGATACCCAGCAAATACCAAAAGCCGATGAAGGACGCTTCCATCTCAGGGCAGTGCATGGAATAAATCGTTGCCGCCGCGGCACCCGCTGCAAATCCTGCTGCAGCGCCAGCCAAGCGCAGCCGGGTTGGTGCCATATTGCGCATGGCGACCAGAATCGCGGCAAAGATCGGTAGCGATAAAGTCGCAATCAAAAATGGGCAGGTGCGCCAAGTACTCCCCCAGAAAAGCTGCGCGCGATCTTCCGGTGCTGCACTCATCAGGACAAATGCAGCAGCAAGCCAGATTACTAACATGGGTGTAACGATCCATGCCGGAAGCATATTGATACGTGCGCCAGGTAAGGACAGGCGCATGCTTGCCATGCGGCCAGCCCATGCAAGTGCGGCAACAAATCCGATCTTGAGCCAGAACGAAGGCAGCATGGCAACGTCAGCCAGATCCGGACGTACGCCCAGCATGCTCATCATGAGTACGATGCTCACCAGTAACCCACATGCAATCGTCAGTACGATGCGCTGCGTAGGCAAGGTGGATGCGCGGACGTCGGGGCCGCTGGCCAGCATGTTGATCAAGTCATCTGTTTTCATGGTTCATCTCGCAGTTTTGTTGCCAGTGTTTTCAAGCCTCGATGTACGGCGACTTTGACGGACGCTTCCGATATGTTCAACGCAGTGGCGGTTTCGCGTATGGACCAGCCATCCAGCTTGGTATGCATAATGGCGGCACGTTGTTGTTCAGGCAATAAGGAGAGTAATTGACCAAGATCGCGTTTCGCCTCGTTTGCATCAGCATCGATCGTCGAAAATATTTCATTCTCATCGTTTAGCGGATCGTTCAATGCGTTATGTCTCGCATGTCGCCGCAGCCAGTCAATCAGCTTGTACCTTGCAATCGCGTATACCCACGCCGTCAGTGGCTCTGCGGGGTCGTACGTCAGGCGCTGGTTATGAATAGCCAGCAGTGATTCTTGTACCAAGTCTTCTACTTCATCCGGCCAGCTACTTAAACGGCGTCGCAAAAAGGCGCGCAAGTGTGCGGCAGTTGCTTGCAGAAAACTGCGGTATGCGACTGCATCGCCAGCCAGACCTTGCAGCAGCAATGCATGCAAGCGTAATTCGGCGGCGTGTAGCGCTTCTCCCTTTTGTATTCGTTGCATCTGTACCTTAAGTTACATGGGATGAAAAATAAATTTTTTCCAGATACATGAAATAAATTTCTTCTGCGTTGTAACCAAACTTATCTTGCCAGCGAATTACCTTGCACATCATCCACTGAATGGTAGCGCACGATGAAACAAATCGCATTGATAGCCGCAGCTTCCGTACTTTGTTCGGCATTGCCATCGTATGCCGGCAATGCTTGTGAAGTCAAAAGCGGCGCTGCCACTGCAGCACTGGTAGAGCTGTATTCCAGCGAAGGCTGTTCCAGTTGCCCGCCGGCTGATCGCCAATTAAGCCAGTTACGTCAAACACTGGATGCACAAGCATCCGTTGTGCCATTGGCCTTACATGTCAGCTATTGGGATCAGATAGGCTGGAAAGATGTGTTTGCACAAAAGATCTTTGATGCACGTCAAAGCAACTTGTTGGCCGGCCGTAAAAATCATGTGGTGTACACGCCGCAATTTTTTGTCAATGGCTCGGAGCTGCGTTCCTGGCGTGATGGTTTGCCGGATGCAATACGACAAATCAATGCAAAACCTGCGACCGTTTCCATCACTTTGAAAACCAATGCGGCTGCAAACAATACCGTGATGGTAGATGTAGACGCGAACGCACTTGATGCCAAGACGAGCGGCGTACTTTACGTCGCCATTAGCGAGAGCGCATTGGTATCCCACGTATTGCGTGGTGAAAATGGCGGTGCAACGCTCAAGCACGACGATGTTGTGCGAGTGTGGCTGGGCCCAACTGCATTAGTGCAAGGCAAGCTTCATCTAAAGCAAGAGATCAGTATTCCTGCAGCCTGGAATCGTCAGAATTTGCAAGCGGTTGCCTTCGTGCAGAATCAGGCTAATGGCAATGTATTGCAGGCCGTGAGCACTGCTCAGTGCAATGGAACGAGGGGATTGTGATGCGCACACATGACACCAGCACAATTCATCCAGTCTGGTTACGCATCACGCACTGGGTCAATGCATTGGCCGTGCTGTTACTGGTGACCAGCGGCTGGCGCATCTACAACGCTTCGCCCATTTTTGATTTTTATATTCCGTCGCAATTGACGCTGGGCGGCTGGCTGGGCGGCGCATTGCAGTGGCATTTTTTCGCGATGTGGCTGCTGCTGGTGAATGGCATTAGCTATCTGGCGATCAATATTTTTTCCGGACGTTTGAGGCATCAATTCTTTCCCTTGTCGCCACGCCAGTTCATGCGTGATTTGGCTGCTGCACTCAAAGGGAAGTTGGCACATGCCGATCCGCGCAAATACAACACGGTGCAGCGTGCAGCGTATCTATTCGTCATGCTCGACATAGTCTTGATTGTCTTGTCCGGATTGGTGCTGTGGAAGTCGGTGCAATTTCCCTTGTTGCGTGAATTACTGGGTGGTTACGAAGCGGCGCGTCGAGTTCACTTTTTCGCCATGTCTGCGCTGGTCGGTTTTGTCGTGGTGCACCTGGTGATGGTGGCCTTAGTGCCTCGTACATTGCTCGCCATGTTGCGCGGTCGCTGATCTATAAAAGAGATGAACATGATCAAGAAAAAAATCATTGTGATGCCCGGTGATGGTGATGCGATGTTGAGTGACGCCATACGTAAAGTCAGTCAGCCATCGCGCCGTGCTTTTTTGCAGCGGACATTGACCTTGGGCGGCTTGTCTTTATTGACAGGTTGTTCCATCAGCGATGAAAGCAGTATCGAAACTGCCTTGGGCAAGGTGTCGCAGTTCAATGACAAGGTGCAAGGCCTCTTGTTCAATCCCAATCGCTTGGCGCCTACTTATCCTGATTCGATGATTACACGGCCATTTCCATTCAATGCCTTCTATGGCGAAGAGGAAGTGAAGACCGTCGATGGTAATGCGTGGCGGCTTGAGTTGAGCGGCTTGATTGCGGATCGCAAGCCGTGGACGCTGGCGCAATTGCGAACCTTGCCGCAAACAGATCAGGTTACGCGCCACATCTGTGTTGAAGGATGGAGCGCTATCGGCAAATGGGGCGGTGTTCCTTTTTCACATTTCTTGCGGCGTGTTGGCGCCGATCTCAAAGCCAAGTATGTCGGCTTCAAGTGCGCGGATGATTATTTCACCAGCATCGATATGGCGACAGCCTTGCATCCGCAGACCTTGATGGCGCTGACTTATGACGGTGAGGAGCTGCCGCCGCGCTATGGCTTCCCGATGAAGCTGCGTATGCCAACCAAATTGGGCTACAAGAATCCGAAACACATACAAGCAATTTTTGTCACGAATACGTATCCCGGAGGCTATTGGGAAGATCAGGGATACAACTGGTTCGGCGGTAGCTGATCGTTTTATACGTAGCAGCTTCTCTGAAGTTTCAACAACAGCAGTTCTTTTTAATCACTCAAAGGAAATACATCATGAAAACAATCACTACTGCAGTTCTGTCCGCTTGCCTGTTGATGTCCGGTGCTGTCTTCGCTCAAGATGCAATGCAGAAAGACAGTATGGCAAAAGACAGCATGTCCAAGGATGCAATGAAGAAGGATCACATGGCGAAAGACGGCATGAAAAAAGATGCCATGAAAAAAGATCACATGGCAAAAGATGGGATGAAAAAAGACAGCATGGGCAAGGACGCTATGTCCAAAGACGAAATGAAGAAGTAATCATTAAAAAAGCCTGCATCAATCGACGATCGATGCAGGCTTTTTATTGGTTCAAACCAATGCGTGTAACGACACGGCTGATTGATCAGGTCGTTAAAGGTTTGTAACGAATCCGCTTAGGCTTGGCACCTTCTTCACCCAGACGCTTGCGTTTGTCCGCTTCATATTCCTGATAGTTACCATCGAAGAACGATACTTGCGAATTGCCTTCGAAGGCGAGGATGTGTGTCGCGATACGATCAAGGAACCAGCGATCATGCGAGATCACCAACACCGAGCCTGCGAATTCCAGCAGCGCATCTTCCAGTGCGCGCAAGGTTTCTACGTCGAGATCGTTGGATGGTTCATCGAGCAACAGAACGTTGCCGCCCTTGAGTAGTGTTTTCGCCAGATGCAGACGACCGCGTTCACCGCCGGACAGATTGCCAACGATCTTTTGCTGGTCGCCGCCCTTGAAGTTGAAGCGACCCAGATAGGCACGTGACGGCATTTCGAAGCGACCCACGCTCAGAATATCAGCGCCGCCGGAGACATCTTCGAATACGGTTTTGCTGTTGCCCAGATCGTCGCGCGACTGATCTACCAGCGAGACTTTTGCAGTTTGTCCAATGACGACTTCGCCGCTGTCTGGCTTGTCGAGGCCCGCGATCATTTTGAACAAGGTCGATTTACCGGCACCGTTGGGACCGATGATGCCGACGATCGCGCCCGGTGGCACGGTGAATGACAGATTGTCGATCAACAGGCGATCGCCGAATGCTTTCGATACATTCTTGAATTCGATGACTTCATTGCCGAGGCGCTCGGCGACGGGGATGAAGATCTCTTGCGTCTCGTTGCGTTTCTGATATTCGTGTTCAGACATTTCGTTAAAGCGTGCTAAGCGCGCTTTCGATTTGGCCTGACGCGCCTTGGGATTTTGACGTGACCATTCCAGTTCTTTCTGCAGTGCTTTTTGACGCGCAGATTCGGTCGATTCTTCCTGCTTCAGACGTGCCTGTTTTTGATCCAGCCATGACGAATAGTTGCCTTTCCACGGAATGCCGCTGCCGCGATCGAGTTCAAGTATCCATTCGGCCGCATTGTCGAGGAAGTAGCGATCATGGGTGATGCCGACCACGGTACCTGGGAAGCGCAGCAGGAACTGCTCCAGCCATTCGACCGATTCCGCATCCAGATGGTTGGTTGGTTCATCGAGCAGCAGCATGTCTGGCTTGGACAATAACAATTTGCACAACGCGACGCGGCGTTTTTCACCGCCGGATAGTACGGCGATTTTCGCATCCCAAGGTGGCAGGCGCAGTGCATCGGCAGCCATTTCCAGTTGTTGTTCAGGATTGTCACCGGCGGCAGTCGAGATGATCGCTTCCAGTCGGCCTTGTTCTGCGGCGAGCGCATCGAAGTCGGCATCTTCTTCGGCATAGGCAGCATAGACTGCTTCGAGTAGTGCTTTTGCTTCGAATACTTCGCCGAGGCCGGATTCGACTTCCTCGCGCACGGTTTTTTCCGGATCGAGCTGCGGTTCTTGCGGCAGGTAGCCGATGTTCAGGCCTGGCATAGGGCGCGCTTCGCCCTGGATGTCGGTATCGAGGCCGGCCATGATTTTCAGCAAGGTTGATTTGCCGGAGCCATTCGTACCCAGTACGCCGATTTTTGCGCCCGGGAAGAAGGACAATGAGATGTCCTTCAGGATCTGACGTTTAGGGGGAACGATTTTCCCCACGCGGTTCATGGTGTAGACGTAATTTGCCATTGTGATTTTAATAAAAGGTTGCTTGCCAAAGAGGTGGGTGCAAGGATAACCGATGGCGGGGGTGTACGGTAAGTGTGATGGCGGATATCGGGGAGAAAGGGCAATTAAATCCCGAAAATTTTCCGGTTTGTAAACTAGGACTGGGCGAGATTCAACTTTAGTGCAACACTGTTAATACACATGGTCATATTTCCTTGCATTATGGTGGCGCTTATCCTATTGTGCGACGCACCATCCCTCTAAAGAGAGCGCTCTTTGTCTTCACCAGATAAAAAAAGCAGCCTGGCTGCATTGACTCTTGCCGCAGTCGGCATCGTATACGGTGACATCGGCACCAGTCCGCTATACACGATGAAAGAAGTGTTCTCCAAAGAACACGGCTTGATCCTCACACCAGAAAATCTGCTCGGCGTCGTTTCCCTGATCGTCTGGGGCTTGATCATCATCGTCTCGCTCAAATACGTCACGCTGGTGTTGCGCGCGAACAATCGCGGCGAAGGCGGCATCATGGCCTTGATGGCGCTGGCGCTGTCTTCTGTGACGAAAAACTCACGCTGGTATTTCCCGTTGATGGTGATGGGTTTGTTCGGCGCGACTTTATTCTATGGCGATAGTGTCATTACACCGGCGATTTCGGTGCTGTCTGCGGTTGAAGGTTTAAGCATAGCGACATCGACCTTTGATCCTTATGTCGTACCGTTGACGGTCGCTGTGTTGGTCGGTTTATATTCCTTGCAGGCCAGAGGTACCGCCGGTATCGGTAAATGGTTTGGCCCGGTGATGCTGGTCTGGTTCCTTACCTTGGCAGCGATGGGCATTGTGAACATTATCGATGCGCCGCAAATTCTGCATGCCTTGAATCCATGGCATGCCTTCCTCTTTTTAAAAGGCAATGGTTACCTTGCTTTTATTGCCTTGGGTGCGGTGGTCTTGGCATTCACCGGCGCAGAAGCGCTGTATGCCGATATGGGTCATTTTGGCGCCAAGCCGATACGGATGGCGTGGTTCATGATTGCCTTCCCGGCACTAGCACTGAATTATCTGGGGCAAGGTGCTTTGCTGTTGCTGCACCCTGATGCGGTCAACAATCCTTTCTATCAACAGCTCGGTGCGTGGAGTATTTATCCATTGGTCGTGCTTTCGACGATGGCGGCCATCATCGCTTCGCAGGCGACGATCTCCGGCACTTTCTCCATGACCAAGCAAGCGATTGCGCTGGGCTTCCTGCCGCGCATGAAGATCGAATTCACGTCGGCTAGTCAGATCGGCCAGATTTACATTCCGGCAGTGAACTGGTTGCAAATGACCGTGGTCGTGATGGCGGTGATTGGTTTTGGTTCTTCTTCCGATCTGGCTGCAGCTTACGGTATTGCGGTAACAGCGACGATGTTGGTGACGACGATCCTGACCTTCTTCGTGATTCGCTATCGCTGGAAGTACAACTTGTTGCTGTGTCTTGCCGCGACGGGTTTCTTCCTGGTGATCGATGTCAGCTTGTTCTCGGCGAATATGCTGAAACTGTTCCATGGCGGTTGGTTCCCACTGTTGCTTGGTTTGGTTCTGTTCACCTTGATGCTGACGTGGAAGCGTGGTCGTGAACTAGTGTTCGAGAATCTGCAAAAGCACGCGATTCCACTGGAAGACTTTCTCTCATCATTGTTCATTTCGCCGCCAACGCGCGTGCCCGGTACCGCGATTTTCCTGCGTGGTGAATCGGATGGCGTACCGCATGCGATGTTGCACAATCTGTCACATAACAAGGTGCTGCATGAGCGCGTCGTATTCCTGACGGTACGCATGATGGAAGTGCCGTACGTGCCGGAAAGCGATCAAGTCCGCATACATTTGTTGGGCGATGATTGCTATCAGATGGATGTGACTTACGGCTTCAAGAATGTGCCGGATATTCCTGCGGCCTTGGAGTTGGCGAAAGATCAGGGACTGGAATTTGAAATGATGGAAACATCATTCTTCATCGCACGCCAAACCGTAGTCGCCAATCCGGTGCGCGGTATGGCGCTGTGGCGTGAACATATCTTTGTAGCGATGTCGCGCCATGCGCGCGGTGCGGCGGATTATTATCAAATCCCATCGAATCGCGTGATTGAGCTGGGCACCAAAGTCGAGATTTAAGCGCAGCGATGCAGATGTAAAAAAGGGACAACATGATTAGATGTTGTCCCTTTTTTATGTGCGGCTTTTAATCTGTGGTCACGGATGTTTGGCGTTTATATGTTTGCCAGACGCCATCCAATGAATACAAGCCCAGCGCAATCCAGATGGTCGCAAAGCCGATCAAACGTGCGCCACTGAACGGCTCGTGATACAGCCAAACGCCGATCAGCAATTGTATGGTGGGCGTAATGTATTGCAGCAGTCCGAGCGTGGCTAGCGGTATACGACGCGCGCCTGCAGCGAAGAGTAATAGCGGAATTGCCGTGATTGGCCCTGCCGCGACCAGCAGCCATTGCGATGCAGACGACGCGTGCACGAAGCTGCTATTGCCGCCCCATGTCATCATCGTTAGTGCGAGTGCAGCGAGCGGGAACAGCAGTAGCGTTTCCAGCGACAAGCCTTCCAATGCACCTAATGTCGCGGTCTTGCGCAACAAGCCGTAGGTGCCGAACGTGAGGCCCAATGTCAGACTGATCCACGGCAAATGCCCGTTTTCCCACGTCAACCATGCCACACCGATTGCTGCGATCGCGACAGCTGCCCATTGCAGACGACGCAAGCGTTCGCCCAACACCAGAAAACCCAGCAACACATTTACCAAAGGCGTCATGAAATAACCGAGGCTGGCATCGACGATACGATCGTGATTGACTGCCCAGATATACACAAACCAGTTAGTTGACAGCAGCAGTGCGCTAGCAGTGAAGCCAGCCAGTACTTTCGGTTGGCGAAATACACCGCTGATCCAGGCCCATTGCTTGCGCACAGCAAGCACGATCAGCAGGAATCCTAGCGCCCACACCATGCGATGCAGCAGGATTTCCAGCGGCGCAATATCGTGCAGCGATTTGAAATAAATCGGAAATAATCCCCATGCCATATAGGCAGAGAGTGCATACAACATGCCGGTATTCATGGCGAATCAATTAGTTGGGTAATGAGGCTACGTCAGACGTTTTGGACGAGCGAACAAAACGTGGAGGGAGCGATGATTATCGCAGTAATTGAATAAGGGTGCTGCACGTGCCGGAGTAAGGAGATTCTGTACGTTGAACGTCAGAAGAATGGATGTAAAAAATGCACGCCTCAACGGGTAGTCGAGGCATGCATTGCGAGGTGAGTGTGATGTAGCAGAGTTGCTGCTGCATCGCTTCTTTTATTAGAACGTGTAGTTGGCGGAGATCCACAAGCGACGTGGTTCCATGGTGCTGATGTATTGATTGGCATAGCTAGCAACAGGTCTTGTAGGATTGCTACCTGTGGTTGTAACTGGGCGATAGTCGACAAAGTTCTTGTCCAATAAATTGTTGACAGCCATGTTGATGGCGAACGCTTTGTTCACTTTGTAGGTGCCGCCAATATTCAGCAAATAGTAACTTTTGTAATCGCCCAGCAATGCTTTGGTATTGGTGAATGCACCGCTATCTTCTGAACGGTAGCGTGCGCTTTTGTATTCTGCTTGCGCCCACAGATTCAGTTGTTCTGAAGTACGCCAATCCAGTTTCATATTGGCGGCATGCTTGGGCGTGTTCTCAAGAGGTCTGCCGATATTGGCGCCGCTTTTTTGTTCACTGTCTGTGTATGTGTAATTGGCAGCGAGTCGCCATACGCGCGCGAATTCGATGCTGCTACCTAATTCAATGCCTTTGATGACAGCATTGTCGACATTGACAGGACGATTTCCTGGTGCTCCACCGCCTGGTGGAACATAGCCGTTAATGGTGCTAATGGCATTTTTGAAGTCGGTATGAAAGATGGTGGCATTCGCGCGGAAGCCATTGTTATTGTCGAAATAAGTACCCAACTCGCTGCTGGTGCTGCGCTCTGGCGAAAGAGATGGATTGCCGTACAGAGGCGTCGTACCTTGACTGCCGATGCCGGACAAGCCATCAACCAGTTGTTCCAGGCTAGGGGTGCGATAAGCCTTGCTGATGCCACCCTTGAAGGTCCATTGATCCGTGCTGTTCCAGACGAGGTAAACGCGCGGCGTTGTTGATCCGCCGAATGTACTGTGATGGTCATGGCGCACACCAACCGTCAAGGCGAGATCTTTACGGATACGCCATTCATCTTCGGCAAAAACACCTATTTGTTTTTGATCGAAACCACGTGGCGCAATCGCGTCTACCATTTTTGCTTCCCACCATTGCGCGCCTACGCTGAGCATATGGGTGTCTAAAGAGGTCACCAGTTTGGTATCAAAGATGGTGCTTTCCGATTCCAGAGTGCGCGGCGAACCTGCAACTTTGCCTCCAGGTGCTGCGTTTGGAATGGTGCGGCCTATCGTTTCCGTCTTGGTATGACTGATACTGGATTCCAGTACGCTGTTGGCCATGCGTAAAGTGTGTGCCAGCGTAATTTGATCGCGGTTGAATTTTTGTTCTGGTCCATAACCACGAAATGCACCGGGTCTGTCCAAGGTGCCAAGTTGGCCGCGACTGTTATCGTACTTTTGGCGCGTGCTGTCGATATCGAGAGAGATATCGTTGTCTTTGTTCGGTGTGAACGATAATTTTGCACCTACGTTTTCGACATCCGATTTAACGGGGTCATTGCCTAGCGTCAGGCTGCCTGGTGTTTTGCCTGGCCATTGGATATTGGAATCGTCGCGGTGATATTTGCGTGCACGTACTTGCAGGCCGAGCAGGTTTTCAACGAGTGGCCCACTAAGGTAAACACTACCGGCTTGTGAGTCACCGAACTCTGATTTGCCTTGCAGGGTTGTTTCTGCAGTAACAGTGCCACTCCAAACCTTGCCAACTTTGCGTGTGATGATGTTGATCACACCGCCCATCGCATCCGAGCCGTACAGAGTAGACATTGGGCCGCGTATGACTTCGATGCGTTCGATTGCTGCTGGCGGCGGCAGGAATGAAGTTGAGGTTTCACCGAAACCGTTCGGCGTTACGGTCCCAGCGGTATTTTGGCGACGGCCATCGATCAGAATCAATGTGTAGCGGCTATTCATGCCGCGCATGCTGATGTTGAGGCCGCCGGTTTTGCCCGGTGCATCGCCAACGTCGACACCTTCGACACCGCGCAGAGCTTCAGCGATGCTGTTGACGCGATTGGTTTCAAGTTGTTCACGCGTGATCACGGTGATGCTGGCTGGTGCATCCTTGATTGCTTGTTCGAAACCGGATGCGCTGACCACGACTTCCTGCAAATGTTGATCCGCTGTTGCCTGTTGCGCAGAAGCGGTAGCCGAGGCGACCAGCAGTGCAGCGGCGATGGGCCAGACACGACGAGCATGGCGTTCAAGTCCGCTTTCGATGCGGGACGAAGTTACTGCAAAAGGACGTGCAAAGTCCTGGGGATGCTGTACAGCCATGCTTAATGCTCCAGAAAAGGGATGCCCAGAAGAAGGGGAGGGTCTGTGGCTGGCTAGTACACGAATGGAAATGAGGCGGGGACGTCCGACACTTCAGTGATTGGCTGGCTGGAATTTAACGAAATCTTAATAAATTTAACGAAATCTTAACGTAACTGAGAATGATTTGCAATATCAATTCCAGACAGGAAATGTTGCGGCCATTTATGTTGAATAAGAGGATGACAATGCACGTTGAGATGGTGCGCTGACGCAAGCTGCCGTTACGGAAGATCGTATTGATTGAAGATGATGGGGGAATGCGTCGCTCTGATGAGAGCGATAAGGCGAGGACTAAAGCTTAGCCTGCTGTTGGTTCGTCAAAGAAGAACTCAACAGATTCTGTCTTTTTGCCGACATGGAGCAAACCTAGCGCGAGCAACTCATCGTAGTAGCAGACTTGATTGCGACCGTGGTCCTTGGCGTAATACAGCGCCTGGTCGGCATGACCAAGTATGACGACCGGTGTTTCTTGCGAGATGCTAGCGAAGCCGATGCTGACGGTAATCTGCCCGACTTGCGGAAATGGATTTTGCTCAATGTTGGAGCGAAAGCGTTCAAACACCATTTGTGCATCAGCCAGCGTCGCTGAGCGCAGTAATACAACGAATTCCTCACCGCCAAAACGAAAGACACGGTCTTGTGCACGAAACGAGGTACGCAGTATGTTGGCGACCAGAATCAATACCTCATCGCCATAGAGATGGCCGAAGGTATCGTTTACGCGTTTGAAATGGTCGATATCGATGACGGCCAGCCATTGCGATTTGACGTCCGCATGATGACGGCGGTCTTCTACATCGTGTGAAGCTGGCTCCGCTTGCTTGCTGTTGAGCATGCGCGCAAATTTTTCATCGAAGGTTTTGCGGTTGAGCAAGCCGGTCAATGAATCGCGTTCGCTGTAATCCAGCAGGCTTTGATAATTGCGATACACACTCAAGATGCCTTCCATCACTTGCAACATCTGTGCAGTGAATGGCTGTGTGTGTGCAATTTCGAGGCAGGTCGATACCTTGTCGTTTTGCCAGATCGGAATCCACAAGATGTGACGGCCATCTTCCCTGGCTTCTTCCAGACGATTTTTACGTTGCGCAATGCAAGTTACCAGCGCAGGGAAGGAGACTATCGGTTCGCCTGCATGGTCGGAGGATGATTCTTCATCGACGGTTTGTACTTTGCCGCCTGAGATCCAAACACGTGGGCGAACGAAGAGTTCGCCACGCGACTGAAATAATTCCATGACGCGCGCTTCTGTGACGCCGACCATATTCAGCAGTGCTGTCATCACCGAGATGTCCAGCAAGTCGTGGTCGCGATGGCCGGTAATCTCTACCAAGTGTTCCAGTAGAGATCCCATCATCAGTGGTTCAGAAGTGCTCACAGGGCATCCATGCAAAGACATCGACCAAAATATTTGTTTGAATCTGTTTAAGCATGGAGCGTGACTTCAAGAAAAATTTTCTATTAAGAGAAGCTAATTTCAAGAGCGCGATAAAAGCTAATTGAGAGGATTTATATAGTTTTTATTGTCTAATTAGTTAGAAGTATTCTATCTGAATAGATTGCCGCAAGCCTATTAGTTGGTCCATGGAAACTATATTTTACGTTTGCTTTTTTTCCTTGCTATGACATGGCGTGCACACGTGCTTGCACGCCATTTCTGAAATGTAACAAAATAGTTTCTGTAGAGTAATTTTATGTCGAATATAACTGAGCATATTTTGTGCCTGCTGTATTTCTATGTGTTTCGACAGGTAGATGAAGGCGCTTAGTCGATCAGGATATTAGCGATAGGAGCGACAAGTTTTGGACGAAAAGTCATATGTCCGTCATAAGTAAAATAGATCAGCAAAAAGACGCTTGACCTTCCTACCGTGGGAAGCCATATAGTGAGTTCAGTCATTCACCACAAGGAGTTACGTTATGTATGAGTTGGAAGTCGAAAAGATGAGTTGCGGTCATTGCATCAATGCAGTGACAAAGTCGGTGCAGGCTGTGGATGCAGACGCCAAAGTGGAAATCAATCTTGCGCAACGCAAGGTGCGTGTGCAGACCGATGCGGAACTGGCAGAAATTTCTGCAGCGATTGTGAATGCTGGTTATCCGGTAGTGAGTAGCGCTGCTGTTTAATAAAAGCGGTATGTAAAAGGGCGTATGGTTGATAACCATAGGCCCTTTTTTATTGCCTGCTGTGATGTTAATTCCAGACCTCGTTTAATCCGATCTAATGATGCGGAGCGCAGCAATCGTGTTCGGCATCGCCGTCCTGCTGCGCCAAGCCCTGCAAAATTGGACAATCTGCGCGCGCATCGCCATTGCATGATTGCGCCAGGTGCTGCAAGGTATCGCGCATCTCGCTCAGCTCGGCCACGCGCTTGTTCAAGTCAGCAACATGCGCGAGTGCAATCGCCTTCACATCAGCACTGGCGCGGTGCGAGTCGTTCCATAGCGATAGTAAATCCCTGATCTGATCCAGAGAGAATCCCAGTTTGCGTCCGCGCTTGATGAAGCGCAGCGTATGCAGATCGTTGTCGTCATAGGTGCGGTAACCGGCATCGGTACGCGTACTGGGCCGGATTAGTTGAATACTTTCGTAGTGTCGGATCATTTTGGCCGAGATGCCGGATGCGTTTGCTGCTTCTCCGATATTCATGTTTACTCCTTCCGATTCAAAAGCTATATGAGCACTTATTTGGCGTCGTGATGTTCCAGCGCCGAAGGGCGCCAGCGGCGCAACAGCAGCGCATTACTGATCACGCTGACCGAACTGAACGCCATTGCAGCACCGGCAAACATCGGATTCAGCAAGCCGAAAGCAGCCAGAGGAATGCCGATCAAGTTGTAGATAAAGGCCCAGAACAAGTTCTGTCGTATCTTGTTATAAGTGCGGCGCGAGATATCGATCGCATCGGCGACCAGAGCAGGATCACCGCGCATCAGCGTGATGCCGGCTGCGTGCATCGCGACGTCGGTACCGGTTGCCATTGCAATACCGACATTGGCCGCGGCCAGTGCTGGTGCATCGTTAATGCCGTCGCCTACCATCGCGACCACGTGATCATCTTTTTGCAAGGAGGCGATTTTTGCGGTCTTGTCAGCTGGCAGTACTTGCGCGATGACATGCTTGATGCCGAGTGCGCTACCGACTGCATTAGCGCTGCCGTAGTTATCGCCACTCAGCAAAACGGTTTCTATACCGAGTGCATGCAGACTGGAGATAGCGCGCGGTGCGCTTTCCTTGATCTGGTCGGCGAAGGCAATCAATCCCAGTAATTGCTTGGGCGCGTCTACTGATACCAGCCATGAAATCGTATGGCCGGTGTTTTCCAGTTCTTTGGCGCGTGTTGCCAGCGCACCGAAGTCCAGACCCAATTCCTCTATCAGGCGTGAGCTGCCTAACTGCAAATGACGACCATCGACCGTCGCCGCGACGCCGCGTCCCGGCAAGGCTTGCACTTCGGTGGCTGGCAGCGTGGCGACATTCTGCTCGCGTGCGCGTTCGACCACGGCGTGTGCCAGCGGATGTTCGCTACCGCTTTGTATTGATGCAGCCAGTTGCAGCAAGGTGTCGGCTGAGATGTCGATGGCTTGCATTGCGGCTACATGTGGTTTGCCTTGTGTCAGCGTGCCGGTTTTATCGAATACGACGGTGGTCACGTGATGCACGATTTCCAGCGCTTCGGCATCCTTGATCAAAATGCCAGACTTCGCTGCGACGCCGGTGCCGGCCATGATGGCAGTCGGTGTTGCCAGACCCAGCGCACAAGGACAGGCAATGACCAACACGCTGACAGCGTTGATGATGGCGACTTCTACGCCAGCGCCAGCCAGCCACCAGCCGATGAAGGTTGCGAGGCCGATCAGCAAGACGATAGGCACGAAGATCGCGCTGACTTTATCGACCAGACGCTGGATAGGCGCTTTCGCTGATTGCGCGTTTTCCACCATGCGGATGATGCGCGACAAGGTGGTTTCCGCACCGACTGCATCGGTACGTACCAACAGCAAGCCGTCGGCATTGATGGATGCGCCAGTGACTTTGTCGCCGACTTGTTTAACTACCGGCAGACTTTCACCGGTGATCAATGATTCATCGACTTGGCTATTGCCTTCGACGACCGTGCCATCAACCGCGATGCGTTCGCCGGGACGTACGACAACGATGTCGCCGACGCGTACAGAATCTATGGCGACATCGGTATCCACGCCATCGCGTCGCACACGTGCCGATTCCGGACGCAGCTTTTGCAAGGCGCGTATGGCAGATGCGGTTTGTTTCTTGGCGCGTGCTTCTAGCCATTTGCCCAACAGGATCAGGGTAATGACGACAACCGAAGCTTCAAAGTACAAGTGTGGCATGTGGCCAGGCATGGCTGTCAGCAATAAATAAATACTGAGGCCGTAAGCAGCGCTGGTGCCGAGCGCGACCAACAAATCCATATTGCCGGTACCGGCTTTGACCGCATGCCAGCCTGCTTTATAAAAGCGCGCACCCAGCCAGAATTGCACCGGCGTTGCCAAAACCCATTGCACCCAGCCCGGCAGCATCCATTCGATGCCGAAAGGTTGCAGGAACATCGGCAATACCAGCGGGATGGATAGCAAGGCTGCATACATTACCGGCAGCCAGTCTTTGGCCGGTTTTTGTTCTGCCGCTTGTTGTGCAGATTGCTGCAGCGGCAGCGATGCGCCGTAGCCGGCATCTTGCACTGCGGCTATCAGGGCCGAACTGTTGGTGCCGCTGTTGACGCGGACTTGCGCGCGGTCAGTCGCCAGATTAATGCTGGCATCAATCACGCCATCGACTTTGAGCAATGCTTTTTCCACGCGGCTGGAACAGGATGCGCACGTCATGCCGGTGATATCGAGTGTGATTTCCTCTTGCGGTACGCCGTAGCCGGCTTGTTCAATTGCGTGCCGAATCATCTCGGCATTGATTTCCGGCGGGACTTCAACCGCGACAGTATCTGTCGCCAGATTCACGCTGGTTTGCTTTACGCCGGGGATCGCGTTGATGGCTTTTTCTACACGCGATGCGCAAGATGCGCAGGTCATGCCTGTTACATCAAGCGTGATGCGGCGGGTATCGGCAGACTCAATTTGTGACTGTACGGTCGTCATGATGTGACTCGCGGAAGGTGGAAGATGCATGCAGTATTGACCTTACCATGATGGGAAGGTCAAGCGGATTTTTCAAGTGTGTGGGTTGCCTATTGCTAGGTCTATGTTTGCTTGAGTAATCCCATTTTTTGCTTATGTAAGCGTGTACTTACTTTCTTGTTTAACTAGCTATACTTGCATAATCGTCACTGTGTCGCGTTTGCAACTCCCGCAAAAAATAAGTGCCTCCAGCCGCATGTCTCGCGTTCGCAAGACCTGATGCCCCACTAGAATAGTTCTGTACGGCAACTATGGTGCTAAGCAATATCAGCATCATCACCCGTGCATTTGCAGGTTTGGTACGGACCACGGTCTGTAGTCGCGTAACACATTCAAAGATTTCCCATGAAGATCTCAACGACGCTGGTGAAGCGTGTATCTGTTTTAGCGTCTGTTGTATTCGTCACCATCCTGACCGGATGTGCGGGCCCCAAATTCACCGTCGATGACGGTAGCGAAGTGGATGAGAAATTGCTCTCGTCCATCCGTCTATACGGCAAAGCACATCAAGCCGTGCGTCCCGCCATTATCAAAACCGCAGAGTTGAAGGACAAAGACTGCGACAAGCAATGGGAGCTGCCCTTTGCCGTTGCCGACTCATACGATTTGCCGAAGATGGACAGAATCGCCTGGGTGCGCGGCGTGGGCGTGGATGAACGCTTGACGGTCATTTCTGTGGCGGGCAATAGCGTTGGTCTGGAGGTTGGCGACAAGCTGGATAAGGTCGATGGCTATCACCGCGACAATACGGAAAAAATGCGCGAGCGCTTGATAGAAGCGCGCGATGACGGTGATCCGTTTGATGTCATTACTTCCGGCGGCAAGAAGATCAGGATCACGCCGGTCAAGGTTTGTCGCGGCCATTTCGAAATTGCCGACCCCTACAAGCCCGAGGTGCAGGAATATCACTGGCGGCAAGCCAAGCATCCACTGTCTGTTTTCAATCAGGAACTGACGCCGGACGAAGCGTTGTGGATGGTCTTGTGGACGCAGGGCATGTCGGAAGAAGTCGGCGCCAGAATGAAAACCTATCATTACGGTATGCGCTTCGTAAAAACCGCGCTGACAGTTGCCAGCATCGTCAGCGGTGTAGGTGCGGTTGCCAATGCAGCGCAAGCGGCAGCGGCCAATGCGGCCGCGATTGAAGCCGGCAAGCAGGCAGCGCAAGCCGCCGGCGAGGCGGTTGCCAGATACGCAGCCGAGCAAGCGATGGAGAGTGTGCGCAATCGCGCGATAGCAGTGGCGCAGGAAGCATTGAAAGCGCAGGCACAGGATGTGGCGCTGGATACGATGAAAACTTCCGTCCTGTTCCGCAGCTCCTTATCCGGCATTTCCTGGGTGGCGGGTACGGGTTTCTATATGGCGGATAAATGGGCATACGATCGCATGGCGAAGCTGGGTGCAGATCCGCTGGCCGGATTCAGCATGCACTTCAAGCTCGCTTCGCATGCGCTGGCGGCGAATGCCTTCGTGTTTGATGAAGAACGCGCGGCCGCAATGATGAAATTTGCCGAGGAAAACGGATTGGGCGAGATGGCGAAGCAGGCGATGAATGGCAGGGCAGAGGATACAAATGCTGCGCTGATCGCGACGCAAGCTATTGAAGTGCGCCAGCTCGATGTGATCCCGGAAAAGATCGCCGCCATCGCTGTTGAATTGCCTGTTACTACGCTTCTTCCCGCTGCGTCGCATGATGCGCAGATTCCGATAAGTGCTAACGCATTGATGGCGACGCATTAAGGCGATGCCTTCTTTGCGATTACACCAAGTTCTTACAAGATAGCCACATAGATCCGCACTATTTATACCGTTCGGATCTGTGCGAGTTCATATCAGTATTCCCAGTTCAGACCACGGTACGCCTTCATTCATACTTCTTGAAGTATGTAATGATAATGATTCGCATTATAATTGCGAGATGAAATTGCCCTAGCCTCGCTTGAACAATTTTTCAATCAAGGGCTAGAGCGTCAATCAACCTGTGTCGCGACAGTTAGTTATCGCTGGTAATGCGGCATTCTTTAAAGAAGAGTATTGATCATTATGTTGCGCGGATCTTTTGTTTTATTGCATCGCTGGTGCGGCTTGACCATCGCGCTGTTTCTATTGATATCCGGTTTGACCGGTGCCGTGATCTCGTGGGACCACGAACTGGATGAATGGTTGAATGCGCGTTTGTTCGAGGTCGATAGTCGCGGCCCGTACAAATCGTCAATAGAACTGGCGGCAGCCATCGAACAAGCTGATCCGCGCGTACAGATATCGTTTATGCCTCTGCAATTTGAGGAAGGGCATGCGGCGCTGTTCGGTGTCGATGCACGTGTTAATCCAGCGACGGGGCGTTTATTTGATCTCGGTTACAACCAGGTCTTCGTCAATCCGGTTACTGCGGAGATTATCGGCAAACGTGAATGGGGCGCCGTCTCGCTCGCTCGCGAGAATCTGATGCCTTTCCTCTACAAGCTGCATTACAGCCTGCATATTCCTGAAATGTGGGGCATAGATCGTTGGGGTGTCTGGTTCATGGGCATCATTGCAGTCGTGTGGGTCATCGATTGCTTCTTCGGTTTCTATTTGACTTTGCCGGCGCGCAGGGAAAAGAAATTGTCTGCAACTGCGCAAGGTGGCAAGGCCAAGACACGGCAAGCAAATGAAAAAAGCTGGTGGCAACGCTGGCAGCCATCGTGGCGCGTGCGTTGGAGTGGTGGTTCGTACAAACTCAATTTCGATTTGCATCGCGCTTTCAGTCTATGGACCTGGGGGCTGTTGTTCATTCTGGCGTTCACTGCGTTTTCGCTGAATCTGTATCGCGAAGTGTTTTATCCAGCGATGTCGCTGGTGTCCAAGGTAACGCCGGGACCGTTTGATACGCGTACGCCGGTCGATCCGCAGCATCCGATACTGGCGACTATCTCTTTCCCTGAAGTGATACAAAAAGCCAAGGATGAAGCGGCACGACGCGGTTGGGAAGAACCGGCAGGCAGCGTGTTTTATTCCAATTCATTCGGGATTTACGGCGCCAGTTTTTTCCATCCTGGTGATGATCACGGCGGCGGTGGCGTCGGGCCGGCAGCTTTGTATTTTGATGGCAAGGATGGCAGCTATCTGGGCAATCGTCTGCCGTGGAAGGGTACAGCTGCCGATATTTTCTTGCAGATGCAATTCCCGCTGCACTCGGGTCGCATACTCGGCATACCGGGTCGCATCCTGATTTCCATCATGGGTTTGTTGGTGTCGATGTTGAGCGTTACCGGCGTGGTGATTTGGTGGAAGAAGCGCAAGGGACGTGCGCGTTCTGCACTTCAATTACAGCGACTCATCAGTTCTGCGGAACAAAATACGTCGCGGCCATCGGTGACGGCTTAGTCGCGTCCTATAAATCTAGGATCTGGCGAAACATAGGCCACGATGCGTCGTTGCAGCAAGCCGGGAGGCGCGACCAGTTGCAGATCGAAGGATGTCACGGTAAATCCGACGTAGAAACACCACGCGAAGGATTTATCGCCAACGATGAAGTTGATGGTTTCGCCGCCTTCTACATTGACCCATTTGGTGTCAGGTGTGATGACGATAGTGCGTATAGCGGCATCTGCTGTTGCCGGATAACCGAGCAAATCCAGACGAGTTGTTTCGGAGAACGCCGGTGCACTCAGCATCAGGCATGCTGTAAAGGCGAGGGTGAGCAATCTGTTCAGCATGGCAATCTCCGTATCGATGCGGCAATAGTGGTAATGCTTTAGAGCGCCGAAGCATCATACAGGTTCCGCTATTTCTCCATGTGAGGATGGTGTTACGGCTGCACAGCATATTGCTTGCGCCACCTCAACAATTGCCTTCCAGTCTTACTCTCAATATATCTTTTTGATATATCCAAAGCCCAAATGGATTATTTACATTCGCCGCCGACGTGACTAACATCGCCCTGTAGCGTTGGTCGCGCATCCTTGCGTGAGACATCGATTCACTCGCGGCTACCTAAGGGGAAAATATGCTCGGCTTCAAACGAAAAAATCTATCTGCACTAGCCTTGGTTGGCGCGCTCGCGTTCTCGACGAATTTGATCACGCATGCTGCACTGGCTGCTGATTTGAAAATCGGCTTGGCGGCAGACGTTTCTTCGCTGGATCCGCATTATCTGAATATCGCACCCAACGTCGCATTCTCTTCGCAGATATTCGATGCGCTGGTCAATGTGGATGCGAACGGTAAATTGGTGCCGGGTTTGGCAACGTCATGGCGCGCAGTGGATGCGACGACCTGGGAATTCAAGTTACGACATGGTGTGAAGTTTCACGACGGTTCTGATTTCACCGCTGAAGATGTGGTGTTTTCGCTGGATAGACCTGCAAAATTGGTCAACAGCCCTGGTCCTTTCACCGCGTACACAAAACAAATCGTTGGAAAGAAAATTGTCGATCCGTACACAGTACGTCTGACGACTGCCGCACCGTATGGCCCATTGGCCTTGGACGTGAGCACAATTTTTATCGTATCGAAGAAGGCCGCAGAAAAAGCCAGCACCGACGATTTCAATAGCGGCAAAGCCTTGATCGGTACCGGTCCTTATAAATTCCTCAGTTTCAAACGTGGTGATCGCATCGAAGTCACGCGTAATGCCAATTATTGGGGCGGTAAATCGGATTGGGACAAAGTCACCTTCCGTATCATCACCAACTCGGCGCCGCGTATGGCGGCATTATTGTCAGGTGACGTTGATGCCATCGAAAGCGTACCGACCGCCGATCTAGCCAAGCTCAAAGCCAATCCAAAATTCCGACTTGAACAGCGCGTGTCATGGCGCACGATATTCTGGGAAATTGATCAATCCGAAAAAGGCACACGCTACGTAACGGACAAAGCCGGCAAACCATTGCCTAGCAATCCACTGCGTGATGTACGTGTGCGTCAGGCGATTTCAAAAGCGATCAATCGCCAGGCCTTGGCTGATCGCACGATGGAAGGTTTGGCGGTGCCAGCATCGAACATCGTCTCGCCGGGCATCTTTGGTTACAACGCCGGCTTGAAGGTCGAGGCCTACGATCCTGAAGGTGCGAAGAAATTGCTGGCGGAAGCCGGTTATCCAAATGGTTTTGCGCTGACCTTGCATGGTCCGAATGATAGATACATCAATGATGCGCAAGTGGTGCAGACGGTAGCGCAATTCTTGAATCGCATAGGCATACAAACCAAAGTAGAAACCTTGCCGCTGTCGGTTTACTTCAGCAAGGCGCGCACTGGTGAGTTCAGCGTCGCGTTGCTTGGTTGGGGCACCTTGGCTGGCGACTTTGGTTTGCGCACCTTGGTCGGCACACCCAATCCTGACACGGGTTGGGGCAGCTGGAACTGGGGAAAATATAGTAATCCGGCATTGGATAAATTAATTGCATCGTCGCTGGGTTCAGTTGATCAAGCCAAGCGTGAAGGTTTTGCGAAAGATGCAGCGGCAGTTGCGTTGAAGGATTACGCAGTCGTGCCTTTGCATCATCAATATGCGACCTGGGCAATGCGCAAAGGCTTGAAGTACACTGCGCGTATCGATGAATTCACCTTCGCACATCAGTTTCACCCAGAATAAATCCCGCGTGCAATGGCATAAGCTGGCAGCCTGCGCTCGCCAATTGGTGAGCGGAGTGCATCATGTTTGACTTCATTCTGCGTCGTCTCGGACAAAGCATCATCGTGCTGGGCGTGATGTCTTTATTGGTATTTGTCGGCGTCTATGCCATCGGTAATCCTATCGATATTTTGCTCAGTCCCGACGCCGATCAGTTTGAACGCGCGCGTACCATCGCTGCGTTCGGACTCGACAAGCCCTTGTGGCAACAATATTTCATCTTCATTCAACACGCATTAAGTGGCGACCTCGGCCGCTCATTCGCCTTCGGTACGCCAGCGCTGGCCTTGATACTTGAGCGTTTGCCGGCGACGCTAGAACTGGCGGTCTGTGCGATCGTGATTGCCATCGTGCTCGGTATTCCACTTGGTTTGTGGGCGGGTTTGCGTCCGCATAGCTGGACAGGTAAAAGCATCATGGCGATTTCCATACTTGGATTTTCGCTGCCGACGTTCTGGGTTGGCTTGATGTTGATCATGGTGTTTGCGGTGCAGCTCGGCTGGTTGCCAGCCAGCGGACGTGGCGAGACGACTTTGCTGTTTGGTGTGCCAGTCAGCTTCCTGACGCTGGATGGATTGAAGCATTTGTTGCTGCCAGCCTTCAATCTTGCGCTATTCAATATTGCATTGGTGATACGGCTGACGCGTGCCGGTGCGCAGGAAGCGCTGCTACAGGATTACGTGAAGTTTGCGCGTGCCAAGGGTTTGCGCAATAGCCGCATTATCGGCGTGCATGTATTGAAAAATATTCTGATTCCTATCGTTACCGTGATCGCCTTGCAGTTCGGCTCCATCATTGCTTTTGCCATCGTCACCGAGTCGGTGTTTGCATGGCCGGGCATGGGCAAGTTGATCATTGATTCGATACGCGTTCTTGATCGACCAGTGATCGTCGCTTATCTGATGCTGATCGTTACCTTGTTCATCTTTATCAATCTGGTGGTCGATGTTGTGTACTCGCTGCTGGATCCACGCGTACGTTTGTCGGATGCGAAAGCTTGATGATGGACAGCACGCTCACTTCCGCACCGATAGAAACGCCGTTCCAGCGTTTTACCCGCAACTTCTTTGCCAGCAAGGTCGCGATGCTGGGCTTCATCTTGCTGCTAGTTATCGTATTGGCAGCGATCTTCGCTCCCGTCATCGCACCGCAAAATCCTTACGATTTATCGCAGATAGACATCATGGATTCGCGACTGGAACCGGGGCAGCAGAATGCCGATCACAGCTTGACCTACGTACTCGGTACCGATGAGCAGGGACGCGATATGCTGTCGGCGATTCTGTACGGTGTGCGTATTTCCATCATCGTCGGCGTAGTCAGTACTGCGATTGCGTTGGTGATAGGTTTGACGCTGGGTTTGTTTGCCGGTTACTTCGGTGGCCGGATAGAAAGCCTGATCATGCGTGTGGCTGATATCCAGTTATCGTTTCCCCCGATTTTGGTGGCACTGATACTGCTGGCATTGATGGGGCCGGGCGTAGGCAAGATCATCATCGCCTTGGTCGCTGTGCAGTGGGCGTATTACGCACGGACCGCGCGCAGTGCAGCGCTGGTTGAACGCAAGAAGGAATATATAGAAGCTGCGACAGGATTGGGTTTGTCGCCACTGCGCATAGTCTTCCATCATCTATTGCCTAACTGTTTGCCACCGCTGATCGTGATCGCTGCGCTACAGGTGGCGTCCGCGATTTCGCTGGAAGCGACTTTGTCCTTCCTCGGCATAGGCTTGCCGGTCACAGAGCCTTCGCTCGGTTTGCTGATTGCGAACGGCTTTGATTACATGATGTCTGGCAAATACTGGATCAGTGTATTCCCCGGTATTGCTTTGCTGCTGACTGTGGTTGCGATCAATCTGGTTGCCGATCAATTGCGTGATGTCTTGAATCCGCGTTTGCAAACACAATGACCATGACGACCACGCCAACCTTGACGGTACAAAACCTGCAGATGCATTTTTCTGCGCGCGATGGCGTGGTGAAGGCGGTTGAGGATGTGTCTTTCTCGGTTGCTCCGGGGCAGATCATGGGTTTGGTTGGCGAGTCGGGTTCGGGTAAATCGATGACTGCGTATTCGATCATGGGTTTGATCGATGCACCGGGCAAGATCGTCGGCGGCAAGATACTGCTGAAAGATCAGAACCTGTTGGATTTATCGCCGGAAGCCATGCGCCGTGTGCGCGGTAATCGCATCGCGATGATTTTTCAAGACCCGATGATGACGCTGAATCCAGTCTTGCGCATCGATACGCAAATGATGGAAGCGGTGTTGGCGCATCAGGATGTGAGTAAAGCAGCTGCGCGAGAAATGGCACGTGATGCCTTGGCCCGAGTTGGGATTGCTTCGCCGGATGAGCGTTTGCTGGCCTATCCGCATCAATTCTCCGGCGGCATGCGTCAGCGCGTGGCGATTGCGACGGCTTTGTTGAACAAGCCCGATCTGATTATTTGCGATGAGCCGACGACGGCACTCGACGTCACAATACAAGGACAGATTTTGTACGAGATGCAAAAGCTTTGCCGTGAATCCGGCACTGCTCTGATCTGGATTACACATGATTTATCGGTGATTGCCGGTTTGGCCGATGCGGTGTGCGTGATGTATGCAGGAAAAATCGTCGAGAGCGGTAGCGTGCAACAAGTGCTGGAACAGGCGCGCCATCCTTACACTTATGGCTTGATCGCATCATCGCCGTCCAGGAACAAAGTCGGCGAGCCGCTGCGCCAGATTCCGGGTATGACGCCATCTTTATTGAATCTGCCTTCGGGTTGTGCTTTCCGCACACGCTGCGAACGTGCGACGGCAGAGTGCGCACACACGCCACCATTATCGATACACGACACACATGCATTCCGTTGCTTCCATCCGATGAAGTATGTAGCCGAGGTCGAGCATGGATGAAATAGTCCCACCTTTGCTGGAACTACGCGACGTCAGCAAGCGCTTCGTCAAGCCACTCGATGTCGCGGCAAAAGTGGCGAAACTGTTTGGTGCCCAGCGCACGGAAGAAGTCGTACATGCAGTCGATCACGCCAACCTGTCTATCAAGTCCGGTGAAGTGGTCGGTCTGGTCGGCGAATCCGGTTGTGGCAAATCGACGCTGGGTCGCATGGCAGTCGGTTTGCATACTTTGTCGTCCGGTACGCGTTACTGGAAGGGCGAAGACCTGGCGCAATTGAATGTCGCGCAAAGGCGGCAGAAGCAATTGGCGATGCAAATGATTTTTCAAGATCCTTATGCTTCGCTTAATCCGCGCATGCGCATACAGGATATCGTCGGCGAAGCACCGCTAGCGCACGGCATGATTACAGCCGCGCAACAAAAAGATTACGTCGCAGGTTTATTGCAAAAGGTTGGACTTGATCCGGCGCTGGTACGTCGCTTCCCGCATCAATTCTCCGGTGGGCAGCGTGCGCGCATAGGCATTGCACGTGCTTTGGCGGTCAAGCCGGAATTGCTGGTCTGTGATGAAGCGGTCGCGGCGCTCGATGTATCGATACAGGCGCAAGTGCTGAATTTGTTTATTGAATTGCGCAATGAACTGAATCTGACTTATCTATTCATCAGCCACGATCTGGGCGTGGTGCGACATGTGTCGGATCGCGTCGTCATCATGTATCTGGGGCGCATCGTTGAATCGTCACCGACGGCGGAATTATTCGCACAACCGAATCATCCGTACACTGTGGCTTTGCTAGCTTCCGCTCCCAAGCTGGAAGTGAAGAAGATAGACTTCGTCGCAGTTAAGGGCGAAATCCCGTCGCCACTGCATCCACCTTCAGGTTGTCACTTCCATCCGCGTTGTCCACATGCGATGCCGCGTTGCAGCGTCGAGCAACCGCTGCTGAAGGAAGTCGCACCGCAGCATTACTCTGCTTGCCATCTGAACGACGCCAATTAATTTTTCACGTCTTTGTTGCGCCTTTATTTATATAGCGTCGCGATAACATTTCCAACGGCCCTTGCGTATATTGCGACAGCCACCAGCGGCTGAACCATAGTTGCAAGAACATGATGCCAAAGGCAATCGCCAACCATCCAGCCGGTGGCCATTTTGCACCCAGGCCAAAACCGAAGCCTTGTATCAATACGCTGCATAGCAGGGATTGCATCAGATAGTTTGTCAGTGCCATTTTCCCCACTGGCGCCAGCCATTTTTCCAGCACACTCATTATTCCTGGACCTGCAAGCATGACGGTTGCGACATAGGCTGCTGCCAGACAGGAGCCGCCGACTGGCAGCCATGCATACATCAGGAAAGTATAGATGGAAGGATGAAAGGGATCGATGGCTTCGGATAACACCAGTGTGGCCCAAGCCAGATTGAATGGAATGCCGATGGCAAAACCTATCCATTGCGTACGACGCCAGAATGTTGTGTGTCGCCATGGTTGTGTCAGCCAGCCACGGCGTACCGACATGACGCCGAGTAAAAACAGGACGGCGATGTGCGGCAGGATGAAGAGCGATTGTGTTGTAACGGAGAAGTAATCGCGTATGCGCTGTATCGCTATGCTGAAAAAATTACCGTAGGTATAAATGGCACGTGAAGACTCAACGGCATAAGCGGCGCTTTTCCCCTGCTCAAGCAAATCATTCAGATTGATTACTTGAATACTCAACACAAAATTGACGATTACAAATCCAAAAAACACGCAGGCCCAGATGCGTAGATGACTGCGTATCTTGCTCAGCCGTGCATTGGCCAGACCCGCCAGCACCCAGAAGCCGGCGATGGCATAGACAGTCAGAATGTCGCCAAACCAGATCAGCACGCCGTGCAAGATGCCACACACCAGCAACCAGCGCAGTCTGCGTCTATACAGTCGCTCTGCATCGCTCCAGCGTTCCAGCTGGCGCTTGGCTGAGCGAGTAATCAGTACAAAGCTGGCGCCAAACAGAAACGCAAAAATCGGATAAAACTTTTGTTCTGCGAAGAAAGAGACAAAGGCAACGGACAGCACATCGAAAAGTGATGCGCTTGCCGGCAGCACGCCGTAACGCAAACTCTCGAAGCCCCAGATGAAGGACCATACATTGACGAGCAAGATGCCGAAGACGGCAATGCCGCGCAAAGCATCGATGCGGGCTAAGCGAGAGGGTTGGGACGAGCTGGAAATATCGGTCATGTTAGGCAAGTGGGTACAGCTTTAGCGATGATTGCGCATCGCGCGGGCAGATATAGGCTACGGAATCTGCGTAGCCTATAGCATTGAAAGAGTGATTTTATTCCGAGACGGGATTGTTCGTTGCTACGCTAGTGTTTTCCGCTACTTTCACTTGCGAGCCATGTCGTTGCGCGTAGACCCAGGTAAATTCCGCACCGAGCAAGAAAATTTGCGCCGAATAATAAATCCAGGCCAGCAAGACAACCAGTGAACCGGCCGCGCCGAAGCCGGAAGCCATATTGGTCTTGCCCAGATACAGTCCGATCAGGAATTTACCCACCGTGAACAGCAATGCAGTCACAACGGCACCGACCCACACATCACGCCACGGAATATAAGCACTCGGCATGAATTTATAGATCATCGCGAACAAACCAGTGATGACGGCGAAGGATACCGCGATATTCAATACCTGCAAGACGATGGTCCAGCCACCCAGCACATTGCCCCACCATTGACCGAGAGCAGCAAGCGCGGCGCTCAGGATCAGCGAGATCAGCAGCATGAAGCCCAGGCCCATCACCATGCCGAAGGACAACAGGCGTGTGCGTACGAATTTCCAGATGCCGCCGCCTTTGGTTTCGGCCGGGACTTTCCAGATGCGATTCAGTGCGCTTTGCAATTCACCGAACACAGCGGTCGCACCTATCATCAAGGTCAGCGTGCCGAGCGTGGCAGCGACGATGCCTTTGCCCGGTTCGCTGGCAGATTTCAGCAAACCTTCGACTGCGGCTGCACCGGTATCGCCCACCATATCGCGCAATTGCATGACGATTTCTCCCTGCGCCGTGGTTTGGCCAAAGAAGAATCCGGCAATGGCGATCACGATGATCAGCATTGGTGCAAGGGAAAAGATGGTGTAGTAGGCCAGCGCAGCACCCATGCTGGGCGCGAAATCCTGTAACCAGGCTTGTACTGCATCTCTGGTGAGGAACCAGGCTTCTTGCAGATAGTTTGTTTTCATTATTGGCATCGCTTTCTGCGTGGGACGACAATCAATTTTCATCATTGTCGTTGATGCGGTTTTTCTCGAATTGTACCGATAGTTCGCCCGCAGTGCGTCAATGATCGCGATGGCATGGGACTTGCAGCGAAATAACAGAGAGGCGAAGGAAAATGTGGTGGCCTGCTATGCTGAAGACATCTTCTGTTTCACTCAAAAGCATCGCCATGTCGCGTCGTCACCATCACCATGTTTATGTCGTTGAATTATCAGCGGATGTGCTCTACGAGGCGCGTTTCAAGAAAGCAAATCCGGATTACATCGCGGGCAAGCCCTGTGTGTACGTGGGCATGACAGGGCTGGACCCGGATCTGCGCTTCGATAAACACAAGGCTGGCATACAGAGTAATCGCTATGTCGAAAAGTTCGGCTTGCGCCTGCTGCCGGAGCTGTATGCGGTGTACAACCCGATGCCGTATCCCGCTGCGTGCGAGATGGAAGTTGAACTGGGCATCGCCTTGCGTGAAGCGGGATACGGCGTGTGGCAGGCTTAAGGCTGGGAAAAATGCCGGAAAAAAACATTTGAAGATGGAACCATTCGACTTTTTATGAGGTCAGACCTGTTGCATAACTGTCATGCGCGAGAGAAAGATCAAGAGTCTGTGTAGAGCCATACGCACTTTTCGCTGAAGTTATCGTCTTTTGCCCGAACCATCCGGGGCGGAAGGTCAATATTGGCTTAATTCGTAAAGCCTTTCAATGTACGACGGGTATTGCAACTGAGCGCGATACACGTCCTGACCCTGCACAAACATTTTGCAGCAGGGATCTGATAGCTGGCATCGGTCGGATAGTTTGTTTGGATTGGAAATCATGTTTCGAAGTTTATTTACATTTGTGCGAGCCCCTCAGCGCATCGCGGTGCTGGTTTTTTCGTTTATTCCATGTGTCCATGCGCTTGCATTTGATTTCAATGATGTGGCAAAAAAGGCCAAGCAACTGGCCACGACGTCTTACAAGGCCCCGCCCAAGAACATTCCCAAAGCGCTCGAGAATTTAAGCTACGCGCAGTATCACGACATTCAATTCAAGCAGGATAGTGCTTACTGGCGTTCTGCCAAACTACCGTTTCAACTCAGCTTTTTCCATCAAGGTCGGCAATACGACAGTGCCGTCCGCATCAACGAAATTAGCAACAATCGCGCACGTCCGATTCCCTTCGATCCGAAAGCCTTTAATTACGGCGGTAATAAACTCAGTGCGCAGGACTTGAAGCATCTCGGTTTTGCCGGCTTCCGTGTGCATTACGCAATCAATACGCCTAAATCCAAGGATGAATTCCTGGTCTTTCTCGGTGCCAGTTATTTGCGTGCGGTCGGCAAGGGGCAAGTCTATGGACTCTCTGCACGTGGCCTGGCTATCGATACTGCATTGAACTCCGGTGAAGAATTCCCGCGCTTTGTGGAATTCTGGATAGAACGTCCTACGGCTAATAGCAAGCAATTGACGATTTATGCGCTGCTCGATTCGCGTCGCGTTACCGGCGCTTACCGCTTCATTGTCAGACCCGGCGAACAAACCGTGACCGAAGTGAAGTCGCAGTTATATCTGCGCGAGAACGTTAGCAAGCTCGGCGTCGCACCGCTGACCAGCATGTATTTATTCGGCGAGAATCAGCGCCCGACGTCCGACGACTATCGTCCCGAAGTGCATGACTCGGATGGTTTATCGGTTCAATCCGGTACCGGCGAATGGATATGGCGGCCATTGGTTAATCCCAAGCGTTTGCTGGTGACCTCATATAGTTTGAGCAATCCGTCCGGCTTCGGCTTGATGCAGCGTGATGAAAGACACTCCAGTTATGAAGATCTGGCTGCCCGTTATGAAGCACGTCCGAGTGCCTGGGTGGAGCCGATAGGAAAATGGGGTTCCGGCCGGGTCGAGTTGGTGCAGATACCGACACCGGATGAAACCAACGACAACATCGTTGCCTACTGGGTGCCGGATCAGTTGCCCAAGCCGGGCGAGCCTATCAATATCGATTATCGCGTGTACTGGAACAAGAGCTTGCAGCAGCGTCCGCCCTTGTCCTGGGTGACACAAACGCGGCGCGGTCACGGTTATACCAACAATAAAGCAGATGACAGCATTTCCCTGCTCATCGATTTTGATGGGCCGGCGCTGAAGAAACTGCCGCCGAATACAAAGATAGATATACGCGCATCGTCCGATGCGAATGGCGAAATACTGGAATCGGTGACTTCTCGCAACGAAGTCAGTGGCGGCTGGCGCGCGGCACTGAAGGTCAAGCGCATAGATGACAAGAAGCCGATAGAACTGCGCGGATTTTTGTACAGTAACAATACGACTCTATCGGAAACGTGGAGTTACATTCTGCCGGCAGATTGATGGACGCGCCACGCATCCCGACGCAATGTCGGCATTATCTCGATCACCTTTCCTTACCGCAGGCTGAGCGCGAGGCGATAGAGGCGCAGCTTGAAGCAGCGCCGACCTTCTCTACGCGTGAAGCAATGACTGGCTTGCATCATGCCTTGGCGGGAAAGCATGCGTATCCAGACAATCCAGCGTTAGCGTCCGTCGTGGCGCGCACGCGCTTGGCACTTGGCACGGCATCGCATGCCTTCAATACCGTTGAACCCGCACAAGAACTCGGCGCGGCAGCAAGTGCGGCATTAAATATCGCACCACCGATTAATCGTGTTTCGATGGTGCCACAGCCATGGGGCGCATTGAATCCGCTCACGCGCTGGTTTCAGTCTCTGCGACGTCGCGATACAGATAAAGCTGAATCAGCTGTGCCCGTGACAGATGCTGCACCGGTCAATGATGCTGCCAAAGGTGGCGCACGTCGCTTGACCTTGCTGTTTCTGATGTTGGGACAAACGGCGCTGGCAACGTATTACATGAGTAGCGTCTTGCCGTATCAAGGCAAGCAGCCGCTAGAGATGGCGATGCTGGCTTTGTTCGCCTTGCTGTTCTGCTGGGTATCAGCTGGTTTCTGGACCGCGATGACAGGTTTTATTTTGCTGGCGCGCGGTAAAGATCCTCATCTGATTTCAAAATCAGCAGTAGCAAACGGTCCGATTGCCGCCGATGCGCGCACTGCCATCGTGATGCCTATCTGTAATGAAGATGTGACGCGCGTCTTTGCCGGCTTGCGCGCAACGTACGAGTCGGTGCAAAAAACAGGTCAGCTGGATCGTTTTGATTTTTTCGTGTTGAGCGATAGCGGCAATAGCGATATCTGCGCGGCAGAAGTAGCGGCGTGGGCAGTGCTGTGCAAGGCGGTCGATGGTTTCGGCCGCATTTTTTATCGTCGTCGCCAACGTCGTGTGCGGCGCAAGAGCGGCAACATCGATGACTTCTGCCGACGCTGGGGCAAAAATTATCGTTACATGCTGGTGCTGGATGCCGATAGCGTAATGAGCGGCGATTGCCTGACCAAGCTGGTGCAATCGATGGAAGCCAATCCGGATGCCGGCATTATTCAAACCGCACCACGCGCTGCGGGTCGCGATACCTTGTATGCGCGCATCCAGCAATTTTCCACACGTGTGTACGGCCCTTTGTTTACTGCGGGTCTGCATTACTGGCAGCTTGGTGAGTCGCACTACTGGGGGCATAACGCGATCATACGGATGCAGCCCTTTATCGAACATTGCGCCTTGTCCCTGTTGCCGGGCAAAGGTCCATTTGCCGGCGAAATTCTGTCGCATGACTTTATCGAAGCGGCCTTGATGCGACGTGCCGGTTGGAAGGTCTGGATAGCCTACGATCTGGATGGCAGCTATGAAGAAATGCCGCCTAACCTATTGGATGAATTGAAGCGTGACCGTCGCTGGTGCCAGGGCAATCTGATGAACTTCCGTCTGTTCCTGTCCAAGGGCATGCATTCGGTACATAGAGCAGTATTCGTCACCGGTGTGATGGCGTATCTGTCGGCACCTTTGTGGTTTCTGTTTCTGCTGCTTTCCACCGGCATGTTGATGCAACACACCTTGGCCGAGCCGGTTTACTTTACCGAGCCGTGGCAGTTGTTTCCAACTTGGCCGCAATGGCATCCGGAAAAAGCACTCGCGCTCTTTAGTGCAACGGCGACCTTGTTATTTCTACCTAAGATATTGAGCGTGGTATTGATATGCATGCAGGGTGCTAAGCAGTTTGGTGGAAGTATGCGTTTGATATTCAGCATGTTGATCGAAATGTTTTTTTCGATGTTGCTGGCACCGGTGCGCATGTTGTTCCACACGCACTTCGTTATCGCTGCCTTTATGGGTTGGGCGCTGCGCTGGAAATCACCACCGCGTGAAGATGCAGAAACCAGTCCTGGCGAAGCGATACGCAAGCACGGTTTTCATACTTTGCTGGGTTTGACCTGGGGCGGCATTATCTTTTGGTTGAATCCGGCTTTTCTACCGTGGCTCTTGCCCATAGTCGGTTCGCTGGCAGTGGCGATACCCGTGTCTATCTATTCCAGCAAGGTTGTGAACGGCTTGCGCTTCCGCCGGAAGAAATTATTCTTGATTCCGGAAGAGGCTGAACCACCAGTCGAATTGACGGCTACGGTCGCACATGTGAAAGAAGCGTCGCATCAAATGACGTTTGTCGATGCGGTGGTTGATCCACGCTTCAATGGTGTGATGTGTGCGAGCAGCTCTATCCACGCACATCGTTCGCCGACCGCGCAGCGCATGCGTGCCGAGCTAGTGCAGAACGCATTGCTGAATGGCGCATCTGTTTTGAGCGATGGTCAAAAGAATAGCTTGCTGGCTGATCCGATTTTCCTGTCGCAACTGCATCTTGATGTGTGGACTTCGGAGAGCGCACATCCACACTGGTTTCAGCATATGCGTCAGGAAAGAGAGAAGGAACACAAACAGCGCGCCTTGCGCCATGCAGCTTGATGCGGAAAATTAATCGTTTCCGTCAGAACCCTGCAGACAGCATTTGAAAGCTGAAGATGACCATGCCAATCAGCGCAATCAGGAGCAGAGCAACCGGGATTAACAGTAAGACGAAAGCTAGGCATTGAATGACCACTTGTCTCAGAGTTGATTCCTTGCCACCAAAACGGTCTGCGAGTTTTTCCGCGATCAAGGTTGTTAGCGGTGTGATCAGCATACTGATAAAGCCGCCTATGGTTTCCAGTGACATCGATTTCCTTGAATATATGTGATCGTCGCAGTGCAACGAGTGTTAAGCGTGCTTGTTAAAACGACAGACTTTGCCGACTTTCGAATTGACGTAATTGCTGTGAAATCGGATCGGTAAAAGAGATCGTCTTCGCCAGCAACTTTAATGGCTGACTGTAATCTTGTTCCGCGCCTTCATCTGGATAAAGATGAGGATAAATTCTGTCATTCATGATCGGTATGCCGAGCGCCGCCATATGCGCGCGCAGCTGATGTTTCTGGCCACTGACGGGTTCCAGTTTATAACGCGCCAACGCACCGTGTACTTCAATCAGTTCTATCGCTGTTTCTGCATTCGCTTCCCCTTCGACTTCTTCCATTTTCATGAAGGCCGCGCTTTCAAGCAAGCGACTGCGATACGTGGTGGGCAAGACGAGGTCGGCGCAATACGGCGCGATGGCTTCGTACTCTTTGCTGACGCTACGTTCGCGGAACAGGGTTTGATACAAATTGCGTGTGTGCGGCTGTATCGTGAAGAGCACGAGGCCGGCAGTTTCGCGATCGATGCGATGCATGGGTGCCAGCGTATCTATGCCGAGCGAGCGCTTCAGACGCACCAGCAAAGTTTCTTGCAGATAGCGGCCAGCTGGCGTGACGGGTAGAAAGTGTGGTTTGTCGACCGCAATCAGATATTCGTCTTGATACAACACGACTTCATCAAACGGAATGCGCGGTTCAGCCGGTAAGCTGCGGTAATAAAAAATCTTGCTGTGCGCCTGGTATGGGCTGGCAGGTGTCAGTGCCCGTCCTGCGGCATCGATCACATCACCACGCTGCATGCGTGCTTCCCATTCTGTATGTGGAATCGCCGGGAAGTGTTCGACGAGAAAAGCGATGATGCTAGGCCATGATCCAGCCGGCAGCGCGACGCTGCTGGGGCCGACGCCGTCCTTGCTGGACGGCGGTGAAATTTTGGCAGCGCTCACTCGCTGTCGGCGTCCAGCCGTTTGGCGCGTTGCAAACGCCATTCCCAATCGGGTTCGCCGCCGTACACATCTTCCAGCGTGGTGTCGGTTTCCTGCATTTTGGTATCGAGCGCGATGCGATTGTCGAAGACGAAGCATTCGCCTTCCCAATCTTTCTCTGCATCCGGCATCTCGAGGAAGTAATTCAGGATGCCGCCTTCGAGCTGATAAACCGGCACGCCCATATCCAGCATCCAGGCACTGGTTTTTTCACAGCGTATGCCGCCGGTGCAATACATGGCGACGCGCTTGCCGGCTGCTTGCCACTCCGGCACATGTTCTTCTATGTACTTGGGGAAGTCGCGGAAGTTATCGACGCCGGGGTCGACTGCATTCTTGAATTTTCCCAACTTGAATTCAAAGCTGTTGCGATTGTCGATCACGACGACATCATCTTGTGCGATCAACTCGCGCCATTCTTGCGGGCTGACGTCTATGCCGGTTTTGCTGATGGCATCGACATTGTCTACACCGAGGAAAACGATTTCAGATTTCTTGTGTACCTTCATGCGGGCAAACGGCGCGGTCTTGCAGGCGCTGCGCTTGAAGACGATATTGCTGAATGCACCGCCCAGACGTGGGTCCTTGCGTAGCGCTTGTTCGAAGCGGTCGAGCGTTGCTGCGTCACCGGCCAATACGCCGTTGATGCCTTCGTCGGCAATCAGGATGCTGCCGAGCAGATTGTGCGTCAGCTCACGGCAAACGGTGACAACGGCATCGGCGTCAGCCAGTTTGGCAAACTTGTAAAAGGCGATGTGGAATTGCTCTGCGACTGGGGATATCGAATTCATAGCGCGAATTGTCGCAGAAATTGCGCTGTATGGCTGCTGATGACAAGCAGACAAGGCGTTTGCAACCGCGATGAAAAAAGCCGGCATTCAGCCGGCTTTGTCATTCGTTTAACCAAGCTTTAGTCTGGCCGGTGCAATTTTTCCGCTTCCTGTTTCTGCTTGCCGGAAGAGAAGATGTCCCACAGTGTCATAAACAGTGCGGCAATGACTGGCCCGATCACAAAGCCGTTCAAGCCCAGCAGGGCCATACCGCCGACGGTGGAGATCAGGACGATAAAATCTGGTAATGCAGTGTCTTTTCCCACCAGAATCGGGCGCAGGATGTTATCCACCAAGCCGATGACGAGTACACCGAACACGATCAGTGTGACGCCTTGCCAGACTGCGCCTGTCAGCAAGAAGTAAACCGCGACTGGTACCCAGATCAGTGCTGCACCGACTGCCGGCAACAAAGACAGGAAGGCCATCAACACGGCCCACAGCAATGCGCCTTGTACGCCAAGGAACCAGAATGCGATACCACCGAGTGCGCCTTGTACTGCAGCAACAATCACATTGCCTTTGACCGTGGCGCGGATGGCTGTCGTCAGGTTATTGAACAGTGTGCGTTTGTGGTCAGGATTCAAAGGTGCGGCTTGTCGAATGCGATTGGCGATCTTGTCACCGTCGCGCAAAAGAAAGAACAGCATGTACAACATGATGGTGAAGCTGACCAGGAAGTTGAAGGTATTCTGACCGATGCTGATGGCTTGCTTGGTGATGAATTCGCTACCTTGCACGGCAGCCGTCGTAATTTTTGCCTGCAAGGAGGCGACGTTGGTCAGACCGAATTTATCCATTTGGGTAACGACCCAGCTAGGCAAGGCGGCGACGACTTTTTCAAAATAAGCGCCAAAGTTGATTTGCCCTGAACGGATGTTGTTATACAAGTTCGATGCTTCATGCACCATGGAAATGGAAATCAGGATCAGCGGAAGAATCACCAGCACCAGACAGATACCCAGCGTCGCCAATGCAGCGAGATTGCTGCGCTGATTCATTTTGATCAGCATCTTGCGATAGAACGGCGAGAACAGAATCGCCAGTACCGAAGCCCAGAATACCGCGCCGTAGAACGGCAATAAAATCCCGATGAATGCGAACGAAAAGGCAATCAATAGGGCGAGGAAAGTCTTTTGCTGGATTTCTGAATAGTTCATGGATTCGATCGCCTTGTGAGCGTTACGCATATTGTTGTTGCTTAATGCTAACCGAAGTCGTGCAGAAAGTGAGCGTGTTGGCTCACATAAGGGCAGAGCGCCAGATTCTTGTCAGCGCAAGAAGGCGTATCAGTTGGGAAAATTACAGACAAAAAAAGACCGGCCTAAGCCGGTCTTGAAGAGGTACAACCAATGAAATCGATTATTCAGCGATAGCTGGTTTGCTCATGTGTTTAGCGCGCATAGGTTTCAATACGAACCAAGCCATCAGAGCTGCGGTTGCATTCAGTGCACTAGCAACGACGAACACTGCGTACCAGCCGCCAGTTGCGGATGCCAATACTGCCGACAGAGGGATCAGCAGGGAAGCTGTGCCTTTAGCGGTGTACAGCAAGCCAGCGTTAGCTGTTGCGAATTTGCTGCCGAATGTATCTGCGCAAGTCGATGGGAACAAGGAGTAGATTTCGCCCCATGCAAAGAACACGATACCGGTCAGGATAACGAATGCGATTGGGTTGTGGCCGTAGTGGAACAGAGCCAAGATACCAACTGCTTCGATAGCAAACGCGATGAACATGGTTGGTTCACGACCGATTTGATCCGATACCCAGCCGAAGAATGGACGGGTCAAGCCGTTCAATACGCGGTCGATAGCCAGAGCAAATGTCAGTGCTGGCAAGGTCAAGCCCATCATGCTGACTTGAACGTCGAACACTTTAAAGTCACGAGCGATCGAACCCAGTTGTGCAGTTGCCATCAGGCCACCAGCAGCAACCATCACGAACATTGCATACATGACCCAGAAAACTGGTTCACGCAAAACTTCGCTTGGTTTGTAATCGCGTTTGGTTTGTTGAACGTTTGCAACTGCTTCGCCTTTTTTGTGCTCAGGAGCACGAGCCAGGAACAATGCAACCAGAACTACGATGATGCCTTGGCCGATACCGAAGTACAGGAATGCATCTTCATAGCCGCGGGAAGCGATCATTGCCGAGATAGGGATGATGGTGATAGCGGAACCAGCACCGAAACCAGCAGCGGTCAAACCAGCTGCCAGACCGCGACGGTCCGGGAACCATTTCAACGCATTACCAACGCAAGTACCGTATACAGCACCAGCGCCGATACCGCTAATAACAGCAGCAAAGTACAGAACAGCCAGGGAATCAGCGAACGAGTTGATGAACCAACCCAGACCGCACAATACGCCACCGACGATAACGACAGGACGTGGGCCGAATTTATCAACGAACCAGCCTTCGATAGGGACCAACCATGTTTCGGTCAGAACGAAGATAGTAAATGCAACTTGAATCGCAGCGCGGCTCCAGCCGTGTTTAGCAGCGATAGGATCGACGAACAGCGTCCAACCGTATTGCAAGTTTGCAATCATCGCCATAGCGACGATACCCAAAATCAATTGTATCCAGCGGAATGACGCTGGACGTTTAATTTCACTCATATTTGCCTTCTCTCAACTCTCAAGTATGAAAATGCACGTCACGATTGTTCGGTGCCCTCGTTGCAATAAACAACGGATGATTCATTTCGATCATTTGAAACCGTGGCTATCTGTCAGAAAAGTTGGTAACCGATCTGAGCTTGTGCGCACGGCTCGTGTTTATTTAATTCAACGACGCTACTATCCGAGAATGGCGGGCGAGTTGCTATACCTAAAGTTAAGAATATGAGATATTCAGATTGTGGATATCACGTATTCACGCGGTGAAAAAAATTGTGAATTGTGGATACCACGTAAGGTCTCTGTGGATACTACGTACAAAATGCGCGGATCGACTTTTTGCCGTGCATGAATATATGGCTGCATCGCTAGCCATATATTCAAATCCGTTGGGAAATCAGGCAGGTTTGAGGCAATACAAAGATGCTTTTACATCCAGTATTTTGGATAGGAACGGTCTTTGGGAATATTGTTGAAAACAATTGCCACGATGACCACTATCACACTGCCGATCAAGGTCGGTGTCAGCAGAAAACTCCAGGCAGGCGCAGCCAGCATAACAATCACCGGATTCGAACCGGCCGGTGGGTGTACAGTACGAGTTAGTTGCATTACGGCAATAGCAGTGCCGACAGCTAACGCCATGCTCCACCAATGCGGGCCGAACAGCGTCAGAAAGAGCAGGCCAGATAGCGATGACAGGAAGTGACCGGCAATGACATTGCGTGGTTGCGAGAAAGGGCTTTCAGGAAAGCCGAATATCAACACGCAGCTTGCGCCAAAAGAACCAAGCACCAGCGGCATGTGACTGATATCGGTGGCGAGTGCAACTGCCGAGATGGCAAGGAAGCCGCCCAGCCAGGAAAGCGCGATATGCCGGAATGGTGCGCGTGGTGGGACGGCAGTACCGCCGCGCATTTTTGATAAAAATGTATTCATGAATGACCCGCTAGAAAAGTTGAACATGAATCGTGCCTTGAGCCAGCTTTTCCCCGATTGCATCCATGCAGGCTGGGCTTGATTCTCTTGAAATATACAGACAGATCTGTATAGTAACGATGTTGGTAACGATCTGCAACAAGCTCTTTGCAAGCGATGATGCTTTGGACTACAGGTGAAATGATGTTGGATAAACGAGAAATACTGGTAAAGAAGGCGATGGAGTTATTCGCGCAAGGTGGCTACACGGGTGTCGGCATAGATCGCATTATTGCGGAAGCCGGGATCGCGAAGATGACACTCTATAAGTACTTCCCGTCGAAATCGGACCTGATACTGGAAGTTTTGAATCAGCGAGATACCTTCTTCCGTACATCGCTGATGAACTACGTTAATCAGCAAGAAGGTCTGTCGCAAAAGATATTGGCGCTCTTCACCTGGCACGATCAATGGTTCAAGCGTAAAGACTTCAATGGCTGCATGTTCATCAATGCAGCTGCCGAGTTTCATAACCGCAAGGACCCCATCCATCAAGTTGCCGCTTTGCACAAGCAACTGATCATCGACTACATCGCAAGCTTGCTGCTGGAGACGCACGGTACAAAATCCGGGAAATTGGCATCACAGATCAATATCCTGCTGGATGGTGCCATCGATGCGGCCCATCTCACCGGTAATCCGAATGCCGCGATGGAAGCGTGGGAAGCCGCGCAATGTCTGATCGATCGCCGTTAATCTAGCTCAATCCCGCATCAGACCTGCACGATTGCACGCAGAAGGTGTAACTTAGCGACAGCAATGTGCCAGAGCGGATAAATATTTTCGATACGATGGAATAAATCAGCCGTGCCATCGTTTACCTCAATGTCAGCGCATTGTTGTGCGTATTGTTTTTTTCTGACGTAAATGATTCAAGCCGGTAGGGACGCATTTATGACGTCCTTATATCGACTTGCCACTCTTCATTGAAAAGGAATAAGAAAATGAAACTCTCTCATCTCGTACTGTCTGCCGCTGCGGTCTTGTTCATGTCCAGCACTGCTTTTGCACAAAACGTTCCACTCAAGAAAGCTGACGGCATTTTGGTAACGGCCACAGGCATGACGGTTTACACCTTCGATAAAGACGTTGCAGACAGCGGCAAGAGTGCTTGCAACGGTCCTTGCGCTACAGCATGGCCAGCAGTTTCTGCCGGCAATGCCAAACCTGCTGCACCATATTCCGTGGTGACGCGTGACGACGGCACTGCGCAACTTGCTTACAAGGGCAAGCCTTTGTATCTGTTTGCTTCCGACAAAAAAGCAGGTGATCGCACTGGCGATAACTTCAAGGACATCTGGCACGTCGTCAAGGATTAATGTTTGCGGGATTATTACTAAGCTATCGCTGCAGCGGAAATTGCCATGCAAGATGAACGTGATCGTCTAGTCGCCTGCATCCCGCGTCTGCGTCGTTACGCCCGTGCCTTGATCGGTGATCGCACGGGTGCTGACGATCTGGTGCAGGACACGATGGAGCGCGGCTGGAAGAAACTGTCTTCGTGGCAACGCGGCAGCGATATGCGCGCCTGGTTGTTCGGCATCATGCATAACCTGCATATTGATCAGGTACGCCGACCATCGCTAGCGACCGAAGAGTTGGATGATGAGACGCCGATGCCGGCAACACATCATTCGCTGACGGACGGTTTGGAAATGCGCGATCTTGAATCGGCATTACGCACCTTGCCGCCGGAGCAGCGCGAGATTCTATTACTGATCGCGCTGGAAGAAATGAGCTATGACGAAGTCGCGGCAACCTTGGGCTTGCCACTGGGCACCGTGATGTCACGTCTGTCGCGTGCGCGCCAAAAACTGCGTGCACAAATGGAAGGGCGATCAGTCGTATCGCTATTAAAGGTAGTCAAATGAATCAGCTCGCTGTGACTGAAGCAGACTTGCATGCCTACGTTGACGGCTTCCTGAGCGAAGCGCGACGTCAGGAGGTCGACGCTTATCTGGCCGCACGACCAGAAGAGCTGGAGCGCATCAATACTTATCGCGAACAAAACGAAGCTTTGCGTTTGCTATTCAAGCCAGTGCTGGATGAGCCGGTGCCGGCGCGGCTGACTTCTGGTTTGACGAGTTGGACGACGCAGTTCGGTCGTTATGCAGCAATGCTGGCAATTGCAGTCGCCGGTGGTATTGGTGGTTGGATGTTGCATGGTGCAACGCAGACTAACAATATGCTGGCGCAAGCAACAGATAGTCGTTTGCCTGTGCCGCTCAAGGTGTCGACGCTGGCGCGGCAGGCTGCTGTGGCGCATAGCGTGTACAGCCCGGATGCGCGGCGTCCGGTGGAAGTGACTGCAGATCAGGAAGATCAATTGGTAGCCTGGTTATCCAAGCGTACTGGTAGTCCTATGCGTCCGCCCAAATTGGGCAAGCTCGGTTATGAGTTGATCGGTGGTCGCTTATTGCCGGGCGAAAGCGGGCCGGTGGCGCAATTCATGTATCAGGATGGTGTGGGTCAGCGTTTAACGTTGTATGTATCGACCGACCAGGCGCAGAACACGGACACTGGTTTCCGCTTCGCACAAGAAGGTGCGGTGAACGTGTTTTACTGGATAGATGGCAAGTTCGGCTATGCCTTGTCGGCAAGCATCAATAAAGGCGAGTTGGCCAACATCGCCCACGCGGTGTACGAGCAATTGGACAAAGCACAGTAATGGCGCGAAGATGTCTGCTGAATAATTCATAATATTCAGGAGATCAAGATGCTTTATCAAGGATCGTGTCATTGCGGCTTGCTGAAGTTTGAAGCCGAAGGTGAGCTGGAACAAGTCATAGACTGCAATTGTTCACATTGCAGTCGCAAAGGTTTTTTGCTCTGGTTCGTGCCGCGTGCACAGTTGAAAATCACCAGTGGTGAAGGCAAATCAACCGTCTACAAATTCAATAAGCACAAGATCGAACATCACTTCTGTCCGACCTGTGGCTGCCAGACTTTTGGTTTCGCCCAGGATAAAGACGGTAAAGAGATGGCTGCGGTGAATGCGCGTACTTTGGAGAATGTCGATCTGACAGCATTGAAGAAATATCCGTACGACGGCAAGAGCGCTTAAGAATCAGCGTTCAGAAATCTAGACAGAACTCCTGCTGCGCGGATTTACGGATAGCCGATAGGCTTGCCCGGTAGATCCGGCAGTGGGATAAATTCGGTTTCACCCGGTACTGCAGCAAAGCGCTGCAGACGCCAATCTTCCTTGGCCTGTTCCAGCCGCTCGATTGAGCTGGAAACAAAATTCCACACCAGATAGCGCGAGCCATCCATAGGTTCACCGCCCAGCAGCATCAAGCGCGTTGTGCCTGGGCCAGCGTTGCGCAGCGTGACTGCAGTATTGGCTTTCAGTACCAGCAATTGACCGGCATCGAATACGCCATCGCGCCCCAGATCAAGCTTGCCCTCTATGACATAGATCGCTTGTTCCGGATATTCAGCGGGAACATCCAGTCGCGCGCCGGCTTGCAGTTGTACATCGACATAAAACAAATCAGACAAGGTAGGCACCGGCGAGCTCTTGCCGAAAAAACTGCCGGCAATAATCTTCGCAGAGGCACCTTCGCCTTCGATAATCGGTAATTCGTTGGCCGCAGTATGGATAAAGCTGGGCGCGATTTCTTCGTATTTCTTTGGGAGCGCAACCCAGCATTGCAGACCGGCCAGCGAAGAGCCGGTTTTGCGCAAATCGCTGCCAGTGCGTTCGGAATGCACGATGCCGCTGCCGGCGGTCATCCAGTTGACTGCGCCCGGCTGTATGGTTTGTATCGAGCCGACGCTGTCGCGATGTTCGATTTCACCTTCAAACAAATAGGTGACGGTGGCCAGGCCGATGTGCGGATGTGGTCGCACATCCAGCCCGCGCCCGGCCGCGAACACGTGCGGCCCCATCTGGTCGAGGAAGACGAAAGGACCGACCATGCGCTTCTGCGAAGTCGGCAAGGCACGCCGTACTTCAAAGTTGTCGCCGAGATCGCGCGTACGCGGGATGACGACGGTTTCCAGTGCGCTTAGGTCGGTATCCATATCTACCCCAGACTTGGTTTAGTTGGCTTGCGTAATGATCTTGATCTCGCCGGACAGTGCTTTGTGTACCGGGCATTTATCAGCGATCTTGTTCAGGCTGTCTTTTTGCTCAGCGCTCAGATTGCCATGATAGTGCAGCGTGCGATTGAAGACATAAACACCATCTTGTTCAGCTGCGACGACGGTCACATCGACTTTTTCCAGCGGGAGTTCTTTGCGGCCGGCATACATATTCAGTGTGACTGCGGTGCAAGCGCCGAGTGCGGCTGCCAGCAAATCGTGCGGCACAAAGCCTGCATCGTCGCCGCCGAAAGCGGACGGTGCATCGGCGATCAAGCTGTGCGGGCCGGCTTGGACGATCTGTTGCAGCTTGCCTGCGCCTTTGGTTACTTTGATTTCGGTTTGTGCCATCTGTAATGTCCTTAATATGATGCGTGATTGATAGGTGAGTTGAAGACCGATCCTGCGGTAGAACCGTGAGCCTCACTATAGCCCAGGCCTTAATACATCGTCTTGATCTAGGCTTGGTTTGTTAATTTGTAATCTTGTCAAAGATTTACGTCCTCATAAAAAGCCTCAACTCTTATATATGACATAAGACTTTTGAGTTAAACTACGTCCTGCGACTTTTACACAAAGTCATAGCGCTTTTAATTATCTTGATCATGGATAGGACACAACATGCTTAACAGCACGCAGCAACAAATTCCGGTAACGCTTATTCCCGGTGATGGTATCGGCCCTGAAATCGTTGATGTGGTTGTGCGCGTGTTTGACGCGCTGGGCAATCCATTCGCATGGGAAACCCAACAAGCCGGCGTCAATGCGCTGGAAAGCAGCGGCGATTTGCTGCCGCAAGCGACGCTGCAGAGCATCGCCCGCACCGGCCTCGCGTTGAAAGGTCCGCTGAGTACGCCTATCGGTGGCGGCTTCCGTTCCGTCAATGTGCGCCTGCGTGAAGAATTCCAGTTGTACGCCAATGTGCGTCCCGCACGCACCATCGTGCCAGGCGGCCGTTACGAAAAAATTGATCTGGTGCTGGTGCGCGAGAATCTCGAAGGCTTGTACGTCGGTCATGAACATTACGTGCCTATCGGCGATGACGCACATGCAGTGGCAATGGCGACGGGTATCAATACTCGCGCCGGTAGCCGTCGTATTTCCAAGTTCGCATTCGACTATGCAGTGCGTAACAATCGCAAAAAAGTGACCATCGTGCATAAAGCCAATGTGCTGAAGGCATTGACGGGTCTGTTCCTGGAAACCGCAAAACAAGTCGGTCTCAATTACGCCGATCAAGTCGAATTCAACGATCGCATCGTCGACGCATGCGCGATGCAACTGGTATTGAATCCGTGGCAATTCGACGTCATCGTTTCCACCAATCTGTTCGGTGACATCTTGTCCGATCAGATCGCAGGTTTGGTCGGTGGTTTGGGTATGGCACCGGGTGCGAATATCGGTGAGCGTGCTGCTATTTTTGAAGCAGTGCATGGTTCCGCACCGGATATCGCTGGCAAAGGCATGGCTAATCCGACAGCGCTCTTGCTGGCAGCTGCATTGATGCTGGAGCATAAAGGTTTGGATAAGCAGGCCAAGCTTTTACGCGATGCCATCGATTCCGTATTGAGTACAGAAAGCGGTCGTACTGTCGATCTGGGCGGTACCGTATCGACTTCCAAATACGGTGATTTGTTGATCGAACGTATACGCGATATGCAAAAATAAATTGGTTATTGATTGCGGTGCGTTTGCAATCAAACGCACATTGAACAGCAGTAGATAAATGAAAGCGCATGGTGCCTATCCGGCACGGTGCGCTTTTCTCATTTCTACGGCTTGCCTACGCTTGACGACGATGATGTGGCAGATGGTGGTCGAGTCGGTATGCGTAATACCGTTGCCGCACCGATGCCGCCCAGAATGAGCAAGCTGAGCTGTATCCACGGCTGGCCAGAGAAACTCCAGATAGAGATCGCTATCATCAGAGACATTGATCCTATTGCTACGCATTTGGTGCGGCGCGTGAGGCTGCGATGTTCTTCCCAGTTGCGCAGCATGGGTCCTATCAACTTGTGCTGCAACATCCATAGATGCACGCGCGGCGACGCTTTCGCGAAACAGGCGGCCGCCAATAAGACGAAAGGTGTGGTTGGCAAGCCCGGCAAAAAGATGCCGATAATGCCCATCGCCAACGCCAAGCCGCCGACTAGTCCATATAGTATTTTGGCCAAGCGAGATAAGGGCTTGGTTTGATTGCTAGGTGCGATGCTTTGAGTCATGAAAGCAAATAGTAAGTGTGTATGGCTGCTTGAGGCGTGTCGGCCATTGCGCTTTCGGATTCTTTGCGGAGATAAGCAAGAATACATGCTTTCCAGATAGTCGCCGAACTTAGGGGGTGAAGCTTGATTGTCTTGTCCCTTTCCTTGATCAGTCGCTGGTCGATATTGCCATCAGGCCATTAGTATTCATTTCTTCAAATAATAATGATTCTCATTTATAATAAGCCAATTCCTCAAATTTGAGGAGCTGTTATTGGTATGAAACCAAGGTCATTGTTACTGAGCACGTGTCTTGCGGCGCGCCGCTTCTGAAGTGTCTGATGCGCCGCCGCTGATTAAGGTGAAGGATAGATCATGAGTATTTCTCCCAAAGATTTGGATGATATGGCGCGTGAGCATCGCGTGCTGATCAATCAATATGGCCGCGTGCAAAACCGTTGCAGCGAACTGGTAGCACGACAGGTCGATCAAATTGAAGCCTTGCAGGCTGAGCTTGCACGTGCGCGGACAGAAGTAATGCGCTTGCGCGTAGAAGTGATCGTGCGTGATACCGAGTTGGCGTATGTGCGTGAGGATATGGCGGCTCTGCAAGCATCTATTCCCGGCTTGCCTAATCGAATAACTTTGGCGCGTCGCGTCGAATCCTTGACCGAACATCTACACAGTCTGATGCGTGAGCGTCTAGGTTGGCAATGGCGGGCCAAGCCTGCGAGATTTGAGCAACGTGTTGTTCATCCAGTCATCCCTGCAGATTTGCGACAAAAATCCGTGCTGTGTATAGGCAAGAATGAATCGAGCACGACGGTCGCCCAATTGGAAGTGGAGAAGGCCGGCGGTCATTTCTTGCATCACAATGGCGTTGACGGTGTCGACGATGCGGCATTGGAAGCCAGTCTGATTGCGGCCGATCTCGTTATCTGTCAGACCGGCTGCGTGAGTCACAATGCATATTGGCGCATACAGGATCATTGCAAACGTACTGGCAAACAATGCGTGTTGGTCAATCAACCGCAGGCCATGTATTTTGTGCGTGCAGCTACAGACCAGATGACGCTTGCCGACTCAAGCACACAAGCGTCTGTGTTGGAAGTCGAAAATATATCGTCCGCAGATAAATAAGGCGGCAACAAATGCAAGCAGATTTCTCTGCTTGCATCGTTCTCTACGAGGTCACCAATACCGCACGTATTTGCTGCAATGCGGCCGGATCTTCAATCACCGATAAATCACCCGGATCGCGTCCTTCGCAAATCGCTTGTATCGAGCGTCGCAGCAATTTGCCGGAGCGCGTTTTTGGCAAGGCCGTGACAAAGTACACATGCGATGGTCGACCGATCGGCCCGAGTCGCTTATCCACCACCTTCATGATTTCTGTTTCCAGCTTGTGCGCATCTTCAGGAGTTGCTGCGGCCGCATTTTTCAGGATAACAAAGGCAACCGCGCACTGTCCCTTGATTGCATTTTCAACGCCAACGACGGCGACTTCCGACACATTGGGATGGCTGGAAATGCTTTCTTCGATTTCGCGCGTACCTAGTCTGTGCCCTGCGACATTGATGACGTCATCGGTGCGGCCGAGGATGAAGTAATAACCATCGGCATCGCGTATGCCCCAGTCGAAAGTCGAGTAGGCTTCGCGTTTGAAATTGCGCCAGTAGGTATTGACGAAGCGTTCGTCATCGCCGTACAGGGTTTGTAGGCAACCGGGTGGTAGTGGCCCTTCGATGACGACCACACCTTTTTCATTCGGCGCACATTCTTCACCTGTTTCTTCGTTGATGATCTTGCCCTTGAATCCATACAGCGGCTGACCAGGACTACCTGAGCGTGCGGGTTTGTCGCCTACTCCTTTGGCGATCGAGATGGTCGGCCAGCCGGTTTCTGTCTGCCAGAAATTATCGATGACAGGTACGCCAAGTACTCCGGATATCCAATCGGAAGTGGTTTGATCCAGTGGTTCGCCTGCCAGATAGAGTGTCTTGAGCGAAGAGAGATCGTGTTTCTGCAATAGTTCCAGTGGTTGTTTTTTCAGTACGCGAATCGCGGTCGGTGCGGACGACATGCGCGTGACTTTGTACTTCTCCACGATGCTCCACCATATCGAGGCATCCGGTCGTATCGGCAAACCTTCATACAGTATGGTTGTCATGCCTGCCAGCAAAGGGCCGTAGATGATGTAGGAGTGACCGACTACCCAGCCGATATCCGAAGTGCAGAAAAAAGTTTCGCCGGCCTTGCTGCAAAAAACCAAATCCATCGAAGTGGCCAGCGCCACGGCATAACCACCGACGTCGCGTAAGACGCCTTTCGGTTTGCCGGTAGTGCCTGAGGTGTACAGGATGTAGGACGGCGCATTCGATTCCAGCCATACGACTGGCACGACTGCATTCAAATGTTTTGCACGCAGCGTGGCGTAGTCGATGTCACGCTCTGGCACCATCTTCATGGGCGCAAGACCGCGATTAACCATCAATACATGCTTGGGTTTGTGTTGCGCCAGCGCGATGGCTTCATCAAGCAAGGACTTGTAGGGCGTGACGTGACAGCCGCGTGAACCTGCATCGGCAGAGATGATCAAGACCGGTGTTGCATCATCGATGCGAGTTGCCAGACTGTTAGACGCAAAGCCGCCGAATACCACTGAGTGAATCGCACCTATGCGCGCGCAGGCCAGCATCGCGAATGCAGCTTCGGCAATCATCGGCATGTAAATCAGTACGCGATCGCCTTGTCTTACGCCCAGCGCTTGCATCATGGCAGCACTGCGATTTACCTCTGCATACAATTGCGCGTAGGTATAAGTAATCTCCGTGTCGGTCTCAGTGGAGATGGCGACCAATGCAGCTTGATCAGCGCGCGTTGCCAGATGGCGGTCTACCGCGTTGTAACAGAGATTGGTTTCGCCGCCGACAAACCATTTGGCGAATGGCGGTTTGTCGTAATCCAGCGTTTTTGTGAATGGCTTATGCCAATCTATACGCTTGGCCTGCGTGGCCCAGAATGTATGCGGATCATCAACTGATAAACGGTAAAACGCGTCGTATGCTGCGGCATCGAAACTCATAAGTCTCCTCCGGCCAGATAAAAATATTTTTTTAGAATGTTATTTTTATAGTGAGGCAGCCCATGCCGATTCTTGCTTCGGTATGGGCGTTACAGCAAAACTAGATTACGTACAGATCTACATACTCATGGACAGGCATGGCTTCCAGTGCTTTTTGACTCAGTGATACATCCAGAATTTTTTGCTGCTGTTTGGTAGGGAACTGGCGCGCCAGATTGATCTTGAATTTGGCTTCCAGCAGCGGAATACCTTCCTTGCGGCGACGTGCATGACCGATCGGGTATGCGACGACGACTTCTTTCAGCTTTTGACCGTCCTTGAATTCTACCGTTAGTGCATTGGCGATGGAGCGTTTCTTTGGATCGTGATAATCCTTGGTGAAAGTAGGATCTTCCACGCAGACGATTTTGTCGCGCAGGGAGTCGATACGCTTGTCGCTGGCGATGTCATCTTCATAATCACTTGCTATCAGACGACCGAAAATCAGTGGTACTGCCACCATATATTGAATGCAGTGATCGCGGTCGGCCGGATTATCGAGCGTGCCTTTTTTATCGATGATGCGGATGCAGGCTTCGTGCGTACGGATGGTGATCTGTTTGATGTCTTCGACTTGCTTGCCAGATTTGGCAAGCTCTGCGTGCAAAGTCATGGCTGCTTCCACAGCAGTTTGCGCATGGAACTCTGCAGGGAAAGAAATCTTGAACAACACGTTTTCCATCACATAGGAGGCGTACTTGCGCTGGAATTTAAAGGGTTGGCCTTTGAACAGCACATCGTAGAAACCCCAGGTCTTCGCAGTCAGTACCGATGGATAACCCATCTCGCCGGTCTTGGCGATTAGCGCGAGTCGTACCGCACGTGAGGTTGCATCGCCGGCGGCCCATGATTTGCGCGAACCGGTATTTGGCGCATGGCGATAAGTGCGCAGTGACTGACCGTCTACCCATGCCAGCGATACTGCATTCAGAATTTCATCGCGTGTGAGATCCATCATCTCGGCCACTACTGCAGTCGATGCCACTTTTACCAGCACTACGTGATCGATGCCGACTTTGTTGAAGGAGTTTTCGAGTGCGATGCAGCCCTGAATTTCGTGCGCCTTGATCATGCCGGTTAGCACGTCTTTCATTGTCAGTGGTTTCTTGCCGACAGCGACTGCATTGCGCGACAACCAGTCAGCAGTGGCGAGTATGCCGCCCAGATTGTCGGACGGATGACCCCATTCCGCCGCCAGCCAAGTGTCGTTGAAGTCCAGCCAGCGGATCATCGTGCCGATGTTGAATGCCGCTTGCACCGGATCGAGCTGGAATTGCGTGCCCGGCACTTTTGCGCCATTCGGCACGATAGTGCCGGGTACTATCGGCCCCAGCAATTTTTTACATGCAGGATATTCCAACGCTTCCAGGCCACAACCCAGTGTGTCGATCAGGCAATTGCGTGCCGTGTCGTAGGCGAGTTTAGAAACGACTTTGTATGTGCTGACGTAATCGACAATGTCGACCAACACTTGGTCGTACTTGGGGCGGGTATTGGAAATAGGCGCAGACATATTTTTCCTATTATCTAAACACGATTAGAAAATCAGAAAATATCGTTTTTGCCCGAACCCAGAAGCGTAGCTCGTCTATTGCGGGTAAAAAGAACGTGTATGGAATCTTACCAACTTCCGTTCCGCGATTCTCTTCCCGATTACTCTTGTCTGCCTACGACTACTTAATAGTGGTCAAAATGCATCGCCTGGAACGCGTACCCAGCCTTCCATCAAGACGCGCGCACTGCGGCTCATGATGGCTTTGGTTACACTCCATTCACCATCGACCAAATGTGCTTCTGCACCGACACGCAAGGTGCCGGATGGGTGGCCGAAGCGCACTGCCGTACGCTCACCACCACCCGCGGCGAGGTTCACCAGCGTACCGGGAATCGCAGCGGCCGTACCGATGGCGACTGCAGCCGTGCCCATCATGGCGTGGTGTAATTTCCCCATGGACATCGCGCGCACCAGCAAGTCGACATTATTGCTAACAACTGGTTTGCCGCTGGATGCAATGTAATCGAGTGGCTGGGCAACGAAGGCAATTTTCGGTGTGTGTTGGCGTTTGGCTGCTTCGTCGAGGTGCTTGATCAAGCCCATGCGCATCGCGCCATGTGCACGTATGGTTTCGAACTTGGCCAGAGCTTTCGGATCGCTGTTGATGGCGTCCTGCAGTTCAGCGCCGGTATAACCGATGGCTTCCGCATTCAAGAAAATGGTTGGAATGCCGGCATTAATCATCGTCACCTTGAAGTTGCCTATGCCCGGCACATCCAGATCGTCGATCAGATTCCCGGTCGGGAACATGGCACCGCCGGCGCCTTCTTCTTCCGCTGCCGGGGCCATGAATTCAAGTTGCACTTCGGCCGCAGGGAAGGTCACACCATCGAGTTCGAAGTCACCGGTTTCCTGTACCTGGCCGTTGGTGATCGGCACATGCGCGATGATGGTTTTGCCGATGTTGGCTTGCCAGATGCGTACGATACATACACCGTTAGCCGGAATGCGATCGGAGTCGACCAGCCCGCTGCTGATGGCAAATGGACCAACTGCCGCCGAGAGGTTGCCGCAATTGCCGCTCCAGTCGACGAAGGCGCTGTCGATGGACACCTGACCAAACAGGTAATCCACATCGTGATCGGTGCGACTGGATTTGGAAAGAATGACAGTTTTACTGGTGCTCGAAGTGGCACCGCCCATACCGTCGATTTGCTTGCCGTATGGATCCGGGCTGCCGATGACGCGCATCAGCAGCGCGTCGCGTGCTGCACCTGGTACTTGCGCAGCAGCTGGTAAATCCTGCAAACGGAAAAACACACCTTTGCTGGTGCCGCCACGGATGTAGGTGGCGGGGATTTTGATTTGCGGTACGTGAGTCATATGCATATATTCCTGATTACTTAAGCGGCCTTCGCCGTCGATTCGAGGAAGTCTTGCGCAAAGCGTTGCAGTACGCCACCGGCTTCGTAGATTGAAACTTCTTCCGCAGTATCGAGACGACAGGTCATAGTGACATCGACACGCTCACCATTCTTGCGAATGATCACCAGCGTCAGATCGGCGCGTGGTGTGCGCTTGCCGACTACGTTGAAGGTTTCTGTGCCGTCGATGCTCAGTGTTTTACGTGTCACGCCCGGTTTGAATTCCAGCGGTAACACGCCCATACCGATTAGATTGGTACGATGGATACGCTCGAAACCTTCGGCTGCAATCACTTCCACACCTGCAAGACGTACGCCCTTGGCCGCCCAGTCGCGCGATGAGCCTTGGCCGTAATCGGCGCCGGCGACGATGATCAGTGGTTGCTTGCGCTCCATATAGGTTTCGATTGCTTCCCACATGCGTGTCACTTTGCCTTCCGGTTCGATACGAGCCAGCGAACCTTTTTTGACTACACCATCGACGACGGCCATTTCGTTGACCAGTTGCGGATTGGCGAAGGTGGCGCGTAGCGCGGTCAGGTGATCACCGCGATGCGTTGCGTATGAGTTGAAGTCTTCTTCCGGCAAGCCCATCTTGGCCAGATATTCGCCAGCGGCTGAATCTGCAAGAATAGCGTTGGACGGCGACAGGTGATCGGTGGTGATGTTGTCCGGCAATACCGCCAGTGCACGCATATTGGTCATGGTGCGCGCACCAGCCAGTGCGCCTTCCCAGTATGGAGGACGACGGATGTAAGTGCTCATGGCGCGCCAGTCGTACAGCGGACTGACTTGTTCGTCCTTATCTACTTGCAGTGCAAACATCGGCGTGTAGACATTGCGAAACTGTTCTGGCTTGACCGAGGCTTTGACGACGGTATTGATCTCCTCATCGCTAGGCCAGATATCTTTCAAGCGAATTTCCTTGCCATCGACCACACCCAGCACATCTTTCTCGATATCGAAACGGATGGTGCCGGCGATTGCATACGCCACTACCAGCGGCGGCGAAGCGAGGAAAGCTTGCTTGGCGTACGGATGGATACGGCCGTCAAAGTTGCGATTGCCCGACAAGACAGCAGTGGTGTACAGATCGCGGTCTATGATTTCCTGCTGGATGACTGGGTCGAGCGCGCCAGACATGCCGTTGCAGGTGGTGCAGGCAAACGCGACGATGCCGAAACCGAGTTTTTCCAGATCGCCGGTTAGGCCGGCTTCATCCAGATACAACTCCACGGTTTTGGAGCCAGGGGCCAGAGAAGACTTTACCCACGGTTTGCGGGTCAGTCCCAATTTGTTGGCGTTGCGCGCCAGCAGACCTGCGGCAATGACATTGCGCGGATTGCTGGTGTTGGTGCAACTGGTGATGGCTGCGATGATGACTGCGCCATCCGGTATCAGGCCTTCCGCTTCCTGCGCGCGTGCTTGAGCCAGATCGACGGCGATGCCGCGTTCGGCCAAATCCGATACTGGCAAGCGGCGATGTGGATTGGATGGGCCGGCCAGCGTGCGGACAACCGTGGACAGATCGAACTTCAAAGTGCGTTCGTATTGCGCAGTCTTCAGGCTGTCGGCCCACAAGCCGGCTTCTTTCGCATAGATCTCGACCAGTTTTACCTGTTCGTCGTCGCGACCGGTGAGTTTCAAATAATCGATGGTTTGCTGGTCGATGAAGAACATCGCCGCAGTTGCACCGTATTCCGGTGCCATATTGGAAATCGTTGCACGATCACCCAGCGTGAGTGCAGACGCACCTTCACCACGGAATTCCAGATAGGCGCCGACTACTTTTTCCTTGCGTAGGAATTCGGTCAGCGACAGCACAACGTCAGTCGCCGTGATATTCGGCTGTGGTTTGCCAGAGAGTTCGACACCGATGATTTCTGGCAGACGCATCCATGAGGCGCGACCCAGCATGACGTTCTCGGCTTCGAGGCCACCAACACCGACCGCGATGACGCCCAGCGCATCGACGTGTGGCGTGTGACTGTCGGTGCCGACGCACGTGTCTGGATAGGCCAGACCATTATCGTTGTGAATTACTGGCGACATTTTTTCCAGATTGATCTGGTGCATGATGCCGTTGCCGGGCTGGATCACGTTGACGTTTTTGAAGGCTTTCTTGGTCCAGTTGATGAAGTGAAAACGATCTTCGTTGCGCCTATCTTCGATGGCGCGATTCTTCTCGAACGCTTGCGGATCAAAGCCACCGCACTCCACCGCCAGCGAGTGATCGACGATCAGCTGCACTGGCACGACTGGATTGACTTGCGCCGGATCACCGCCTTGATCGGCGATGGCATCACGCAGACCGGCGAGATCAACCAACGCAGTCTGGCCAAGAATGTCATGGCACACCACGCGTGCCGGGAACCACGGAAAGTCGTGATCGCGCTTGCACTCGATGATTTGCGTCAGGGATTCCGTGAGGATGGCCGGATCGCAGCGGCGCACTAGATTTTCTGCATGCACACGCGACGTATAAGGAAGCTTGTTCCAGGCACCGGTCTTGATTGTCTCAACCGCGGCACGGGCGTCGAAATAATCCAGTTTGGTGCCAGGCAAAGGTTTGCGGTTTGCGGTATTCATTGCTCAATCCAGAAAGAAACATGGCTAAGAGATGCAGCCTGCCCGCCACTCACTGGCACGGCAGGCTGCAGATGCTGCGAGCGTCGGTAAAAATTACTTGCGCTTGCTGATAGGCTCGAACTTCAAATCTTCCGGACCGACATAATTGGCCGATGGGCGGATGATCTTGTTATCGATGCGCTGCTCGATGATGTGCGCCGCCCAGCCGGAGGTGCGTGCGATCACGAACAGCGGCGTGAACATCGCAGTCGGTACGCCCATCATGTGATACGACACAGCCGAGAACCAATCCAGATTCGGGAACATTTTCTTCGCGTCCCACATCACTGTTTCCAAACGTTCTGCGATGTCGAACATCTTCAGTGAACCGGCATCCTTGGACAGCGTGCGCGCCACTTCCTTGATGACCTTGTTGCGTGGATCGGAGATGGTGTAGACCGGATGGCCGAAGCCGATCACGACTTCCTTGTTTTCGACGCGTTGTTTGATATCGGCTTCTGCTTCGTCAGGGCTTTCATAACGTTTTTGAATTTCAAATGCGAATTCATTGGCACCACCGTGCTTCGGTCCGCGCAAGGCGCCGATCGCGCCGGTGATCGCGGAGTACATATCGGAGCCAGTGCCGGCGATAACGCGACCAGTGAAAGTCGATGCGTTGAATTCATGTTCCGCATATAGGATCAGCGACGTGTGCATTGCTTTTTCCCACAAGGCTGATGGCTTTTTGCCGTGCAGCAGATGCAGGAAATGCGCGCCGATGGATTCATCATCGGTTTCGACTTCGATGCGTTTACCGTTATGGCTGTAGTGATACCAGTACAGCAACATGGAACCGAGCGATGCCATCAGATGATCGGCGATATCGCGTGCGCCCGGCGCATGGTGGTCATCTTTTTCCGGCAATACGCAACCGAGCACCGATACGCCGGTGCGCATCACATCCATAGGATGCGAAGAGGCCGGCAGACATTCCAGCGCTGCCTTGACGCTGGCTGGCAAGCCGCGCAGTGCTTTCAGCTTGATTTTGTAAGCTTTTAATTCTGCTGCGGTTGGCAACTTGCCGTGCACCAGCAGATGCGCGATTTCTTCGAATTCGCAGCTATCAGCGACATCCAGAATGTCGTAGCCGCGATAGTGCAAATCGTTACCAGTTTTGCCGACGGTACAGAGTGCGGTGTTGCCTGCGGTCACGCCGGACAGTGCGACTGATTTTTTCGGTTTGAAGCCTGGTGTTGTTTGTTGTTCGCTCATAGTTGTCTCCTTGCTGATTTATATATTGATGTCCGAGTTGGGATTATTTTCTACGTATTTATTTGTAGCCGTATTTCTTTTCCAATTGATCGAAGAGGGGTTTGTTGACCAGACGCTGACGTTCGGCGAATGGCGTTACGAAATTCGGATCTTCGTCGAGCCTATGCGTGTCGCGCAATACGGTTAGCGCTTTTTGCATGCCGGCCACTGCGCCTTGCAGTGCTGCGTTGGCGTACAACACGATGCCGTAACCGAGTCCGGCCAGTTCGTCGGCGTTGAAGATAGGTGTCTTGCCGCCGATCACCAGATTGACCAGTTGCGGCTTGTCCAGCGCTTGCGGCAGACGACGGATTTCTTCGGCGGTTTCAGTTGCTTCGACGAACAGGATGTCGGCGCCTGCTTCGCTATAGCGTGCTGCGCGCTCCAGCGCATCGTCGAAACCATGTACGCTGCGTGCATCGGTACGCGCCATGATCAACATGCCTTCGTTGCTGCGAGCATCGACTGCGGCATGGATTTTGCCAACCATCTCGGCACAGGAAATGACTTCCTTGCCGCTGAAGTGGCCGCAACGTTTGGGGGAAACCTGGTCTTCCAGTTGTACTGCATCGGCACCGGCTCGTTCCAGCGTGCGTATGGTGTGGCGTACGTTCAAGGCGTTGCCGAAACCGGTGTCGGCGTCGACGATGATGGGGATATCGACTGCATCGCGGATGCGTGCCGTGTGGTCGGCCAGTTCATTCAAGCCTATGAAGCCCTGGTCCGGCATGCCGAAATACATATTGGTCACGCCTGCGCCGGTGATGTAGAGCGCTTCGAATCCGAGATCAGCGATTACGCGTGCCGACAGTGCATTGAATGCGCCCGGCACCAACAGGCCGCGACGCTCGTTAATCTTGTCGCGCAAAATCTGTTTGCTACTTTTGGACTGACTACTCATGGAGATCCTTTTGCCGGAATGTTTCATGGAGGTTGTTTGTGCCTATTATTGCAATGCGCGTGCCATGCAACTCTTGATGTCCGGCTACCCCTGGATTGGCTTCCATGATTTCTCATAAGTACATGAAAAATAAGACACTTATATATTTGTGAGTCACGACTGACTACTTGTTCGTCAGTGTGCCATCGTTCCATCTTGTGTTACATTTGGAACGTTTGAAACATTGGTGTGAAACATGAAACGTCCTTCCTCTTCCTTTCGCGACCATGCTGATAAACCGGTGATCTGGACCGTTTCGGTATCCCGCCTGTTCGAGTTGTTCCGCGACATCACGCTGGAATTCGACGATCAAGCCGACATCGAACCGATCAATCTGGGCTTCGAAGACGCGGTACGCCATATCCGCGAACGTCTGGCAACCGAGCGCTGCGATGCGGTGATTGCCGCCGGTTCGAACGGCGCATATTTAAAAAGTCGTTTATCCGTGCCCGTCATCATCGCCAAGGCCAGCGGCTTCGATGTGATGCAGGCACTGGCGCGTGCGCGCAAGATCACGCCTGATATCGGCCTGATCACTTATCAGGAAACCATGCCGGCGCTGACTGAGTTTCAAACTACCTTCGGCTTCAATATTGCGCAACGCACTTACGTCACAGAAGAAGATGCGCGTGCGCAAATCAATGAATTGAAAACGGCCGGCATCAAAGCCATCGTCGGCGCGGGCTTGATTACTGATCTGGCGGAAGAAGCGGGCTTGACCGGCGTCTTCGTTTATTCAGCAACATCAATACGCCAGGCATTTGACGATGCGCTGGAGTTGGCACGGCTGACGCAACTGGAAGCCACGCGTGGGCGCAGCTTTCCAGTCGCCGATACCTTGCGTGCCAAGCATCACATCAATGACTTGCGCGGCGATTCGGCTGCGATGGAAAGCGTAAGGCTATCCGTCACGCTATTCGCTAAATCGCCAGCTACGGTATTAATTCAAGGTGAAACCGGCACCGGCAAGGAGTTGGTCGCGCAAGCAATACATCGCGCTCATCCTCTGATGCAGGGCAAGACGCAAGCCAGTCATCCTTTTGTTGCCGTCAACTGCGGCGCGCTGGCAGAGTCGCTGCTGGAGTCGGAATTATTCGGTCATGAAGAAGGTGCGTTTACCGGCTCGCGTCGTGGCGGACGTGCGGGTTTGTTTGAGGCGGCGCATCGCGGCACCTTGTTTCTGGATGAAATCGGCGAGATGCCTTTGTCTTTGCAAACGCGTCTGTTGCGCGTGTTGGAGGAGCGCGAAGTAGTGCGTGTTGGTGGCACACGGCCGATTCCGATCAGTGTACGCATCATCAGCGCGACACACTGCGATCTGGATGCGCGTGTCAGGGAAGGGCGCTTCCGCGCAGATCTATTTTATCGTTTGAGCGTGTTGCGTTTGACGCTGCCGCCTTTGCGTGATCGTCCTGAAGATTTGCCGCCGCTGGCCGAGTGGTGTCTGAAAAATGCCTTGGCTTCGCTGGATATGCGTCCACATGCGAATCTGCCTGCCGAAATACTCGGCTGTCTGCCTTTACTGGCAGCTTATGCGTGGCCTGGTAATGTGCGCGAGTTACGTAATTTGATGGAGCGGCTGGCCTTGTTTTTGGCAGCAGAACCCTTGCAAGCACTAACGCCCGCATTTTTGAAAAACATTGCGCCGGAACTTGTCGCACCGGGCATGAGCATGCCAACGCTTGCTTCTCATAAAACGTTTGTACAGAATGCGACGCCAGTAAAAACCGAGACGCTGCAGCAAGTATTGCAGCGTTATCACGGCAATCGCGAGGCGGCTGCAAATTATCTGGGCATCAGCCGTACAACTTTGTGGCGTAGATTACAGGCTGCCGGTGGAGTAAATGCGGTAGAGGACGGGGAAGAGAATTAAGCGCGTGCTTAAAAAATCGTAATAGAAATGCGGATATGTTTTTAGACTGATTTAGGAAGCAGAGCTTGATGCACTCTGCTCCACATAACACTCGGCGGCCGGCAATCTAGTCCCCTGTCGTCGACTTAGCCTGAGTACGGAATGATTTCTCCGGCATCTCCATGGTTTCCGATGTCGGTGAGTCTTCATTGGCCAGATAGCGTTCTACCAATTGAAAGAAGCGCGTGTAAAACTTCTCGGATGAAATCGTTTCGCTGGCGACTTTCACCAGCGAATCGTCGCTGGATGAAAACGGTAAGGACAGCGAACCAAGTGCACCGACGCCGAGGCTGGCCGAGTTATTGGTTTTCTTCAGCGCGTATCTATCTTCCAGCGCATTCACAAACACCGATGCCATCGCACCATCCGCTGCATCGGTCGCACACACTACGCGAAATGCGATTTGCACGTGTACATCGCTCTGCGGTTGAAAGCTCTTGCGGCCATCGATCTGATTATTGCTGGCCGCGCTGATGACATAACCTTGACTGAGTAAGGTGCGACGAACTGCCTCGCACGCCACCTCGGACGACACCGGAAAGCGACGCGTGAACGTATCGGTGGAGTCGAATTTTTCAGCCTGATAGACAACTGGTTTGGTCCCCGCACAACCGGCGATGACAGCAAGAAGTCCTGACAGCAACAGGACACGTGAGCTTGATCGCATAAATATGGCTACTTCCTTTTTATTCCGTTTTGCATGTACCGCGTGACATGCCTTCAATGGACAGTCCAACTCGTCAAAGATTCCTGTTTTCACGTTTCTATAAAAATACGGTCCGTATGACGTCATCCATTGTATGTTGCATCGATTAACGACTATCTAACACTTGCTTAACGCTAGTTTTAGATGTTGGTCACATAAGTTTTCATCCTGCCAATTTCTTTTCAGAAACGTGTTGCCCGACCACGACAAGATGCAAATTTAAGCGCTGCGGAGCCGGGTAATTTTGACAGGATAAATATAATAACCATTCTCATTCCGAGAATCTGCCAGCCAGCCAAAATTTGTTGCCTAGCCAGCCCGCAGCAAACTATCCACGCCCCAAGGATTTATGAATCACTCATTGCGATTACGCACTATTGCGGTCGCGGCCTTTGCTATCGTCAACGGTTTACCTATGCAGGCTGCATACGCAGACGATCAATTACCGGAAATCGAAGTCACCGCGCCGCACGAACATGGCGAGAACTACGCACCGACCGATACCAGCACCGCACTCAAGATTCGTGCGCAACAAAAAGATGTGCCGCAAACCATCAATGTGATCACGTCGGAAGTCATCCGCGATCAAGGTGCACGCACATTAACCGATGTACTCAAGAACGTTCCCGGCATCGGTCTGGCGACTGGCGACGGCCAACGCGATGCTTTCGTGATTCGCGGTTTTACTGCGCTGTACGATATTTTGCTTGATGGCGTGCGCGACGATTCGCAATATTTCCGTGATCTGTACAACATCGACCGCATCGAAGTACTCAAAGGACCTGCAGCCGTATTGTACGGGCGTGGCTCATCCGGCGGTTTGATCAATCGTATTACCAAGAAACCTAGCTTCACGCCATCGGCAGAGATAGGCGTCACGGTAGGTTCTTTCGATTTGCGTCGTACCGACTTCAACGTCAATCGTCCTGTTAGCGACACCGTCGCGATTCGTCTGGATGGCGCGTATGAAGATTCGGGCAGCTATCGCGATCAGGGCTATATACAGAACAAGGATATTTCTCCGAGTCTGTTGTGGAAAGATGGCGCGCAAAGTTTGTTGCTGCAATTTGATTACCAGCATCAAAAGCGTTCTATCGATTTTGGTGTTCCAGGCTTCAATGGGTCGCCGCTTAACGTAGATCCAGCTACGTACTACGGTGCAAAGAATGCTTATCCGAACGATTACACCGAATCGGAAGTGAAATCGACGACTGCGCAATACAAACAAAAGATTTCGGATACGACTTCCTTCACCAATACCTTCCGTTACTTCGATTACACGCTGGACCGTAATCACACGCGTGTTATCAGCATCACCGGTACCGCTGCGAACCCGCTTCTGAATTTCCAACGCGGCAATATTGCGCGTCATGAATACGGCTGGTTCAATCAATCGGAGTTCACACATGATCTGACCTGGGGCAATACCAAGCATCAATTGCTGATGGGGCTGGAATTCGGTGAGCAAAACAAATACCAGATGGTGAACAATTCTAGTACTGGTGTATATACGTATGCAACGTCGCTGTATAACCCGGTATTGCAGGATTTGCCGTTTACCGTTGCAACCAAACCGCAAAACAAGGGAACTGCAATCCTGAGTACGCAAGCTGCCTACATACAGGATTTGATTACGTGGACGCCACAGATCAAGGCCTTGTTTGGTTTGCGCTTTGATCGCTTTGGTCAAAAATATAATGATGAACTTGCTGGTAACAACTTGAATCGCACCGATAACGTTTTCTCGCCACGCGCAGGTCTTGTTTGGCAGCCTACATCGACCCAAAGTTATTACGCGACGGCTTCTAAATCATTTCAACCTTCAGCTGAAGGTGGTGCTCTTGCGACTAACAACGCACAACTCGCGCCGGAAAAAACGCAGAATCTGGAAGTCGGTACCAAGATTGATTTATTCAACGGCGCAGCCAGCTTCAATGCGGCGGTGTATCAGTTGACTCGTAGTGATGTCAAAATCACTGATCCGAATAACACGACTCTGTTGATCCCGATAGGCGAGCAACAAACCAAAGGTCTGGAGCTGAGCATCAATGGCGAAGTCGCACGCGGCTGGCAAGTGATCGCAAGTTATTCGTACATGGATGGCAAGGTGACCAAGGCAGTAGGTAATGCGCCGACAGTAGCAATGGTAGACGTAGCAGCATCAGCGCTGCAAGGTAAAACACTGGCATTGACCCCACGTCATACCGCCAGTTTGTGGACCTTGAAATCTATCGAACAGTGGATACCCGGCGTGCAAGTTGGCGGCGGTGTGACCTATCGCGGCGGGAATTATGCGGCGATCGATAATGCAATTAAATTGCCGGCATTCACAACTGTTGATCTGGCCGCGTATTACCGTCCTGCGCCTAAGGGCATGAGTCTCGCGCTGAACCTGAAGAATATTTTCGATAGACGCTATTACATCTCGGCCAATAACGATTTTGGCATCATGCCTGGTGCACCGCGCAGTGTAGAGTTGACTGCGCGTTATGCGTTTTAAGTAAGACGCTTACGCCGTGTTTTGCACGGTGCAACGATGATTTGACGGTGCTCTTTATTGCCGCCTGCTTAAAACCGGGCGGCAATTTTTTATCTGCATTCATGCAGGAATGGCAATAAATTAGGCAGGAAAAATCCTCTGAAAAGCGATGAAGTCCATGCCGCCTAGACGAAACTCAGTTAATCTTCATGCTTTGTCGCTTCAATATGAGAAAAGCAATGGGTAATCTGGTGATTGTTCGCCATGGCGAGTCACAGTGGAACAGGGAAAACCGCTTTACCGGCTGGGCAGATATCGACCTGACAGCCAATGGCATCGAGCAGGCGCGCTGCGCTGGTCGTGCACTGGCGCAAGCCGGTTTCTGTTTCGATCTTGCGATTACCTCGATGCTGAAAAGAACCATCCGTTCGCAATGGCTGATACTGGATGAGATGGATGCGATGTTTACCCCCATCATCAGTCATTGGCGTCTAAATGAACGGCATTACGGCGCATTGACCGGTCATAGCCGTGCCGAAATGATCGCCAAATTTGGCGAAGAGCAGGTATGGGCTTGGCGTCGTGGTTTCGCCAGTCGTCCGCCTTTGATGGATGTCAGCGATGCGCGCGCACCGCAGCAGGAAGCACGTTATGACGATGTGTCGCGCGAACTGCTGCCGTTGGGTGAGTCGCTGGAAGATACGGTGGAACGCGTCCGCGTGTTGTGGGATGGCATGATTGCGCCGGTCTTGCGACAAGGCAAAGACGTGATCATTTCATCGCACGGCAATAGCCAGCGTGCTTTGGTCAAATTGCTGGAAGATATGCCGGACGAAGAAGTCGCACGTTTCGATGTGCCGAACAGTGTGCCGCTGGTGTACAAGCTCGATAAGGATTTGCGCGTGCTGGAAAGAAGTTCGATGACGCATATCCCGCATCCGGCGGTATCCGCGATACTTTAATTGCCTGACATAAAAAAAGCCGCTCACTCAGCGGCTTTTTTTATGGGCCTTGTCTGAGATCAGGTACGCATGAAGTTGATTCTGCCGCCCATCGATGGCGCAGATGGAAACAGTTGCGTCAACTGTCGGTCACTCAAATACAAATGACGTTCCGCAATCTGCGCCAATACCGAACGGAAGTCCGTTGTCACTGGCACATCACGGTCTTCATGCAAGCCAGCCGACGATAAACCTTTCCAATCTCCATACACTTTGCCACCGGCGATATCACCGCCGAGCAACCACATCACATTGCCGTGACCATGATCGGTGCCGCCGTTGCCGTTTTGGCGTGCGGTGCGGCCGAATTCGGACATCACGATGATGGTCGTGTCTTTGAACATCGGGCCGAGTTGCTGCGCCAGCGTCGCCAAACCTTGTCCCAGCGGTGCGAGGCGACTGGCAAGTTGTCCTGTACCTGCGCCTTGATTCGCATGTGTGTCCCAACCACCCAGTGCGAAAAAAGCGATCTGTATCTTGGGATCGTTGCGCATCAAGGTCGCCAGGCGTGATGCATCTTTAGGGAAACCATTCGGCAACGGTGCACCATTGTTGGCCATCTGCATTTCATTTTCCAGCGACGCATTCATGACTTCTTTATGCGCATCTTTTGCATCCTGATAAGTGCGAGAGAATCGTGCACTGTCTTGATACAGCTGATCGAAGGCCGTACCGACTTGTGGTTTATCCAGCAGATTGGCTTTGGTGTCGGCATCGCCGGAAGCCAGATTGGTAGCAGAAGCGCGGCCGCTGAGTATGCGCGGCATGACGGGACCGATGCTGACGGCGCGGGTGGGCGACGCGTTGCCGGGCAAGACCGTCAACATGCGATTGAGCCAACCGTCTTGCGTGGATTTTTTGCCCGGTGTGCCGGACTCCATATAATCCTGCGCATCGAAGTGCGAGCGTGTTGGATCGGGCGAACCGCTGGCATGAACAAAGGCCAGTTTCTTTTCTTCCCACAGCGTTTGCAGCGGTGCCAATGCCGGATGCAGGCCGAAGTAACCGTCTAGATCGAGCACGCCATTTTCTTGTCCCGGCCGCGCCAGCGCGATAGTCGGGCGCAGTCGTGCATAGTCAGCATCACCGTAAGGCGCGACCACATTCAAGCCATCTACTGCGCCGCGTAGCATGACGACGAGCAATTTGCGATTGGTGTTTTGATTGTCGCCACCAACTGCGGCCCAGGCCGATTGACCAACCGGGATCATCAATCCGGCGGCTGTAATCATGTGTAAAAAATCTCTGCGTTGCATGGTGTGCCCCAATCAATTTGGCTTATTGCTGCATGAAATCTGGACTGCCCAGCACCATCGCGCTGCGTAAGTTAGCCGGATTGTTCTCTATCGTCGTACGCGTCTGAGCCGAGATGCCAGGGCCTAAGGTGTCGAGTAAGGCATCGGTATTCAATGGCGGTGGATTTTGTATCGCGGGCGGATTCATCGCCTGTGCTTCGTCGTTGATCTTGTTCAAAGGCAGACGACCACTTGCCAGCGCATTGGCAAATGCAATGCGACGCGTCAGCGCATCCGGATTCAGCCAGGCGCTCTCGGTATTTTTATAACCGTCCGGTGTTTGGCAACCGTAGAGCGGCATGCCAAGTTGATTTAATGCATTAAGGAATGGACGCACATTGGTGAACTGCACTTGCCCGGCACGGGCGGCAGAGACGACGAATTGATATGGCGTCTTGAACTTGCTGCCGGTACCGGCTTGCGCCATGAACTCGCGACTATTGAACAAGGTGAGCAAGACTTCGCGGATATTGCCGCCGGTTTCCAGATAGCGACGCGATAGACGTTCCACCAATGCAGGCGGCGGTTGATCTTGTACAAAATATTGCGCCAGTTGATAACTCAGGTGGCGCGCAGTGGCAGGGTGCATCGCCAGAATATCGAGCGCTCTTTCGCCTTCCAGCTGACCTTCGGCGCGTATCGTTTGACCCAGCCATTGCTTGTCGCCATAGTCATGACGCTGTGGGTCGAAGCGGAAGGTGCGGTTATTCATCACCATATCGCGCTGATCGAAAGTCCAGCCGGTGAAGATGCGCGCCAGTTCGGTGACATCGTTCTGGCTATAGCCACCATCCACGCCCAGCGTATGCAACTCCATCAACTCGCGCGCGTAGTTTTCATTCAAGCCAGAATTCTGCGCATTCTTTCTACGCGCCTGATACTCGGCTGAAGTAGATAACCAGTTATCCAGATAGAACAACATGGCCGGATGCTTGGCGGTCGCACCTAGCAGATCGCGGAATGATCCCAGCGCGTAAGGGCGTATCGCATCGCGCTCATAACTACCAACCAGCGCACGATCCAGACCTTTGCCGGAAAACACATTGAAATGGTTGAACCAAAAATCGACCATCACTTCCTGCAACTGGCGTGGGCTATCAATGGCTTGTGCCAACCGCGCTTCAGCCGTTTGATCCGTCAGCCGTGTCACAAATGCACGTTGCTGCTGTTTGGCTTCCTCATCCTTTTGCGCTGTTGCTGCTTTACGCAAGGACAAGAAATTGCCGAGGAGGATGCCGTCGGCTTGATTGACGGTATCCAGCGCGTCGAGTCGCGCGACCAGTGTTGCCGGCAAGGGAATATTTTCGGGATGTAATTGCTGATCGATGTAGCGCGTGATCCCGATTTGTTTGACGCGTTCTATATCGCCGGGTTTGGGACCGTAGCCTAATCGGTTTAGTACGAGCAATACTTGCTGATCTTGCGAGACATTCGCTGCATGCGCATTGAAAGCGCACAGAGCAACGATGAACAGAGCGGCCAAGCGAGTGTGAAATTGCACGTCATGTCTCCAGACAAGATGAGCGAATAAGAACTGTATTCCTTATTGCAGCGAGATGCTTTATTGCTGCAATCACAATATTTCTGCGTGTTAAAAAATGAAAAAGCCTATGCAGGCTTTTTCATTGATCCACCAAGCGCGATAACAAGTATCTCGAATCGATGCAGACGATTAGTGACCGATTTGTTTGCTGACACCATTCTCTTGCTGATTCAGGGTGCGTTGCTCTTGTTTGGTGATATGACCGCCGTTCTGGCTGGCCATCGCGTGTTCTTCCTTGCGAATTTGGTGATCTTCATGGTGCAGCTGTTTTGCCTGTGCCTTGGAGATTTTTCCGGTCTTTACTTCATTGTGTATACGTTTGTCCTGATTTGCCAGGCGATGGTTCACTTCTGCGCGGCGCGGATGATCTTTTTGGAATTCAGTTGCCGCAAATGAATTGCCGGTCACAGCGGCAAGCATGCCGACGACGCCGATCAGGGCAAAGGTTTTACGCAGATTTTTTGTGTTCAGCATGATGTGTTCCTTGAGCGTTGATTGAGTTGTAGCGGTGTGTATGTCACCACCTGTACATCAACGTGCGTGCAGCATCTTTGCTGACAAGGATTGTCAGGTGAAGTGTAAGGAATTGTTTCGATATGCAAATTTAATTTGTCGAACAAAAAATATTTTCCGCATGCCAATTACTTTGTATTTGACGCAAGCTGGCACTTACTGATCATCGTGTGCTGTCGCTGTCTGTTTTTCGGAACAAACAATTCACGTCACACAACTGTCATCAGCACGAAATATTTCTCTCTTATTCTTCACGTCGCTGTTGAGTTGAAACATACAGGGATTACTCAATTATCGAATCGCACGGCGTTGCGATAACGGCGCACGGCTTCGTTCTGTCATCAACAGAACGATTTCTTTTTTACACCAGGGGAATTCAATGCAGTTAAAAACACTCAGCGTCGCGATCAGCGCCGCTGTCGCATCATTGTTGCTGGCCGGTAGCGCCGCAGCACAAAGCAACGTAGAAATTTACGGTATCGCCGATGCCGGTATGGAAGTCATCAACCATGCAACTACTGGCTCCAATTCGAACCTGGCACGCTTGAGCTCGGGCAATCTGTCCGGTTCGCGTCTTGGCTTCCGCGGTACGGAAGATATGGGGAATGGCTTGAAAGCAGTCTTCGTTCTGGAAAGCGGTATTGCTTACGACACCGGTGCATTCCTGCAAGGTAGTCGCGCATTCGGACGTCAAGCTTTCGTCGGCTTGCAAGGTTCGTGGGGCAGTTTGTTACTTGGCCGTCAAAACAGCTTGATGCTGGAGTGGATGAGTAAGTACAACACCATGGATAACGCAACATGGTCATCCAAAGTGCATGACGAAGCATTCTCGGATCGCATGGATAACTCCGTTAAATACATCGGTAAATTCGGCGCGGTTGATGCTTCAGCTTATTACAGCACTGGTTATGATTCCACTAAAGGTGGTGAAGTTGCTGGTCATAGCAAAGCTGGTCGTCAATTAGGTGGTGGCCTGCAATACAACGGCGGCGATTTTCGTGCAGCAGTTGTTTATGACCAAAAGAATGGCCAGACCGCAGTACTGGAAAACAATACCGACAAGCATCTGACCTTCGGTGCGCGTTACAAGTTTGGTTCAGCTGAAGTATTAGGCGGCTATCTGCAACGCAAGCAAGAAACCGTAGGTACAGCAGATGTTCGCACCAATATGTCCTGGATCGGCATGACTTATCAGGTAACGGGTGCTTTGCAACTGAGTGGTTCGTACTACAAAACCGACGTTAAAAATTCGAACAAAGATCCATCGTCCATCATCACCATGGTCAAGTATTCCTTGTCCAAGCGTACCGATCTGTATCTGATCAACTCATACGCGATGAACAAGAATGGCTCGAATCTGGGTGTTAACGGCTTCGCCAAGGATATCGTCGCCGGTGAGAATCAGTTCGGTACGATGGCTGGCATTCGCCACACATTCTGATGTGTAAGCAATGACAGAGAGTCTAGTCAAAAAGAAGGCAGGCACATCGATCACCATCGATGGCCTGACTCATCGCTTTGCGCAAAACCCGGTACTTGATCGGATCGATATACATCTCGAGCCCGGCCAGGTACTGGCTTTGCTCGGCCCTTCCGGTTGCGGCAAGACGACCTTGCTGAAATTGCTGGCAGGTTTGTTGCCAGTCGCAGCCGGACACGGACGCATACTCTTTGGCGACAAACTGGTGGCCGGTGACGGTCACTTTTTGCCGCCTGAAGCGCGTGGTCTGGGCATGGTGTTTCAGGATTACGCATTGTGGCCGCACATGAGCGTCGGCAAGAATGTCGCCTTCGCTCTGGAAATGCGCGGCATGCCGAAGAAGCAGCGTGATCCGCGCGTCGCGCGTGCGCTGGAAATCGTTGGCCTGAAGAATCACGAAGATCGCAATCCATCCAGTTTGTCCGGTGGGCAGCAGCAACGTGTGGCTTTGGCGCGCGCGATTGTGGCTGAACCGCAGGTCTTGTTGTTTGACGAACCTTTGTCGAATCTGGATAGAGATTTGCGCGAAAGCTTGTGTCATGAAATTGGCAGTCTATTGCGCGAGATGGGCACGACAGCCGTCTACGTCACGCACGATCAGGAAGAAGCATTTGCTCTGGCAGATGTGGTTGCCGTGATGCAGGGCGGACGCATCCGTCAGTTAGCTACGCCGGATATGTTAGTCACTGAGCCGGCCAATACCTTGATCGCTGAATTCCTGAAGCTGGGTACCTTGCTGCATGCAAAAGAAGTTCCGCATTCCTGGCATCCACGTTTTGCACAAAATTCTGCAATTGATGCACAGCATCTCTTCATTCCGCAATCGGCATTGTCGCTGGCATCGGATACAACGCACGCATTTCGCGGTGAAGTCTTGATGCAGCGCTATCGCAATGGACGCTTCATTACCGAAGTACGCACCGCCGAGGCTCCCAAGGGTTTGGTCTTGACGACCGACACCCGTTTATCACACGGCCAAATCATAGATCTGACTGTGGATTGGCAGCGTTTGCGCTGGTTGCCACAAGCTGCCTGAGCCTCGCAAGTACACCGGCCGCTTGCGGCCCATCATCGAACAAGTAACAGGAACGCAATAGGACAATTCCATGAAAAAATTAATGCCACTCACCGTCGCCTGTCTGTCGCTCGCAGCGGCATTCGCAGCACCTAACGCATTAGCGTTAACCGTTTATAGCGCCGGCCCCGGCAAGTTGATCGAAACGCTGGCAGCAGATTTCAAGGCAAGTACCGGCGTGACGGTTGATGTATTTCAGGCCGATACCGGCAAAGTCATGGCGCGCTTGCAGGCTGAAGCTTCCAATCCGCGTGCCGACGTCGTCATCTCAGCATCGTGGGATAGCGCGCAGGATTTGGATAAGCGCGGTTGGTTATTGAATTATCAAAGCCCGAACGCACAACAAGTGCCGGCCCGCTTCAAGCAGCCAGCGTATGTGGCGCAAGGTTTGTCGGTGTTGTCTATCGTATGGAATACCAAGAGCGGTACGCCACGCCCGACCGACTGGGCCGATTTGACGCAAGCACCGTTCAAGGACAAGGTCACCATGCCTGATCCATCGCAATCAGGCGCTTCGCTGGATTTGCTGTCCGGTTTGCAAAGTCGTCAAAGCGAAAAAGCCTGGCAATTGTTTTCTGCATTGAAGGCCAACGGCATGGTCATTTCCGGCCCGAATGCGCAGGCGATGAATCCAGTCTTGCAAGGTGCAAAGGCAGCGGTATTCGGCGCGGTTGATTATGTGGCACTGGGCAGTCAAGTCAAAGGCGAAAGCATAGAAGTGATCTTCCCGAAAAGCGGCACCGTCGTCGCACCGCGTCCCATGATGATTTTGAAATCGTCGAAGGCACAGGATGATGCACGCAAGTTCATTGATTTCGTCTTGTCGCCGCAAGGTCAGGCGCGGGTGGCCGAGGCTTACCTGATCCCGGCGCGTGTAGACATCGCAGCCAAACGCCAGACTTTGAAAGAGATCAAGTTGTTGCCGGATGCAGAAGGCGATGCCAACTACGCATCACGTGCTGCACTGCTGCATCGCTTCTCGACTTTGTTTGGTCGCAAGTAAGTCATGCGTGGAGTGAATGGCACGCCGCTGATCATAGGCGGTACGACGGCGGCTTTACTGATAGTGGTGGCATTGCCGCTGCTCTTCGTTCTGTTACAGGCGATTTTTCCTGAGTTTGCGAATGGTTCGCTGCTGGCACCTTTATCGCATCTGGCCGTTATTTTCAGCGATCCGGCTTTGCTCGGTCTGACCTTCAATACCTTGCGGCTTGGTGTTTGCGTCGTTTTGCTTAGCGCTGCCATCGGTATTCCATTGGGTGCTTTGCGCGGCTTGTTCAAATTGCCATTCGCTGGTTTATGGGATTTGCTATTCCTGGTACCTTTCATGATCCCGCCTTACATCGCGGCGCTAGGCTGGATCATGATGCTGCAACCGAATGGCTATGTTGAACAATTGGTCGGAATACACGCGGCCTCGTTTCTGTTTTCATTTGGCGGCGTGGTCTTCGTGATGACGCTCAATGTCTTCCCTGTCGTGTACTTCGCCGTGTCGCGTAGCATTGCCAGTTCCGGTTCGCGTTTGGCGGATGTCGGTCGTGTTTGTGGCGGCTCGCCATGGCAATGTTTTTTCCGTATTACGTTACCGTTGGCGACACCCGGCATTGCGGCCAGTTTGTTGCTGGTGTTTGCGATGGCGATAGAAGAATACGGTACGCCGGCAGCATTGGCGGCCAATGCAGGTTTCTTCGTATTGGTTACCGGGATTGAACGTCGCTTCTCTGATTGGCCGATTGATTTACCCGGTGCTGCAACTTTGTCGGTGGTGTTGGTGATCTTGGCGATGCTGGCATTCTGGTTGCAGCGTCGCATTCAGGGCAAGCAGGTATTTGAAACGTTGAACGGCAAACCGAGTGATACGTCGCTGCGTCCTTTGGGTGTCTGGCGCTGGCCGGTGACTATCTTGTTTGCAACGGTGGCACTGATAGCGACTTGCGCACCTTTGTTTTCTATCGTGATTACGGCATGCATGCGCACCTTGTCGGGTGGATTGCAGCGCGACAATTTATCGTTCACGCATTTCGATGCGATCTTCACTAGCGGTAATGCAGCCTTGCAGGCACTGGGTACCAGTGCGGCATTGGGTGTCGCGACTGCTTTGCTGACTGGCTTGTTGGGTTTGCTTGCGGCTTATTGTGTGGTGAAAACTTCGATGCGCGGACGCGTCTTGCTGGATGCCTTGTCGGTGATGCCGAATACCTTGCCTGGCATTGTGGTCGCAGTCGGTTTGATTTTGGCGTGGAATCAATCGTTCTGGCCGGTGACGCCATATAACAGTTGGGTGATTCTGTTACTGGCGTATTGCTGCTTGCTGTTGCCGTATCCGGTGCGCTATGCGAGTGCCGCCTTTGCGCAGATTGGTGACAATATGGAAGCAGCGGCACGCGTGCACGGCGCGAGCCTGCGACAAACCTTGCTGAAGATTTTGCTGCCCTTGGTGTTCCCAAGTTTGTTGGCAGCGATGTTGCTAGTGTTTGCGGTGGCATCACGCGAGTTGGTCGCTTCGCTGTTACTAGCACCGACGGGTATTCAAACCACATCGCTGTTTATCTGGCGACAGTTTGAACAAGGTTCAGTCGGGCAGGGCATGGCCATGAGTGTCGTAACTATCTTGATGACGACGACAGTGATGGTGGGTGTGACTTTATGGCGGCAACGCCATCAGTGAAGAAATAAAACGACACCGGATTACATGCTTGTATTCCGGTGCGTATGAATTCCCTAACGGGTGACTTCGAAGAAATCCCGTTTCAAAAACTCTTCCAGCTCGGCACTGTCTTGCACACGTGCCGACAAAATAACGACGCGACCCAGGCGGGGAGAATTCCAGTTGAAGTCGCCTTTTTCGTACATGCGTATCAATTCAATCATGCGCCGTACGATGGCAGTGTCGATGTCGAGGTTAGGTCCGGCATCGACAGTAATCAACTGACGCGAATTGGTGCGGCGGCGCAAATCCCAGCCACGGAATAAAAACTCTGCCGTACGTACACCCTTGAATGTGATTTGAAATACGCCACCGGATTCATTGCGTCCGCGCGACTGTCTTTGCATCATCTCGGCAATATTGGCGCGCGCAATCGCGTTGTCGTCTTGCGCTGGTTGCCTGTCACTGGAATCCGGTTCCATGATGCCGGCCGCACGACGACGCTCACGTGCGGCCTGGATCATGTCGGACATGTCTGGCGGCAAAGGCGTGGTGTTGGTCGATTTTGGCGCGATTGGTGGCGGCTTGGCCTTGGCCACCTCATTCGTCTTGCTAGGTGAAGATTTTTTCTGCGGGCTGGCTTTGGCTTGTTTGGTCTCGTTCGGCTGCCCGGATTTTTTGATTTGCGGCGATGGCTGTGTAATCGCGGTTGATGCGTCGGGTTTGGACGAGGGTGCTTGCGCAATCAGACTAACGGTCAGCGGCGCGGTCGGCGAGTCACCTGATTCTGCCACGCGCACGGTTGGGCGATCCAGCGCATAGAGCAGGATCAGAGCATGTATCAGCAGTGAGAGCCCGATGCCGATGGCAGTGCGAGCGCGCTTGTTGGATAGAGTCGGGTTGGACTTCATGTTCTACAGCAAATGGAAACTGCTGCCATTATGAACGCGCTGAGGATTTTTGTTTAACTGATCTTTTGTAAAGTTAATCGCACAATTTGCGCATGGCGGTGCTGTTTTAAGTGCAATTTAATAATGATGTGTTGGTCACGCTGGTGACAAAGATCAACTTTCAGAGTTTTTCTGGCACGCAAGCTTGTCCATCTGTCATTTGATGCTGCTTGCAGAGTGGGCTTGAGCAGGAGCAAGATAGCCCAACTTTATAAAAATGGCTGGAGACCTTTCATGCACATCATCCGCAAATTCTACGGCTTACTCCTTGTTGTTTTCCTCACGGCATGTGCGACGCAGGCGCCATTGCCAGTCAGCACATCGACTGCCAATGCCCAGGTAATTGCCGCGCCGGTACAGCAGGTTTACCTCAGTCCGGAGCAGATTGATACCACGCGTTTCCTCGGACCACCGCCGGATGAGGCTGCCACCAAGCGCGAGATTGCTTATATGTTGTCATTGCAAAAGCAGCGTACGCGGGAGCAAGCCAAGGCTGCTGCGGCCGATCTGGACCAAAGCGTTTTCCGCTTTGCCGATGTGATGGGCGACAAGTTCGAAAAGGAATTTTTACCCAAGACGGCTAAATTGTTCGCGAACTTGTACAAGACCGGCAACGGTCTGGATAAACAAGGCAAGAAGAAGTGGAAGCGCGTGCGCCCGCCTTTAGCCGATGCGCGTATCCATCCAGTCACCAAATATTCTTCCAGCGGTTCTTATCCTAGTGGTCATGCCACTTTCAGTTACCTGTCCGGTATCGTCTTGGCAGATATGGTGCCGGAAAAGAGTGAGCAGATTTTTGCGCGTGCTCGTGCTTTTGGCGAGAATCGTGTCATCGGGGGCGTGCATTATCCGAGCGACGTGGCGGCAGGGCAGCGTTTAGCGACGATGATTGCTGTTTTAATCCAGCAGAATCCGGCGTTTCAAAACGACTATGCGGCAGCGCGTGCAGAATTGCGTGCCGAGCTGGGTTTGCCGTGATTGCTTGAAAAGTTGAGTGCTTAAACCGTTGCGCCCCAGGCATCGCGCAAGATAGACAGCATGCCAACGATCACTGGTTCAAATTCAGCCGCGACTGGATACAGGAAGGAGAGTTGCGTATCGACGGTGGCGTGACTCCAGATCACGATCTCCGCTTTCTCCGCAGCCACCAGCGCCAGATCTTCTCGCATCAGCGCCAGGCCGACACCGGCACGCACCAGACTGTGTGGCGAAGTCAGTTCATCGGTTTCCATCACGATGTTGGCTTGCAAGCCCTGACGGCCGAACATCGCAACCAGTAATTGATGGACATGACTTTTATCCGGCGCGCCTATCCACGGCATTGCCGCGATATCTTTCCAGCCGCAAGTAGAAAGCTGCTTCGCATAACTGATAGGTGCGACCACGCGATAGCGCACGCCGCGTAAGGGCAGGCTGGCGACATCGCGATTGTTGACGGTGCCGATGTAGAAGCCTGCAGCAATTTCACCACTGGCGACGCCTTCCAGAATCGCGCCCGCCAACACGGAGCGCGTTTTGATTTCCAACAGCGGTAGAGCGGCCATCAAGCCGTTGAGAAAACTACCCAGTCGCAGAAAATCCGGATCACCCAATGTGCCGATCAATACACGGCCAGTGATTTCCCCTTTGATTTCCTTGGCTTTGGCCAGCGTGGCATTGAAGGCGCTGAGCGTACGCTCCACTTCCGGCAACAATAACTCGCCATCTTTAGACAAGGCGATCCGACCATGACTGCGGTCGAATAATGCGATGCCGAGTTCCTGTTCCAAGGCCTTGATATGCCCGGTCACTGCCGGTTGTGTGACGTGCAACGTTTCCGCAGCCTTGGTGATGTGCCCCAGCTTGGCAACTGTCACAAAGGTTCGAAGTTGATAAATTTCCATAGGCGGCGTGCGCTCCCTTTTTACATCCAGCCGATTTGCATCAGTCTGCTTGAGCCCGGTGTGCCGAACGATATTTTTATGATCATCGCGAACGGCCGGTCTTGTTCTGCAAAATTCTCGCGCCACGCAAGTACGCGAGGCAAATGGTCTTGCATGCAGTGTAGACGGCGACGCGGGGAATCGGCAACAAATCGATAGCGTTACGAAGGCGTGAACTGATTGCGTTCACGCCTACGCTAAACGATTTGATCAGGCTGGCAAGTAGCGGATTTGCGATGCATCTATGCCCAGACGGACCGATGCTGAATCTGCGAACTGCGCCATGCCGGAGAAATGCGCCTGATCAGCCGTGATGATGGCTTCACCGACGCGCACGCGATAGCGTGTGAACTCGCCGAGGAACTCGCTGTGTTCGACCGCACCGTTGAGCCAGATGTAAGCGCCGTCATGTACTGCATCGCCGACGATCATCTTGATCGTGTGCGGACGGAAGCTGATGGCGACACGACCAGCGCGTGCCGACGGATGTTTCGGCAAGGTGATGTCGCCGATGCCGGGCGCACGGAAGCGCAAGGTATCGCCGCTAATGTGATCGATCTCGCCGGACAGCAGATTGGTGGTGCCGACAAAATTCGCGACAAAAGGATTGGCCGGGTAATCGAACAAAGCGGCTGGCGTACCAAGTTGCTGCACGATGCCTTTGTCCATTACCGCCATGCGGTCAGCGGTCGTCATCGCTTCTTCCTGATCGTGCGTGACGAAGACAGTGGTGATACCGAGCTTGCGTTGCAGCGACAATAATTCTTCACGCATTTGCACGCGCAGCTTTTTATCCAGATTCGATAAAGGTTCATCCAGCAGCAGCACTTGCGGTTCGATCACGACAGTGCGCGCCAAGGCCACGCGTTGTTGCTGACCGCCGGACAGTTGATTCGGACGACGATTGGCGAATTGCGACAGGCTGACCAATTCCAGTACCGCGCCTACCTTTTGCTTGATGGTGGCTTTGTCCATGCGACGTTCAACCAGACCGAAGGCGACGTTGTCCCACACGGTCATGTGCGGCCACAACGCGTAGCTTTGGAACACCATGCCGATATTGCGCGCATGTGGTGGCACGCCGGTAATGTCTTTGCCATCAACCAGCAACTGGCCGCGCTGATGCTGATTGAAGCCAGCGATCAAACGCAACAGCGTGGATTTGCCGGAGCCGGATGGGCCGAGCAGCGCGAAGAATTCACCCGGCTCTATGCGCAGGCTGATGTCTTTCAATACTTCTGTTTTGCCACCGTCATACGACAGGCCGATGTTTTTGCACTCGACTGCGATTTTTTTGAGTTGTTTCATGATGTCGCTTTCACTTCATTAGTTGCTATCGTGCCTGTCGGCAGGCTTGGTGTGAGGTTCGCCAATGGCGGCAGCTCTTCGTCTTCAACGCGTTTGGATCTGGTCAGTGCCGAAGTACGTTCGACGACGACATGCGATGCATAAGTGCCAAGCGCGACAATGATGACGGCCAACACGCCCAGCGCTGCGCCCGGCCCGCGACCCGCGATACTTTGCATATATAGATAGATGCCATAGCTCATAGGCGCTTGCGATTCGGATGAAGTCAGCAAGATGGTGGCCGACAATTCAACTGCAGCAGTGATGAAGCTGGTGACGAAGCCCGCCAGAATGCCGCCCGCCATCAGCGGAATCACGATGCGTTTGATGGTGCTGGCCTTGGATGCGCCCAGACTTTCCGCCGCTTCTTCCAGACTGACGTTGATCTGCTGCAGTGCTGCCATGCAAGAGCGCAGCGCATATGGCAGACGACGAATCGCATACGCAATCATGATCAACACCCAGGTTTGCGTGAACAGCGTATCTGTGAAAGGAATCATCACGTCTTTGAACAAACGCAGATAACCGATCGCCAGCACCACGCCGGGAATAGCCATCGCCGCGCTCGCCGCGTAATCCAGCCATTGGCGGCCGACCATCTTGGTACGCAGTATCAGATAAGCGATTGCAGTACCGAGCACCACGTCGATCAAGGCTGCCAAGCCGCAATACAGCAGCGTGTTGCTGATCATGCTGCCAGAGTTGGAAACTACCGTTGTGTAATGTTGCAGCGTGTACGCATCCGGCAATACCGAGAAGCTCCAGACACTAGCCAGCGACAACAGCAAGATGCCGAGGTGCGGTGACAAGACCACCAGAAGTACGATGGCGATCCAGCCATACGCCATGAAGGATTGCCATTTGCTCAGCTTGCGACGCTGAATGGCGCTGCTGCCTTTTTGTGTGGTCGAGTAATCCTTGCCTTTAAGCACGCGCGCCGACATCCACAATGCGAGGATGGAGAAGCCGATCATGATGAAAGAGATCACATAACCGAGCGGATCGTCGAGGCCGACTGATGTGATGCGCAAGTAAGCCTGCGGTGCCAGCATATTGGTCGTACCCAATACCAGCGGCGTACCCAGATCATCGAAAACCTTGACGAAGACCAGCGCCGCGCCAGCGATAAAGCCAGGCATCGCCAATGGGAAGATCACGCGACGGAACAGGCGGAAACCTTTTGCGCCCAGATTCAATGCGCTCTCTTCCATTGCGCCGTCGATGTTGCGCAAGGACACGATCAAATTCATCAGAATGAAAGGGAAGTAATGAATACTTTCCACAAACACGATGGCGCTCAGACCATCCATGATCGGAATCTTGAAATCGAACCATTCGCTCAGCAACAAGTTAATGCTGCCGTTCGTGCCGAAGATTAATTGCAATGCCACCGCGCCGACGAAGGGCGGCATGATCAGTGGCAACACGCCTAGTGTCTGGATCAGAATGGCGCCACGGAATTCAAAGCGCACCGTCAGATAAGCGAGTGGAATCGCGATCATTGAGGCAAACAATACCGACAGCAAGGCGACGCTCAAGCTGTTGATAAAGGATTCGCGCAGTAACGATTGCTCGAAGAAGGTGACGAAGTGATGCAGCGTGAAGTTGCCATCCGTGCCAAAGGCAGAAAGGATGACGGTACCGACCGGCAGAATCAGGAACGTCAACAGTATCGCGGCGATGATGATCGCGATCAGGGTTGGCGCAATTGGATATCGAAATCTCATAGTGGTGTCCTTCTCGGTGCCTGCGCACTGAGAATGTTGGTACGGAATAGCTGATGGATGAGGGACGAATCCATGGTGAACTAGTGGACTCGTCCCGTTCGCTAACGCAACGCTGCGCTAGTTATTACTTGATTGCTGCCGATGCTTGCTGCGCCAGTTCCGCCGCCTTCAGGTAATTAGCCTTGGCTTTGGAACTCCATTGTTCTTCCAATGCAGAGACCTGACGATTGTTGGCGTCGCCGCTGCCTTTTTTCGACAGTGTTTTGGAGAACAGTTCGAGGAAGGCTGGTTGCTCTACCAGTTGCACATCAACCTGCGGTGAATAAGCCAGCGTACGCGCTTGCTTGATCAATGCGGCTGCTTGTGGCGATGGTTTCGCTGCCAGTTTTTTCTCGGCTTCTTGAATTGCCTTGGTTGCAGCTTGCAATTCCTTGAGACGGAAGGTGATTGTTTGATCGAACATCGACGTCACAACGTGATAACGCGCTTGTGCTTTCATCGAATCAAATTGCACCTTGGACTTCTTCGCGACTGCAAAGATATCCGGGTAGCCTGGCGGCACTTTGGTTTTCAGTTTGTCGTAAGGGACGATAGGCATGCGCGAGATTTTTGGATCGAGCAATACTTCCTGTCCTTCGTTCGACAGGGCAAAGGCCATGAACTTCTTCGCATCGCTTGGATTCTTCGCACCGGCTACCAGCGCAATGCTGGCTGGTACCACTGCCGTGACGCTTGGATAAACGAAGTCCACCGGGAAGCCGCTGTACTTGCCGGCCAGACCAAAGAAGTCGATCACCATGCCAACGCCGAATTGACCACTGTTGACGCCGTCCGGCACGCCGAAGGAGCGCTCGGTGATTTGTGCGCAGTTGCCGGAAATCTCCAGCATCTGTGCCCAACCCTTGTCCCAGCCTTCGCCTTGCAAGATGGTTTCGACCGTCAGATGCGAAGTGCCGGAGCGCGATGGCGCGCTGAATGCAACGTGACCGAAGTAAGCCGGTTTGGTCAGATCGCTCCATTCTTTAGGCACAGGCAATTTGTTCGCCGCCAGATAGCGCGTGTTCCACATGATGCCGTAGCCCGACAAGGCCTGGCCGTAGTACATGCCGTCCGGATCGTTCAGTGGATAGTTACCGATCTTGGCAGGCGCATTTGGATTTTTTACTTCAGGTGCTTTTTCCAGCAGCTTGTCATGCGCCAGTACTTCAAACGCATCAGGTGCGGACGCCCAGAAGATGTCCGGACGTTGTCCCGGCGAGACTTCCTTGATGAAGGCCAGCGAAGCAGTGGTGTTCTTGTTCAGGACTTCGACCTTGATGTCCGGGTATTTCTTCTCGAAAGCCTTCTTGTAGGTCTCGGTGATTTCTTTCGGGAAGGACGTGATGATGGTGATAGGTGCCGCGTGAGCGCCGGCGAATGCCAACGATAAAAGCGATGCAAGCACCGTATGACGTGCTGTGAATTTCATTGTGTCTCCTCGTATATGGACAGCGCGCAGCTGTTCTGTCCGGACTATAACGAGGGCAAAAATTAAGAGCCAATCATAAATTCCGATGTCATTACAAAGAAATCGTGATGCTGCACTGCAATCACTGCTTTGTTGGTCGAGGTTTGCTTTATGGCTGTTTGGATGGCGCAACAAAACCCGCAAAAAGACATTCCATATTTACAACTTGCTGAAGAAATTTAGAAAAAAATCGCCATGCTGCGGCGCAGCAATTGCATGTAAATGTGTGCTCGGAAATTTTTCAGGATGGGCGATTTCTGGCGCAATCACGAATTCGGTTTTTCCTATAAATGGTGCGGCTTGGCGGGCGATTTACATTATAAATTTTATGAATATCAGGCATTCATCGCAACGCAGCAGAAGGCCAAAAAAGTCGATTTTTTAAGGGTAATCACGTATTGCGGCTACGTATAAGTACGTATTGTTCGCCCAATGGTAACTACGTATCGTCACGAAATCTTAACGTTAGCTTCACCCTATGCTGAGATGGGCGACCAGCCTTTCTCATCTTCCCTAAGCTGCTCCGCACCGACATTTGCCAACCTATCTGGCAGTCGAAATGTTCCTCGCTCATAGGTGGAATGCACTGCGGCAAAGTTTAGGAAAGGCTGGGCCATCAGCTCAGAAAATGGTTTGTTTCACGAAAGTGAAAGTGAGAATTAGGTTAAGAAAACTGCTTTGGTGATTCGATAAGGATTGCGAAAGCAGAAGGCGGAACGGCACTACGACCGATTCATAAAATGACTGCCTTAAAAACAACATTCTGCGCGTGTCTTTGCAGCAGTATGCGAACACATAAATTTATCAATCGTTGTCTGTTTTGTAAAAAATACAAACAGTGGCGAACATGAGGAAGAAAAATGAAGGCATTTTTTAATTCAGGAGTATCCAAATGAGCGGCGGACCAGCATTAGCATTAGACAAACCAGTCTCCAACAAGCGTTGGTGGCAGTTGGTCGTCGGCGTCGTATGTATGATCGCAACTGCGAACATTCAGTACGCATGGACATTGTTCGTTCCAGAAATTCAACAAGAATTCGGCTGGAAACGTGCAGAGATTCAAATCACATTTACCATTTTCGTTCTGGTACAAACCTGGCTCGCACCAATTGAAGGTTACTTCATCGACAAATTAGGCCCACGCCTGATGGTCGCATTCGGTGCATTGTTCATCGGTTTTGCTTGGTACTTGAACTCGCAAGCTACCTCCCTGACCGGCTTCTACGTCGGCGCAGTGTTCGGTGGTATCGGCGTCGGTTCGATCTACGCAACCTGTATCAACAACGCGTTGAAATGGTTCCCGGACCGTCGTGGTCTGGCAGTTGGCTTGACCGCTGGTGGTTACGGTGCTGGTTCTGCAGCAACGATTCTGCCTATCGCAGCAATGATCGAATCGTCGGGTTTCCAAGAAACCTTCCTGTTCTTCGGTATCTTGCAAGGCGGCCTGGCATTTATCGCTGCATGGTTCCTGCGTTCGCCAGCTAAAGGTGAAGTCAGCGCATCGAGCAAATTGGCACAAGCAACTCGCGATTACACGTTGAAAGAAGCACTGAACACCAAACTGTTCTGGCTCATGTTCTTCATGTTCATCTGCGTAGTTACTGGCGGCATGATGGCTGTTGCTCAGCTCGGCGTTATCGCAAGTGATCTGGGTGTTAAAGAGTTCGAAGTCGATTTGCACTTCTTTGTCATGGCAGCATTGCCACTGGCACTGATGCTCGACCGCATCATGAACGGTATCTCCCGTCCATTGTTTGGCTGGATCTCAGACAACATCGGCCGTGAAAAAACCATGGTTATCGCGTTCACACTGGAAGGCTTCGGCATTATTGCTCTGGGCTACTTCGGTCACAACCCATGGGCGTTCTTGATCTTGTCCGGCGTCGTGTTCCTGGCATGGGGCGAAGTTTACTCCCTGTTCTCGGCTCTGGCTGGCGATGCATTCGGCACCAAGCACATCGGTAAGATCTACGGCGTGTTGTACACCGCTAAAGGTATCGGCGCTCTGTTCGTTCCAGTCGGTAACTTGATGATGGAAGCAACAGGCACATGGTCTACCGTTCTGTACACGGTTGCATGTATGGATATCACGGCAGCGATTCTCGCTATCGTGGCACTCCGACCAACACTGGCGAAACACGTTGCGCACTCGAAAGACTTGTTGGCGAAGGAGAACGCGGCAGCAGCTAGCGGCGGCGCTCCCTCACCAGCGCATGCGTAACTAGGTTTTTTCCCTAGTAGTAACAGACTCAACTTTCAAGGCTCCTTCGGGAGCCTATTTTTTTTCTAGCAAGAATGAAAGCCGTAACATGAAAGAGGAACAGCAGCCTGCTGTGATCAATGCCCTGCTTGAAGGTGCCGCTCGCGACAGGAAGGCGATGAGCGATGCCATTGTTGCGCTGAATCAGCGGATCGAAGAATTAAACGGCAACGCAAAACGCGCATTGACCAAAGAGCAAGAAGTCACCAAGGGCTACATGCGCTGGCTGCTTATCCCGGCAGTCGCCATGGCGATAGGGCTATGGTTATACGTGCCCAGCCCATTCTCGATACAAGATATGCGGGAAGAAAAAGCAAAGCTGACCAAAGATATCGCCAAACTTAGGCAGAGCGGTGCCAACGCCGACGTAATTACTTGTGAAGTGGAGCAGGAAATACGCTTCTGCGCCAAGATAGACAAGAGCGTGCGTGGTGATTGGGATGGCTATCAAGTCATCCAGAATAAATAAGTCAGTAATACAATGCGCATCAACTCAAGGGTTTGCGTTGCAGGATGTTCTCTTTATAGAAGGCGATAAAAGCCTCCGCCGGCAATGCTTTGGCAAACAACCATCCCTGACCAAAATCAACCTCGCGCGCCAGTAGATAGTCTGCTTGCGCTTGCGTCTCTATACCTTCCGCCACAATTTGCAGCTTCAGTGTCTTGGCCATATCGATGATGTGCGAGGTCACGCTGCTGGTCGCAGAATTGGTATCTATCGTATCGACAAACGATTTATCAATCTTCAAGGCATCCAGTGGGAAGCCCTGTAAATAAGACAGGCTGGAATAACCGGTGCCAAAGTCGTCTATCGCCACCGCGTGTCCCATCTTGCGCGCCTGATCGATAGTCGCACGGGCCGCATCAATATCCATAAAGCCGCGCTCGGTTGCTTCCAGCCAGATTTGCTGCGTTTGGATGTCGGTCTTGGATAGCGCATGTTGCATCACATCCAGAACGCGCCCGGTTCTAATATCCTGCGCGCTGATATTAATAGCGATGTGCAAATCGCGATCTGCCACCAATACTGCTTGCATGTCGTGGATCACGTCATCGATGACCTGGTCTGTAATCGGCAAAATCACGCCACTTTCTTCCGCCAATGGAATGAATAAGTCCGGCCGCGTCATCTGGCCATCCGGCCGTTGCCAGCGCACCAGCGCTTCCGCACCTATGCAAAGACCAGTCTTGAGTTCCATGATCGGTTGGTAATGCACGATGAACTCGCGTTTCTCCACCGCGATCTTCAATTCACCCAGTGGCGACAAACGCCTGCGTGAAAACCAGACCACCAAGCCAACGATAAAGGCCGCCATTAAAACGCCCAGCGGCAGCAACACCTTGATCTCGTTCTGCAAGCTTTCGGCGATATTGCCGTCAGGCTCGATCACAACCGCCATCAGATCGGCGTCGGGCAATACGGTAGAGAAGTAATCGTTGTTCTGCTTCTTCGTTTGCAGCAGGGCGTGGACTTGCGCGGGATCGGGATCGTGCAGCGTGCCTAATATTTTTCCATCTGCCGTTGTGATCGCCAGCTGTATCTCGGGATCGAGAATGATGTCGGCAAAACGCACAGGATCGATCAGCACCTTATACGCTTTGTACGACAGCCCAACCATGCCCTTGCCACCGTTGATCGCGGGGATCACGTTCAGGCTAACCTCGATACCATCTTGGGTAGTGAAGTCGGCAGCAGTCTGCGGCACGATGTTCTTTACGATTCCGCCAGAAGTGCACTTCAAAAAGCCATTCTCGAAATAGCCCAGGTCTTCAATGCTGCGGGTATTGACGGCGATGATGCGCATTTGCCGTATGTGTTCTTCCGAGCAGGGCGCGGCAGTCAGATAGTCGGCCGCATGCAAAGCCTGGCTGGCATCACTAAAGGAAATGCGGGCGCGCTCAAGTCCGCGTTGTGCAAAGGAGAGCAGGCGTTCCTGTTCAAGATCGGAGGCGCGCACCCAGGATAGATAAAGTGTTGCAGAGATAGGGAGCAGAACGCCGATCACCGCCAGCAGCGTCGCAATGACTATGACCTTTGCACGATTCAATGCGTCTCCTTGTTCGATCTGATGGATGCGTCAAGTGATTGTCGGTACTGATCATACGTCTTCCTTATTGCCGGAATGACGTGTTGGATAGAAAACATTACGCCGGTTTTCGTGGTTTAGGCTGATTTTATTACGGCGTCCGGTATTTTATTTTTCAGCCTATTCATTTTTGTCTGTAGTCCGGCGTCGTTCTTTTGGTCTCTTGCTTGACGAGTCACCTAAAGAAAAACACATTCGCGCCATCCATGGGCAAGCAAGAGTTTGTATTGAAGGCTGGGCTTATTGGTTAAAATGGATTCATACCAACACGGGAGATGACTGCATGTCGCATGTACCGCTTGGCCTGATTTCCATCGTCATCCTCCTCTTGCATGCGGCCGGCATACTCGCTGCCGCACATGCCTTGATGCATACGCGTACGCCGCAGGGCGCAGTCGCCTGGGTCTTTGGCTTGATACTGCTGCCGTACTTCACCTTGCTGCCTTATCTCTTCCTCGGCAGTAAACATTTCTCCGGCTACGCCGAACTGCATCAATCAAGACAGGCGCGCAAGCGCACCTTGACCGATGCGAACTGTCAGGCATTGAGCAGACAGCATCCGCCGCATCCGGATGCACAACGTTACGCTGCGATTAGCGCCATGCTCGGCGTCCCTTTCCTGAGCGGTCATCACTTGCGTTTGTTGATCAACGGCGCGACTACCTTTGACGCGATCTTTGCTGCCATCGCTGCGGCAGAACACTATGTGTTGGTGCAATTCTTTGTCATACACGACGATGAGCTGGGTCGCCGATTGCAGGCTGCGCTGCTTGAACGTGCCGCGGCAGGTGCGCGCGTTTATCTGTTGTACGACGGTGTTGGCAGTCACGCGCTGCCCAACAGCTACGCCGCCATCTTGCGTGCCGGTGGCGTGCAAGTACATCCATTCGCAACACGACGCTGGAAGAATCGTTTGCAACTCAACTTCCGCAATCATCGCAAGGTCGTCGTCGTCGATGGTTGGCGCGGCTTTGTTGGCGGCTTGAACGTCGGCGATGAATATCTCGGCAAGAAGCCGCCGCTGTCACCATGGCGCGATACGCACATGGAGTTGCAAGGCCCGGCAGTCGCCGATCTGCAAATGGCGTTTGATGAGAACTGGCACTGGATCACTGGCGAACAACTGCAGCTGTTGGCACCACGCGTCACCGATGGCCCGGCTACCAGCCTGATTGCTGCGACCGGCCCGGCCGATGAGCAAGAGACTTGTTCACTGTTCTTCGTGCAACTGATACACGCCGCTCGTGAGCGCATCTGGCTGAGCACACCTTATCTAGTGCCGGACTCCGCCTTGAACGCCGCATTGCAACTGGCCGTGTTCCGTGGTGTCGATGTTCGCATCCTGATTCCATCGCGTCCCGATCACCGTACTGTGTATATGGCGTCCACCTTGTACGCCCATGAATCGGTGCGCGCCGGGATACGCGTATTCCGCTATCAGCCCGGCTTTGTCCATCAAAAGGTCATGCTGATCGATGATGACACTGCCGTAGTCGGCAGCATGAATCTGGATAATCGTTCACTGCGCCTCAACTTCGAGATCAGCGCGCTTAACGTCGATGAGGCTTTTGCGGGAGAGGTGGAGGCGATGCTGCGCAAGGATTTTGAGCAAGCTGTCGAGATCGGCGGCAATGACTACGCGCACTTGCCTTATCTATATAGAGTGGCCATACACGTGGCGCGCTTGTTCAGTCCGGTGTTGTAGCTGGGCGATTTGATCGAACGGCCGCCATGTTTCGGCGGCACGTTACGATCATTCATATTGCTGTATCTACGCCGTGACTTACATCAACTTGATGACACCACAGCCCAGGCGTTTGCCTGAGTTGCCAGTTGGCTGTGTTTTGTAATCGTCAGGATCAGCGTGCACGATCAGACCTTTGCCAATAATGCTGGACGCGGCATCATTGCTGATTGCGCTGGCCGGGATGCTAAGTTGCAGTTGAGCATTGCCGCTGGCATCGGCTGTAATGTTGCCCAGATCGCCGACATGATGCGCGCCATGCATAGGATCGCCATGCGGCTTGCCCGTCGGGTTGAAGTGACCGCCGGCGCTCATCCCATCGGGCGCGCTGCAATCCCCTTTTTCATGAATATGGAAGCCGTGCGGGCCAGGCGGCAAGCCGGTCAGCCGCGCATCCACCAATAACTGATCGCCTTTTTTGATAAAGGACACAGTGCCTTGCGCCTTGTTGCCCTGCGTGGGAGCCATGTTGGCGACAGCGATAGGGTCTGAACCTGACATTGATGCACAACCGGCAACGACGACGATGCTCAATAGTGCGAGAGACAGTTTTTGCATGACGAACTCCTGTGTGAGTTGGCAAGGATGGCATCCGTCGTGATAACGATTGCCGAAGTTTCTTTATACAGGGTTTGATGGCTTTTTTTTGTTGCTTATCGAACATTTGTAATTCACGCAGTTCCTTTTGCGTTAAGTCGAGACTATATATTCTGTCGCATCTATATATGGCGTATGTTGTTGCTGGCATGGACACTTATGGTTTTTTGTTGAAAATTTAGTAATCAAGATAAGTTGATAGGTGGTGCTATCTATACTTTGTCACCATTTAAGATAGGCCTGAGGGATAATTTCTTTCCGTTAGAAAAATCGGCATAATACATTGCCTCTTAAGCAACTAAAAGTAACAACAGAAAGATTCAATGTTCGAGCAAGCTTTCAAAAATATCGACGATATCCTGCATAAAGATGCAGGTTGTACCAGCGAGCTGGACTACACCGAGCAAAGCTCGTGGTTGTTGTTCCTCAAATATCTGGAAGCGCTGGAAACCGAGAAGTCGCAGATCGCCGAGCTTGATGACAAAAAGTACAAATACATTCTCGAGGAACCGTATCGCTGGCAAGTCTGGGCTGCGCCGCGCACGGCAGATGGCAAGCTCGATCACAACAACGCAATCACCGGCCCCGATCTGCTGGACTTCGTCAACAGCAAGCTCTTCCCGTATTTGCAAGGCTTCAAGCAAAAAGCCACCGGCCCCGATACCATCGAATACAAGATCGGTGAAATTTTCAGCGAGATTAAAAACCGTATTCAAAGCGGCTATAACCTGCGTGAAGTGATCGAACATGTGGAAGAACTCAAGTTCCGTTCACAAACCGAGAAGCACGAACTCTCGCACCTGTACGAAGCCAAAATCAAGAATATGGGCAACGCCGGGCGCAATGGTGGCGAGTACTACACACCGCGTCCGTTGATCCGCGCGATGATCACGGTGGTAGATCCGCGCATAGGCGAGACGGTCTACGACGGAGCAGTGGGGTCGGCTGGCTTCTTGTGTGAAGCCTTCGATTACATGAGCATGCAGACGAAAAAGGCCGCAGACCTCAAGACGCTGCAGGAAAAGACTTTCTACGGCAAGGAAAAGAAAAGCCTCGCCTACGTCATCGCGATCATGAATATGATCCTGCACGGCATCGAAGCGCCCAATATCATCCATACCAACACGCTGGGCGAGAACATCAACGACATCCAGCCCAAGGATCAGAAGGACGTGGTGCTGGCCAATCCTCCATTCGGTGGCAAGGAGCGCAAGGAAGTACAGCAGAACTTTGCTATCAAGACCGGCGAAACCGCCTTTCTGTTCCTGCAGCACTTCATCCGCATGCTTAAGCCTGGCGGACGTGGCGCGATCGTCATCAAGAATACTTTTCTATCGAACAGTGATAACGCTAGCGTCAGCCTGCGCAAGTTGCTGCTGGAGAGTTGTAATCTGCATACCGTGCTTGATATGCCGAGCGGTACCTTTCAGGGTGCAGGTGTTAAAACCGTAGTGCTGTTCTTTGAGAAAGGCGCGCCTACGCGCAAGGTCTGGTACTACCAATTCGACGCTGGTCGCAACATGGGCAAGACGAATCCGTTGAATGACGATGATCTGCAAGAGTTTGTCGCTTTGCAAAAAACTTTTGCTAATTCAGCCAAGAGTTGGAGCGTGGATGTTGCAATGATCAATGCAACTAACTTTGATTTGTCGGTAAAAAATCCTGATGGCGGTGAAGCGATAGTGCAGCGTAGTCCGCAAGAGATCATGGATGAGATTGCAGTGCTGGATGCGGAGAGTGCGGACGTGCTGGCGAAGATACGGGAGTTGCTGTGAAAACGGGATGGAAGGCACAATTACTCGGCAGTCTCTTTCAGATTGGTTCAAGCAAACGTGTGTTGAAGTCGCAATGGACGACAGAAGGAGTGCCCTTTTACCGTGGACGAGAAGTCACGCGGATGTCTATTGATGGATTCGTAGACAATGAACTCTTTATTGCTGAAGATCATTATGCCGAACTCGCACGCCAGTATGGCATACCTCAGGATGGTGACATTATCATCACCGCTATCGGGACAATTGGTAATTCGTACATTGTTCAGACAGGAGATCGTTTCTATTTCAAAGATGCGAGCGTTCTTTGGATGAAAAAGACTTGCGATGTTAGTAGTCAGTTCATTAATTACTGGTTGAAGTCACCAGTGTTTTACGACCAACTTGATCGCGGAAACGGAGCGACTGTAGATACGCTGACGATTCAAAAACTTCAAAATGTTCAGGTGCTCACTCCGCCGCTCGCAGAACAACAACGCATCGTCACCACCCTCGACGAAGCCTTTGAATCCATCGCGACCGCTCGTGTCAACGCTGAGCAAAACCTGCAAAACGCCCGAGCTCTTTTTGAAAGTTATTTGCAATCAATTTTCACGCATCGCGGTGAAGGATGGGAGGATGCAAAGATCGGTCAACACATTCGGTTTATTGACTACCGTGGCAAGACGCCGACGAAAATGAACCAAGGTCTTCGTCTCATTACGGCAAAAAACGTAAAGATGGGGTATGTCCAGCAAGAACCAATGGAATTTGTTGCCCCCGAGTCTTACGCCCCATGGATGACGCGCGGCATTCCACGTCGAGGCGATATTCTATTCACTACAGAAGCTCCTTTAGCAAACGTGGCCCAATTAGATACCGATGAAAAAGTCGTTTTCGCGCAACGAATAATTATCATGCAGCCAGACGCGTCCAAGCTTGACAGCACCTTCCTAAAGTACTTGCTTCTCTCTCAACCTATTCAGCAACGTATTCGAGCAAAAGGGACTGGTGCAACAGTCCAAGGAATCAAAGCTAGTCTTCTGAGGCTGATTGATATTTCTTTCCCCACATCTCTGCCTAGTCAGCGAAAGATTGTTGAGATGCTCGACTCCCTTAACAGAGAAACCCAACGCCTGGAATCCATCTATCAACAAAAACTCGCCGCTCTGGATGAACTCAAGAAATCCTTATTGCATCAAGCATTCTCTGGCGAGTTGACCAAGCATTTCAATACCGCAGTCGTAATTCCTTTTCCTAAAGCGAAAAACGACATGGCGCATATCGAATTGCACGCAGGCCTGCTCGCAATTGCCTATCAACGCCATCAAGAAGCTGGAAGCGCAAAGTTTTTCCATCACGTGAAATCTGAAAAAATTGTGCATATGGCGGAGGCGTATCTAGGCATTGACCTAGGTCGTACTCCAATCAAGGATGCTGCCGGCCCTAGCGATAAGCAGCATAGACTTGATGCTGAGAATTGGGCATATGAGAGTGGATTTTTCTCTTTCAAGCAAGTTGACGGCGGCGCTTACGATTTCAAAAAATTACCGAAATTTGACGCGCTTGTCGCGCAGACAAAGCAAATGTTAGGCGATCGATGCGCCGACCTTGATCGATTGCTGCAATTGATGTTGACAATGGATATGCGTACTTCTGAGTTATTAGCGACGGTCTATGCTGCCTGGAATAATTTGCTCTTGCTGCAGAAGTCGGTTGATGATGAAGGTATTGTTCTAGAGGCGAGAGAAAACTGGCATCCCGATAAAAAGAAGATTCCGCGCAGTGAATTCTTTGACATGATCGCCTGGATCAAGCAAAAAAATATAATTCCTCTAGGTAGAGGAAAATTTGTTGGCCTGAAAAACAGTCCAGGTAACCTCCTTGACGTTTTAGATAACTGATATCGAGAACGTTGCAGTACCAAGTTTTGCGTTTGGTTTCATATTTAATAATTAAAATTAAGAATTTCAAACTATGAACGAAGCCGAAACTCGCGCTGAATATATTGATCCTGCTCTAAAGGCTGCCGGTTGGGGTGTGGTCGAAGGTAGTCGGGTGCGACGCGAACACATCACGCCGGGTCGTATCGAAGGCGGTGGTAAACGCAGCAAGCCGGAGATTGCCGATTATGTACTCGAATATCGCAATCGCAAACTGGCGGTGATCGAAGCCAAGGCTTGGGGCAAACCGCATACCGAAGGCGTGGCGCAGGCCAAGACTTACGCACACAAGCTGGCGGTGCGCTTTACCTATTCCGCTAACGGGCAGGTGATCTATGGCATCGACATGGTGAGTGGCAAGGAAGGCGATGTGCTCGCTTATCCGAGTCCGGATGAACTGTGGCAAATGACCTTTGCGGTTGAGAATGCATGGCGCGACCGTTTTGCTGTTGTGCCTTTCGAGGACAAAAGCGGAACTTGGGGCGCTCGTTATTATCAGGACAACGCCATCAATGCCGTGTTGGAGGCAATCGCAGCCAAGCAGCAACGGGTTCTACTGACATTGGCAACTGGTACCGGTAAAACTTTTATCGCGTTTCAACTGGCCTGGAAATTATTTCAGAGTCGCTGGAGCTTGAAGGCGCGGGAAGTAGACGATGCGCAAGTTGAGTTGGAACCTACGGTGTATCGCCGTCCGCGCATTCTGTTTTTGGCTGACCGTAATATTCTCGCGGATCAAGCTTATAACTCGTTCTCCGCTTTTGCGGAGGATGCGCTGGTGCGCATCGATCCTGCCGATATACGCAAGAAGGGGCGTGTTCCCAAGAACGGCAGTATCTTCTTCACGATCTTTCAGACATTCATGAGCGGGCCTAAAGTAGATGGTGTGGCCACGCCATATTTTGGCGACTATCCGCCAGACTTCTTTGATTTCATCATCATCGATGAATGTCATCGTGGAGGTGCAAATGATGAAGGCAACTGGCGTGGCATTCTGGATTACTTTGCGCCGGCAGTACAGCTTGGATTGACGGCAACGCCAAAACGCCGCGATAACGTCGATACCTATGCTTACTTCGGTGAACCGGTCTATGTGTATTCACTGAAAGAAGGAATCAACGATGGTTTTCTGACTCCGTTCAAGGTCAAGCAAATCGCGACCACGCTGGATGAGTATGTGTATACATCGGATGATGAGTTAATTGAAGGTGACGTCGAGGTCGGTCGGCGTTATGAAGAGAAAGATTTCAATCGCATCATCGAAATCAAGCAACGCGAAGCGTATCGCGTGAAGTTATTCATGCGGATGATTGATCAGCGTGAAAAGACAATTGTTTTTTGCGCGACGCAGTTGCATGCGTTGGCAGTGCGCGATCTGATCAATCAAATCAAGACCGCTAGCGATCCGTTTTATTGTGTGCGTGTGACGGCAGAGGATGGTGCGTTGGGTGAGCAATCGCTACGCGATTTTCAGGATAATGAAAAAACCATTCCTACTATTTTGACTACGTCACAAAAGTTATCGACTGGTGTTGATGCACGCAATGTGCGCAATATCGTATTGATGCGGCCTATAAATTCGATGATTGAATTCAAACAAATCATAGGCCGTGGTACACGCCTGTATGACGGTAAGGATTTTTTCACGATCTACGATTTCGTCAAAGCGCATCATCATTTCAGCGATCCAGAATGGGATGGTGAACCAGTTGGTAACACAACGGAGTCGACAAATTCCTCCACTACGGTAGTTATTGCTGATGATAGAGCAGATCAAGAGCGTGAATCCTACGAAACGCGTAAGAAAATTCGCATCAAGTTACGAGATGGTAAGGAACGCAGCATTCAGCACATGATGGCAACTAGTTTCTGGAGTGCCGATGGCACACCCATGTCAGCAGCACAGTTTTTGGAAAGCCTGTTTGGTACGTTGCCTGATTTTTTCAAGAATGAAGATGAATTGCGTGCAATCTGGAGCTTGCCGGAAACACGTAAGGCATTGTTAATGGGTTTGGCCGACAAAGGTTTTGGCAAAGACATGATGGCCGAGATGCAAAAGGCCGTCGATGCAGAAAAAAGCGATCTCTTCGATGTATTGGCCTATGTCGCATTTGCCTTACCAACATTGACGCGCGAAGAACGTGCTGCCAATGCGCAAATAGCGATCCATGCCAATTTTAACGATAAGCAGCAGAGCTTTCTTGATTTTGTGCTGGCGCAGTATGTGCAACAGGGTGGTGATGAACTTGATCAGGAGAAGCTATCCCCATTGATCAAGTTGAAATACAACGCGATTGCCGATGGCATGGATGCATTAGGTGGACCGGCACAGGTACGCGATGTTTTTGTCGGGTTTCAGAAATATTTGTATCAGCAGGCTTGAGCGAATCTCCCAATTATTAATAATCAACAGAAGAAATAATGAAAAAACTTTTTCCCCTCGCATCGGTATCTTTGGTTTTATTGCTCTCGGCTTGCCTTGTTCCTGAAAAATTTTCTGCAAAAATTGATGTTCAGCCAGATGCTAGTTATATCTTTAACTATTCCGGCACGGTCATCAATGCACTCGCGGCTGCGCAAATAAAGAAGGCAGGTGCATTGAGTGAAAAAGACCAGGCCAGCCTTGCAAAAGAAGTGGGTGCTTTTTCGAAAAATGCCGATGTAAAACGCGCGGTGTACAAAGGCGATGGTCGTTACGAGCTAGAAATTGAAAGCAAGAAAAAACCAGGCGAATCCTTGCGCATGCTTGATATTTTTAGCGTCAGTACCGATAAGAGTGGGGTGATGACTTTGGCGTCTGCTGAAATTAACGACAAGACGAAACGTGAGCTGGCCGAGTTGGATATTAAGATCGGCGGCACATTAGAAATCAGCCTCCCTAAAAATGCAGAAGTCCTTTCCCATAACGCAACGTCTTCGCCTAAATTATTTGGCCTGTTTGGTACTTATTCTTGGAAGATTGGGAGTGCAGATCAACGGCCGATGATGAAAATTAAATTTAAGCAATAAAGTCCTCAGTAAGTAAGCTAGTTAGAAAAAGCTCGCGTATAAGGCGGGCTTTTTTATTACTTGGGCCAGCAAGAGAGTAAACTGCGCTCATCTTTCGCATTTCCGCGATACGAACATTCTTGTGAGTAACTATGTCTGAAGCATCCTTCCCCCTATTTGCCGACCTTAATCTGAGCGAGCCTATCCTGCGCGTGCTGCAGGAATTGGGTTATGAGTCGCCGTCGCCGATTCAGGCAGCCACGATCCCGCTGCTGATGAATAACCGCGATGTGCTTGGGCAAGCGCAGACCGGTACCGGTAAAACAGCGGCTTTCGCTTTGCCTATTCTGGCGCGTATTGATATCAAACAGACCACGCCGCAGGCTTTGGTGCTGGCGCCTACGCGTGAACTAGCGATCCAGGTGGCGGAGGCTTTTCAGCGTTATGCGACGTATATTCCCGGTTTTCATGTGTTGCCGATTTATGGCGGCCAGAGCTATGGCTCACAGTTGAGCGCATTGCGCCGTGGCGTGCATGTGGTTGTCGGTACGCCAGGTCGCGTGATCGATCATCTGGAAAAAGGCTCGCTTGATCTGTCCAAGATCAAGACGATGGTGCTGGATGAAGCCGATGAGATGCTGCGCATGGGCTTTATCGATGATGTGGAAACGATTCTGCAAAAAACACCGGAATCGCGTCAGACCGCATTGTTCTCCGCGACCATGCCTTCTGCCATCAAGCGTATCGCCACGACTTACTTGCGCGATCCTGACTTGATTACTGTCGCTGCCAAAACCGGCACTGCCGACAATATCCGTCAACGTTACTGGCTGGTCAGTGGCATGCAGAAGCTGGAAGCGCTCACGCGTATTCTGGAAGCGGAAACCTTCGACGGCATGATCATCTTCGCGCGTACCAAACTGGGCACCGAAGAATTGGCGAGCAAATTGCAGGCGCGCGGTTTCTCCGCTGCGGCAATTAATGGCGACATTCAGCAACAACAACGCGAGCGCACGATCCAGCAACTGAAGGATGGCAAGATCGACATTCTGGTGGCGACCGACGTTGCTGCGCGCGGTCTGGACGTTGAGCGCATCAGCCACGTTATTAACTACGACGTACCGCACGATCCGGAAAGCTATACCCACCGCATCGGTCGTACCGGCCGTGCTGGCCGTAGCGGCGAAGCGATTTTGTTCATTGCTCCGCGTGAACGCAATCTGTTGAAGGCGATCGAGCGCGCTACGCGTCAGCCTATCTCCGTGCTGGAATTGCCTAGCGTGGAAGCGGTCAACGATGTGCGTATCTCCAAGTTCAAGGAGCAGATTGCAGAAACCATCGCTGCCGGTGGTTTGGATGTATTCCACTCGCTGATCGAGGATTACGAGCGTGAACACAATGTGCCTGCAGTGGAAATCGCTGCGGCATTGGCCAAAATGGCGCGCGGTGATGTGCCGCTGCTGATCGATAAAAACAAACCAGCGCCACGTGAATCGTGGGGCAGCGACAAGCCGGTATCCGGCGGTCGCTTTGAACGCTCAGAACGTTTTGAGCGCAATGATAGACCAGAGCGTTCGGAAAGATTTGAGCGTCCTGAACGTAGCGAACGCTCGGCTGCGCCACGCAAGGAACGCGTTCCACGTGCGCCGGATGAAGGCATGCAAACCTTCCGTATCGAAGTCGGTCATGCGCACGGCGTCAAGCCGGGCAACATCGTCGGCGCGATTGCGAATGAAGCCAACCTCGATTCCAAATACATCGGCCGCATCGAAATCTACGACGATTACAGCACGCTCGATTTGCCTGAGAGTCTGTCGCCGGAACAATTCAATCACCTCAAAGCAGTGTGGGTGGCTGGACAGCAATTGAATATCAGCCGCGATGGCGAAGCTGCATCATCCGCGCCAGCACCAAAGGCTGCACCGCGGAAAGAAGCCTCGTTCGACAAGCCTGTGCGTAAAGAAAAAGACTTTTCTGAAAGCAAAGAACGTCCGGCACGTGCTGAACGACCAGCGCCGACAGCTGCAGCTCCGAAAGAACATTTTGAAAGCGACGAGCCAGCGGTGAAAGAGCCGGGCGCGCAAAAGAAAGAACGTACTGCACAGAAAAAAGCAGGCGCGGTTGAGATGGAAGCTTTCCGTATCGAGGTTGGCCATACGCACGGCATCAAGCCAGCCAACATCGTTGGTGCCATCGCGAATGAGGCGGGACTGGAAGCCAAATATATCGGACGCATCGAGATTTTCGATAATTACAGCTTGCTGGATTTGCCTGCCGGCATGCCGACAGAAGTATTCGATCAACTGAAAACGGTCGCGATAGGTCAGCACAAATTGCGCATCAGCCATTCCGGCGTGCGTCCAACGGAAGAGCCATCTCTCGACAAGCGCGTCACTCTGGCTGCGCCGAACAAAGGCGGCGACCGACGCGTAGCGGAAAAAGCGCGCAATACCAAAGCGCCTTCGAAAAGAACAGCTGGCGCGCCTAGCCGTCCTTTTGATCCGACCAAGCCTAAGGTGAAGTTGAATCGCAAGTGATGATCTGAGTAATTACATCTAATCGCTTGCGTTTGATCGCAGGTACACAGAGTTAAAAAGAGGGCGATTTATTTCGCCCTCTTTTTTTTGTCCTTGTCATTTGGGTTGAGTGTACGCGCTGGTCTGTTGCTGATTTGATGCAATCCGCTGGCTCATACTCCAAAAGTGCCACCGCGCTCAAACCTGCGCTATTATTGGCAATCGGCAACCGCCTGCGAGGTAATGATGAACACCTTACTTTTCGGTTTGTTTTGTATCGTCCTGCCACTCTGGCTGTTCGCGGGTTTGTATCTCGGCGTGGAAATCGCCGACGACCTGAAGAAGCGCTATCTCAAGAAGATAAAGTGAGCGCTCTCTGCCGATAGTTGGCGCTCACATCAGCGGAGCAATTCCGCGTGATGGCAACTCCTTCCTTGCATCCTTGATAACGTCCGGATGTCTTCCCCGCAGTGATGATGCTTATTGAGTCAGTGTCGCGCGCGCCTGTTTCTATCTCTATCGATTTGTTTCATCACCGTGGCATGCATAGTTCGCAGGTGCGGCAGGCATAGTCTGTATAGTGCGTGATCGACTCAAGGCATACATGAAAAAAATCACCGTCACTTTATTACTGAGTATTTCTTCTGCGTTCGCACATGCTGACGCCAACATGGATAGGCAATCGTATTGCGCCAGCTACGGTGCCATGTTCACATCCATCGCCGCATGGCGCGATCAAGGTGCAAAGCCTGAACATACGCTCGACATGATCATCGGCGTCAAAGGGATACCGCTACAGGCGAAGAAGGATGCAATACAGACGGTTTATTTTGACAAGGCTTTGGCAAATTCCAGAGGCAAGGAATTCGGCCATCAAGTGCGCTTGAGTTGCCTGGCCGAGAAGTGAGTTGAAGAGATGCTGCGACGATGCGTGCTCTGGCTGATCGTCGCAGATAAAAGCGTGAGCGCTCTATCCGATATAGGATAAAACAGCGAAGTCTCCGCCATTGAATTGAAATTCCCCCACCTCGCGCATACCCATGCGTGCATGTGCGCGTATCGATGCTTCGTTATCGCGTCGTATAAAGAGTATGCCTTCGCGCCCCGATTCCAGACGGCGCAATTCTGCAAACATGGCTTGCGCCAAGCCCTTGCCGCGCTCATTTGCATCTACGCAGATTGGGCCATATACATAAGCATTCGTTGAACCTTTGTATGCAGCGAACATCGCTTTGACTATCGCCAGATCGGCATTCATCTCGCGTGTGGTCGTCATCAGGAATCCAACTACTTTCTCATTGCGGCGCGCAACGATTAGCGGCATATCCTCCATCATCGCCGCCACGCGTGGGCGTGGCAGATTGGCCGACAAGGTGCCGCCTTGATCTACCTGATTGGCAGCTTGCAGTTTGAGGATGCCGTCTAGATCAGCTTCGCTGGCCTTGCTGATGGTGCCGAGGTTTTCAGTCATAGAGTTAGTCTCCGACAAGAGGCAGTCTGTTCATGTTTTTGCAAGCGTAGTCTATGCGCTACTCATGTTGCAAGCGCTTGCGATGTGTTTTTATTTGTGTCGGAATCAGCGCTTAAACAAAAGGGTTACGTTCGCACGTAACCCTTTCTTGAGTCTGAGCGCGACGGATTAACAGTCAGTCGCTCGAATAAACATCTGCTTAAGCGTTGGATCGCTCTTCATTTGGAAAAGCAATGGCCGCAACGATGATCAACACACACAGCGCACCCAAGGCCTGCAACATCAGCGTGAAGCCGCCGCGCTCATGCAGCATTGCAACCAGTCCGACCGAGGCACCCGCTGCGGTAAATCCTAGGAAGTAACGTACCGAGTAAGCGCGCGAGCGCCATTCGTCGCTGGTGTACTTGCCTATCATTGCGTCGTTGACGGTGATTTGTCCAAAGATGCCGATGATGATGCCGATGCAGACCAAAACCAGCGGGATGCCGGACAAGGATGCGCCGAGGAAAAGCAGTGGTGCAAGTACCACGGCCAGTGGCAGGAACAAGGTTTTGAGCGAATGCTTGTCGAGTAAGTGTCCGATCGCATATTGTGCAAATGCGCCGAACACATAGGTGCCCGCAGCGATGAGGCCGATCAGCGCGGTATTGCTCGTCAGGTCAGCCAAGCGTTCTGTGAACAGTTTAGGCAATGCCACCGTGAGCGCATTGAACGTGGTGGAGCTGGCAATGATGGTGATGATGAGTGCGACGATCACGCGCCACATCGCATCTTTCGATACGCGTGCCGTGGTGGTGCTGGCCGCCTTGCGACTGCCGCGTGCTTCGTGTTTGACCTTGCTCATGAAGAAGATGCCAGCCATTACTGCAGCGAGACCCGGCAACACAAACGCCCAGCGCCAGCCTATGTATTGGCAGACCACGCCGGTGATGAGTGCAGACGTCGCAACACCGAGATTGCCCCACACACCATTGATGCCGACTTCGCGACCGAGCTTGTCGGCATGCGCAACCAGCATTGCGGTGCCGACCGGATGGTAGATCGCAGCGAACAGGCCGACGGCGAGCAAGGCGATGCTCAATTGTTGCGGCGACTGCGTCAAACCGACAGCCATCATCGCCAGACCGATACCGATAAAAAAGATCACCATCATGTGCCGCCGACTCCAGCGGTCGCCCAGCCATCCAGTCAATAGCGAGCCAGCGCCGAAAGCGATAAAACCGGGCGTCGCATACGGCAGCAAGTCGGCGTAAGACATGCCGAAGACAGGTGCCATGACGATGACCGCTGCGGCGAAGACCAGCATCGCGTAGTGATCGATGAAGTGGGCGATGTTCATGTAGAGAATGACGGTGCGGGGATTATTCATTTGCCTAACCTTTCTAAAATAGCCTAGCTAGGTTAATCTGACTGTTCATCGACGGGGCGACAACTAACATCGCTTACACGCCAATTCTTAGTCGTATTTTTGGGTTTGAGAGGAAGAAATGATCGTTGGAGCCACCGCTTACGCACGCGGCACGCATTTGGGATTGCACGTACATCGCGAGGCGCAATTGCTGTTTGCATCCAGCGGCATCATGCAGGTGACGACGCCCAAAGGTCGCTGGCTGGTGCCGCCTGCGCGCGCAGTCTGGTTGCCGCCGGGGATAGAACACGCGGTCGATGTGCTGGCTGATATTCAGATGCGTGCCTTGCTGGTGCCTGCGGATTGGTTGGCAACACATCCCGAAGCGCCACGATTGCAGCGCGAATTCGTCGTCGCAGTCGGCCCCTTGTTGCGCGAGACGATACTCGCCGCATTCAAGCAAGGTTCACATCCCAAGCGCATCGATCTATTGGTGGAGCTAGCCTTGTTCGAACTCGCCGAGGATGAAGATGCTGCGACCTTCATGCCTTTGCCGACTGATCCGCGCGCACGGCGCGTGGCTGAAATGATCCTGGCCGATCCAGCCAACGACCGCGAACTGGAAATCCTCGCGCACACTGCCGGCGCATCAGCACGCACGATCACGCGCTTGTTTCCAGCGGAAACCAATTTGACGTTCAAGGAGTGGCGACAACGCGCGCGCATCATGTCTGCAGTCGAAGCTTTGGGTCGCGGTGGTTTGTCGATCAAGCAGATATCGGCACAACTGGGATTCAGCAGCGTCGCGGCTTTTGGTCATGCGTTTCGGCAGATCATGGGGATGACACCGAGCGAGATGGTGCGGAGATCGGGAGCCAAGGATTAAGTGCTGGTGAAAAAATGGCACCGAAGCTGAGTGCCATCGGTGCCATTGAATGAAATTTCGTAGTTTATGCAGACATCAAGGACACATGCGCCGCCACGATGCGCCAGCCTTGCGGCAGACGCAGCCATGTATGACTTTGACGGCCGATACGTGTTTCGCCTTTGCGGGTGAACTCGGTATTGGCGGTGGCGTAGTCGCGACCGTAAGTCGTGATGACGGTGTTGACCAGATCGCGCTCCAGTCCCTTGGATGGACGCGCAAGGCGGAATGCCTGGATCGCGTCGTAGCCCAGCAGATTTTCTCCGACACCGTAGCGTAGCGTGTGCGGACTGTTCCAGAACAACTCATCGAGTACGGCGACATCATTGCCGGTGAGTGCTGCTTCATAACGCATGAATGCAGCAGTCACTTCGGCAACGACTTCCGGCAAATTGATTTCGTGTTCCATCTTGCTTGTCCCTTTTTATATTCGTTAGTGTCCGCCAAGATAAGCCTTGGCCAATCCATCATTGCTGGCGATTTCCGCTGCTGTTCCTTGCGCCGCAACACGTCCGCCTTCGATCACATACGCGCGGTCGGCCAGCGCCAGGGCCAGAGCTGCCATTTGATCCACCAGCAATATCGTCATGTTCTCGGCACGTAGTCTATCCAATGCAGCAAACAATTCGGCGATTATCTTGGGTGCCAGACCAAGCGATGGTTCATCCAGCAGCAAAATCCGTGGCCGTGACATCAGACCGCGCGCCACTGCCAGCATCTGTTGCTCGCCACCGGAGAGCAGGCCGGCACGTTGATGCAAGCGTTCGCGCAAACGTGGGAAACGCGTCAGCATTTCTTCGACGCGCGTGTTCATGTCTTGCGGATACAAGAAAGCGCCCAGTCGAATGTTATCCAATACCGACAAATCTTTAAACACTTGTCGTCCTTCCGGCACCAGCACCAAACCTTTGGCGACGATGGCGTCTGCCGACAATTTGCTTAATTCGCTACCTTCAAAATGGATGCCGCCGCTGACTGGTCTATGCAAACCGGCGAGTGCGCGCATCAAGGTTGATTTGCCGGCACCGTTGGCACCCAGTAGCGCCACCATCTCACCGCGTTTGACCTGGATGTTGATGCCTTGCAGTACAGGTTCTGCGCCGTAGCCGGTTACCAGATCGCCGACGCCGAGTACTTCTTCTCCCGTAACGACTCTATGTACGCGTTTGGAAATATCGCTGCTATCCATATTGGCGTCGCCCAGATAAGCCTGACGCACAGCAGGATCGTTCTGGATATCGGTCGGTGTGCCTACTGCCAATCGTTTGCCTGCATCCAGCACTACGATTTGGTCACAGATATCCATTACTAAAGTCATATCGTGTTCGACCACGACAACACTGATGCCTGCGGCGGCTATGCGTCGCAACAGCGCGGCCAGTTGTACTTTGTCTTCGGTCGAGAGACCGGCGGCCGGTTCATCCAGTAAAAGAACATCCGGGTCGGTAGCGAGTGCGCGTGCGATTTCTACCAAGCGTCTATCGACATGCGCGAGATCTGCCGCAGGTGTATCGGTTGCGCCGAAGTAGCCGCAGTAAGCCAGCAACTGTTGACTCAAGTTGCGCACGCTAGATGTGTTGAAGCGTGTCGTGTCGAGCAAGTGTCCCAGCTTGCCGCGACTCATCGCGAGCGCTACATTGTCCTCGACGCTGAGGGTGCCGAATAATTCTGAAGTTTGATACGTACGCGCAATCCCTGTTCTGGCAATCGCATAAGCATTTTTGCCTTGCAAGGCTGCGCCATCCAGACTGAAGCCGCCCTTGGTCGGTTGATAGAAACCACTGAGCATATTCAGCGCAGTGGTTTTACCCGCGCCGTTCGGACCGATCAAGCCGGTAATGGCAGCCGGTTTGACTTCAAAGCTCAGATCGGTGACTGCACGCACGCCGCCGAACACCATGCTGAGTGCATCGGTACGCAGTGTGCGACGTGGACGCGAGGTGAGTGCCATGTCCGCTGCATTTGCATGGCTGGCAGAAGTTTGTTTTTGCGTGCGACGTGGTTTGCCGAGTTGACGCAATGCACCGACGACGCCATCCGGCGCGACCCACAGAACCAGCAGCAACAATGTGCCGAAGAACAGCAAACGATATTCTGCCAAGCCTGACAACAACTCAGGCAGCAAGCCGACGATCAGCGCGCCGACCAGTGGTCCGGCAACGGAACCAGCACCGCCGACGACCACGATCAATACGAACAAGATCGATTGCATGAAGCCGAAACTATCTGGTGTGACGAATGCAGATAAAGGTGCAAACAATCCGCCAGCCAATCCTGCCAGCATCGCCGAGACGACAAACGCAGCCGTCTTGATCGTGAGTGGATTGAGGCCTATCGATTCGGCGGCGGTTTCGCTATCCTTCACTGCGCGCATGGCTGCGCCCCAGGTGCCGTTCGCAAGACGAGAAAATGCAATGAAGAGAACCGCGGCCGTGATCAGTGCAAGTAATGCGATCCCTGTTTCACCAGCGACGAGGCCGCCAAAGCTGGGTGCTGCGATGCCCATGATGCCGTTCTGTCCGCCGGTCAGTCCGCGCATTTCCACTATGCCGTGCTGCACGATGAAGCTGAACGCGATGGTGATCATCGCTAAGTACGGACCTTTGACACGCAATGCAGGCAAGGCAAGCAACAAGCCGAAGACGCCGGATATCAGCGCAGCGACTGGCCATGCGAGCCAGAAACTCCAACCCATGCTGGTCGTCAATATGGCGACCGCATAAGCACCGATGGCATAGAAGCCGACATGGCCGAACGAGACTTGTCCGGTGAGGCCGAGCAAGACGTTCAAGCCGATACCGACTATTGCCGTGAGTGCGATGCTGGCCAGCACGAAGACATAGTAGCCATTCAGTCCAAGAGCAAGACCGCAGGCCGCGGCAAGAAATACAAGTGTGAGCGCGAGCTGCGATGGAAAAGAAAATTGCTTCATACTTTTTTAACCTCGTTTTGCCCAAACAGGCCGTTGGGCCGCACAGCCAGTACGACGATGACCAGCGCGAATGTAATGATCTGGGTATAACCGGAACCTAGCGACGATGTCACCAGCGCTTCGACGATGCCGAACAACAGACCGGCCAGCATGACGCCCCATGCACTCGTAATGCCGCCGAGGATGGCAACGGCAAATGCCTTCAAACCGAAGAGCGTGCCCATATCGGCATTCACGTTAAATAGTGGTGCGATCAAGATGCCGGCAACGCCAGCGAGTAGAGCGGAGAGTGCAAACGCGGCAGCGATGGTGCGCTTGATCGGTATGCCCATCAGTTGTGCCGCCTGACGATTCTGTACCACCGCGAGCATCGCAATACCCCAACGCGTGCGGCGCGAGATCGTGTGCAGCAATGCCGCCAAGGCCAGTCCCAAAACAGGAATCAGCAATTGCAGCGGATAGACGCCCAGACCAATGCCACCGATTTCTATCGGTGTCATGGCCAGGTCGGAAGGCAAGCTGCGTGGTTCTTTGCCAAATGTATGCATCACCAGATTATCGAGAACGATGCCGAGCGCGACGGTGGACATTAGCCAGGCATTGGAGCCGCGACTGGCAAACGGACGTACCGCCAGCAACTCCACCAGCAAGCCATAAGCTGCACACAAGGCCAGTGCAAACACGATGGACAGCCACATCGGCAAGCCCAGTGTTTGCGTAAAACAAAAGCACAGTACTGCGCCCAGCATCATCGAACTGCCTTGCGCAAAATTGACTGTGCCGGACACGGCGTATGTGATGTAGAAGCCCAATGCGAGCAAGCCGTACATGCTTCCCAAACCGATACCGCTAATCAGTGCTGATAACAACATTTGTCATTCTCCGAGTCGTGCCATCTGCAAAGCTGGCAGGCATCAAGTGATGCACTGCCGCTACTTTGAGGATGTATTTATTTCGCCAGACCGACAGGCAGGATGCGGTTGTCGATGAATTGCGCCCACACATAATCGTTCTCGCTGAGCGCGTCATGATTGGTCGGGCTGTATGGCTTGGTGTAGGTTTTGATCAAGCCTTCGTAACGGTCGATGCTCTCGAGTCCTTCACGAATGGCTTCTCTATCGCTGGAACCTTTTTTTGTGATCGCCAGCGCCACCAGTTGCATGCCGTCATACGCATTTGCTACGCCGACAGCCGGTGTTATGTCGTCCGGGCCTTTGACGTTGGGATATTTTGCTTTCAGCGCATTGATGACTTTTTCACCAACCGGCGATTGCTTGCCGAAGAAGCTATAGGTTTGTACGAAGTGCACGTTCTTTGCATTCGGACCTGCCAGTTCGGTGAAGCGTCCGCCAGCCGGACCCCAGTGCGAAACGACCGGGACTTTCCAGTCCATGCGATCCAGCGATTTGACGACTTGTGCGGATGGTCCGACGTTGCCAACCATATAGAGCGTGTCGGCACCGGCTGCTTTCAGGCGATTGAGTTGCGGTACGACATCGATGTCACTGCCTTCGAATTTTTCAATACCGACTGGCTTGGTACCTTTTTCAGCGAGTGCTGCGACCAAGCCTTTTTCATTCGATTCGCCCCAAGGATTGTTGATCAGGATCAGACCGGCCTTGCTGGATTTGAAGGTTTTTTGCGCATATTGCACCATCGCTTTGTCGACAATCTCATCGACTGCGGATACGCGGAATACGTAATTCGGGCTTGCGCCATTCTTGGTAATGCCAGTGCCAGCAGCCCATGGACCCATGAACGGTACTTTTTCCTGATTCACCAGCGGCACCATCGCCATCGATACCGGCGTGTCCAGTCCACCGAAGATCACGGAGACTTTTTCCTTGTAGATTAGTTCGCGTGCAGCGATCACGCCTTTGGCTGGATTGCCTTCGTCATCGCGACGTACCAGCTCTATCTTGCGTCCTCCCAACAGACCGCCTTTGGCATTGATCTCATCAATAGCCACGCTGAGCCCGCGTGCAATTGCTTCGCCTGCTTGAGCCGATTGTCCTGACAAAGCGGTGACCAGACCGATCTTGATTGGGTCGGCGGCGAATGCGGTCGGTATGAAAGCGCTGCATGCAACGAGCGTGCAGGCGGCGGCGAAAGTGCGGCGGGTAAATCTAATCATGATGGTTCCTCTCGGTGAGATTAAGGAAATGGAATGCCCGGCACGACTTATGCAAGGTGTGTGCCATCGCAACAAAATGATGTTCATTTCATTGGCAATTTATTGACTGTATTGCCGACAATTTGCAGAAAAAGCGATTTGGTCTGTTTAAACAGCGCACAAGAACTGTGCGAACACTGGAGAAAATGATGCAGCACGCACCACTAGGCAGCACGCAAGTACAAGCCACCGAGGCAGCAGCAGTTGTAGATGAATATCTGCGCTTGCTGATGATTCCAAATCCCGAAGCCGCGCGTCGTTTGACGGCGGCTGATTTGGTCATTCGTTTTACCGGCGGACGATTGATGCAGGAGCCGGCAGAATGCGCGCGCTTCAATGCTGCGCGTTATAGCTGGGTCAAGAAACGTATCGAGAGTACGGAAGTCGTTGTCGGTGGCACGCCGCAGCACACGATTGTTTACAGCTACGGGACTTTGTATGGCGCGTGGCCGGACGGCAGCACATTTGAAGGTAATCGTTATGTGGACCGCTATGTAGTGCGCGATGGCTTGATCGTACAAATGGATGTCTGGAACGACAGCGCGGAATGGTTGCTGGTGCGCGCAGGTTTGGCGGTGCTATGACGACGCGCGATTCCACCATCATGAATGCGTTTGCGCCATTAAATACGCACCAGCGCTTTCCCTATTCGGCAATTACGCAGCGACCACAGTACCGCTGGCCGAACGGTGCAGGTCTGGCTGTCTATATAGGTTTCAACATCGAACACTTTGCTTTCGGCGAAGGCATGGGCGCAAAACTAGGCCCGGCTTGCCCGGAACCGGATGTATTGAATTACGCCTGGCGCGAATACGGCAATCGCGTCGGCGCATGGCGCTGTCTGGAGTTGTTCGATGCGCTTGGCTTGCCAGCCGGTGTGTTGGCGAATACCGCTCTGTATGATCACTGCCCGGAATTGATCGCTGCTTTTGTCGCGCGGGGCGATGAACTGATAGGACATGGACATACGAATGCGCGGCAGCAGGGCACGTTCCCCGAACAGGAAGAACGCTTGCTGCTGGAACATTGTCGCGAGCGCATGCTGGCTGAAAGCGGTAGCGCACCAGGCGGCTGGTTATCACCGTGGATTTCAGAGAGTCTGGTCACGCCGGATCTGCTGGCAGAAGCCGGTTATCGCTACACCTTGAACTGGTGTCACGACGATCAACCGATACGGATGAATACACGTAGCGGCAAGTCGCTGTGGTCGCTGCCGTATCCGCAAGAGGTGAATGACATCCCGATGATCATTGCGCGACAAATGGACGGCAAGGATTTTGCGCAACTGATCGTCGACAACTTCGATGAAATGCTGGAGCAATCCAAGCAGCAGCCTTTAGTCATGGGCATCGCGCTGCATCCTTATCTGATTGGTCAGCCATATCGTTTGCGCCATTTGCGCGCTGCACTGACGCATCTCACACGCGCTCGTGACCAAGTCTGGTTTACCACGCCGGGCGCGATCTGCGACTACGTCGATACCCTGGACGTACTCAAAACCAACGAACAACTTATTCAACATATATAGACGGAGCATTTGCATGAACTTAAATACTGACGCTATCAAGGCTGATGCCAACTTCCCGATTCTGGACACCATAGGCGCATGGGTGCCGTATGGTCGCTTTGTCGTTAACGGTGCACCGACGGGGCCGCTGGCGGGTTTGACTTTCGCCGCCAAGGATTTGTTCGATGTCGCAGGTTATCCAACTGGTGCCGGTAATCCAACCTGGCTGGCGACGCATCAGATCCCAAGCAAGAGCAGTCCCATCATCGACACATTGTTGAATGCTGGTGCGACCTTGGTGGGCAAAACGCTGACCGATGAACTGGCGTACAGCATCAATGGTGACAATGCGCATTACGGCACACCGCTCAATACCTTGGCGATAGGACGCGTGCCGGGTGGTTCATCCAGCGGATCAGCGGCGGCAGTGGCGGCCAGATTGTGCGACTTTGCGCTGGGTACTGATACTGGTGGTTCGACGCGTGTGCCAGCCAGTTATTGCGGCTTGTGGGGTTTGCGTACTACGCACGGTTTGTTGCCGAGTGCAGGCATGGTGCCGCTGAATCCCAGCTTCGATACACCGACCTGGTTGGCGCATGATGCGGATACTTTCATGCGCGTCGCCGATGTGTTGCTGCCGGAATCACCGACATCCAATTTCCGCCGCGCGATGTTGTTTGATGATGTGCTGGCGCAGGCCGATGAGGTGTTTCATGAAAAGGCCGAGCAAGTCTATGCTGCACTAGGACAAAATCTGGAGACATTCCGTACACGGGTGACGACAAACGGAACGAGCGAAGAACTGGATGAGTGGCGCTTAACATACATCAGCGCATCGGCGCGCGAAGCCTGGCAAGTACATGGCGAGTGGATAGAAAAGCATCAACCCGTTTTCGGTGCGGCAGTCGCCTCACGTTGGGAGATGGCGCGCAATACCAGCCAAGTTGCAGCCGATGCCGCAGTTGCCAGACAGGTAAAAATTCGTGCTTCCATCAGAGATATGCTGGGTACTGACGGTGTGGCTGTGATTCCATCCGCAGCCGGTGTTGCGCCGCTACTGACAGCATCCGGCGCGGAGGTGGATAATCTGCGCAGCCGTACCTTCCGCATTACCTGTGTTGCCGGTCTGGCGGGCTTGCCGCAAGTCAGCTTGCCGTTCAACTCCGCGTCGGGCTTGCCGATAGGCATATCACTGATAGGACCGGCTGGCAGCGATCGTGCTTTGATAAAGCTTGCGGTGGCACTATGGCAGCAGTTATAACAATAATCTTGTGAGAAACGACGAGCAAAAGATGGCGAAATCACCTGCCCCAATTCAGGGCATAGTTGCAGAGGCTGATCGTACGGATAGCGGTGATGCGCTGGTACTCCGTATTTATCAAACGGTATTTGACAGCGTCATGGGCCAACGCCTGAAGCCCGGCACCAAGTTGCCGGAAGCAGCGCTATGCGAATTGTTCAATGTCGGCCGGACGACAATTCAAAAAGCACTGCAAAAGCTGGCTCATGATCATATCGTCGAACTGCGTCCGAATCGTGGGGCGGTGGTGGCGATGCCGACCAAGGAAGAAACGCGACAGATTTTTGAAGCACGTCGCGCGCTGGAAACAGCGATGCTTCCGCTCGCTGTAAAAAATGCGACCAAAGCAGACATCGCCAAATTACGCGGCATGCTGGATGAAGAGCACAAGGTCATGCACACTTATAAGCAGGTGGATTGGGCGCGACTGGCATCCAACTTTCATTTGCGTGTTGCCGAGCTGTCGCACAACCCTTTGTTGCAACGTTATTTGAGTGAATTAGTGTCGCGTTGCTCGCTGATCGTTGCCTTGCACGAGCCGGGCGGTCACGCATCTTGCGAACATGACGAACATACATTGATCGTTGAATGTATAGAGCGTGGTGATGTCGAGGGTGCGACGCAAGCGATGCAGGCGCATCTCTCGGTGCTGGAAGAACGTATAGAACTGATGAATGAGAAATCAGAAAACAGTTTGGCGCGCATGCTGGGGATGAACTAAGACGGGATTTCGTCTTGGTTCATTTTTTCTCTGTGGTGCCGTGGGACTCTGCGGCCATCTTTTTCTGTGTCGCTCTCACCAGGGTTTGTACTGCGTTGAGCAAATCACCTTTAGTCGTCGCATCCTCTATAACAATTCCGTAACGTTCAGCTTCATGCTTGTGTTGCTGATCGGCGGCCTCATCCTGGTCTTCCCGGACCGTCATCGATAGTCTGATCGCATATTCCAGATTTGTTAAGCGCTCAACTAAATCAGCATGACTAGTCTCATTAACATTTTTCAAGATGTGCTCTTTTCATAGAAATAACTGGCGCACGATTTTACCAATGCCGCCATCGAGCGGGGATCGTGATTTTGAGTGATGGCATCTTGTAATTAGGAACTAAAACTACGGGAAGTGTTCTTACTCAAACGGGTGACGCCATCATTGTATGTATTTCTGGCAACTTAAAGCGAGAGTGCATCAGCAAGCGCATAGTTTCCGGTTTGTCATCTAAGGCAGCTTGTGTAAGCGGCCTGGACGGATGGGTTGTGCAGGAGTAATTTGATTTCCCTTGAAGTGTGAAGTGTCTGAATTGCATAAGAAAGAGGTAACCCATGTTACTCACATCTTTTCGTTTATTCTCAGCGCTACTGATTTCCTTACTCTTCGCGACTCCCGTCACTGCCTCGGCGCAGGATGTGGTGCTCGGCGCATCGGTACAGCTGACTGGACCGGTAGCCAATACCGGGCGTTATTACCGCGATGCCTACCAACTCGCGATCGACAAAATCAATGCAGCAGGCGGCGTCAAAATCGCCGGTCAGCAACATAAGCTAGCGCTGAAGCTGTATGACAACCAGTCCGACGTCAATCTCAGTGTGCGCCAGTACACGCAATTGATCACACAGGACAAAGTCAATCTTCTACTCGGACCATTCGCTAGTAATTTCGCACTGGCGGATTCTGCCGTGTCGGAAAAATATAAAGTGCCTATGGTGCAGGGCGGTGGTGCTTCCGACCAGATCTTTACGCGGCAATTCAAATACATATTCGGCACACTGGCACCCGCCAGTAATTACTTCGGCAGCACGATAGACATGTTGAGAGCGCTGAAGCCAGTGCCGAAAACGGTCGCACTGCTGTATGCCGATGATGCTTTCGATGTATCGGTGGCGGAAGGTACGCGGCCGAAATTGAAACAAGCCGGCTTTAATATCGTGATGGATGAGCGTTACAGCACGAACGCCACGGATTTCAATTCACTGTTGTCACAAATTAAAAGCAAAAATGTTGAAGTTGTGTTGGTTGCCGGACACGAAACTGAAATTTTGAATTTCGTGCGACAAGCCAAGAGCTTGGCTGTGGCACCGAAAATCTATTCATTTACAGTCGGCGTACCTAGTGAAGATTTCCGCAAGGCACTTGGCGCGGATGCTGATTACGCATTCGGCATGACGGCATGGTTGCCATCGGCATCGCTTAAAGATCGCTGGTTTGGTGATGCTGAAAAATTCGCGAAAGAGTACAAGGCCAAATATGGCTACGACCCTGATTACCATGCAGCGTCTGGTGTCGCTGATGTAGAAGCACTGGTACAGGCGATGGAAGATGCCAACAGCATGGATCCGCAAAAAGTGCGCGATGCACTCGCGAAGGTGAAATTCGATAGCCTGTATGGCCCGATTGCTTTCAATCAAAATGGACAGATAGATTTGCCACAGGTCGTCATTCAAGTACAGGGCAATGAGCTGGTCGAAGTTTACAACGCGAAAGGTTTCGTCAAGCAACCGAAATATCCGATGCCGGCCTGGAATGCACGTAAGTAAGGGCGGCCTGCCATGGACCTGCTCGCGCAAATCCTCGTCAACGGGGTACTGTTAGGCGGACTGTATGCGGTGATGGCGCTGGGTCTGGCGCTGGTGTGGGGTGTGCTGAATATCGTTAATTTGGCACACGGCGCCTTCATCATGCTGGGCGCTTACGCTTCCTGGTATCTCTACACTTATCTGCACATTGATCCCTTCATCGGCTTGCCGCTCACGGCACTGATCATGTTCGGGTTCGGCTATGTGTTGCAGCGTGGACTATTAAATCTGGTCATACGCGCGCCGATGTTCAACACCTTGCTGATCACCTTCGGGCTGGAAGTCGTATTGACCTATCTGGCGCAAATCATGTTCTCGGCAGATTTCCGCACTATCAATCCCAGCTATGCCGGTAACAGTCTGCAATGGGGACCGGTGGTGGTGCCGGTAGTGCGTCTGGCCGCTTTTGGCGCAGCGATTATCTTGACGGTGGGCATGTGGCTGTTCTTGCTGCATACGCGGCTCGGACTGGCTATACGTGCCACTGCGCAAAATCTTCTTGCGGCGCGCCTGTACGGTGTGGAGCCACGTCATCTGTATGCCACCACGTTTGCACTCGGTCTTGCTCTGGCCGGTGCTGCCGGCGGACTGTATGGCACCGTGTCGCAGATCAATCCATACATCGGTGCCACGCTGACGGCCAAATCATTTGCGATTGCGATTATCGGTGGCCTCGACAATCCGCTAGGGGTGTTGGTGGGTGGTTTGTTTTTGGGGATAGTGGAATCGCTGACTGCGCTTTACATCGGCCCTACGTATTCCGACGTCGCCAGTTTCGGCATTTTGGTGCTGGTGCTGATACTGCGTCCTAGCGGTTTGTTGGGGAGAGCCGCGTGAAAGGATTACGCATAGGGTTGATTTTGGTGGCACTGGTGATTCTGGCTGGCGTGCCTTGGTATGGTTCAGATGTGTTGGTGCAGTTTGGCATCAACGCTTTATTGCTGGCGGTATTGGCGCAAGGCTGGAACATCATCGGCGGCTATGCCGGTTACGCTTCGTTTGGCAATTCCGTGTTCTTCGGTCTAGGTAGTTATGGTGTGGCGATTGCGATGGTGCAATGGCATCTACCATTCGGCGTCGGCATGGTGTTTGGCGTGGTGCTGGCAGTGATTTTTGCGGTGCTGCTGGGTTTGCCGGTGCTGCGTTTGCGTGGTCATTATTTTGCGATTGCGACGCTGGCCTTGTCGCAGGTGATGACCGCTATCGTCTCCAACATTGGCGTCGCTGGGCAGAATATCGGCCTGGTGTTGCCGCCGCTGAATAACGATCCCTTGTTTTACGAATTGTCGCTGGGTTTGCTGGTGGTCGCGACTTTGACGATATTCTGGCTGACGCGCAGTCGCTTCGGCTTTGGCTTAATCGCAATACGAGAGAACGAAGAAGGTGCGGCGGTGATGGGCGTCAACACCACTTTGTACAAGGTATTGGCGTTTGCATTGTCTGGCGTATTCAGTGCGCTGGCCGGTGGCATACACACTTACTGGATTACCTTCCTTGATCCGGTCAGCGCCTTCGACATCAGCCTCAACGTCAAGATGATCATCATGGCGGTGTTCGGTGGCGCAGGAACAATATTCGGGCCTATCGTCGGCGCCTTGTCGCTATCTGCCATTTCAGAAATTCTGTCGAGTGAAGTGACCAGCATTGCCGGCTTGTTCTTCGGCATAGTGATAGTCGTCGCGGTGGTGCTGATGCCGCGTGGTCTGGCCGACATGCTGCGACGATTCCGCAAAGTCGGCTGGCGCTATTTCATTGAAAACATTCGATCGCATCGACTATGAGTACGCTACTGGAAGTCCGCCATGTCACCAGACGTTTTGCCGGTTTGATTGCCGTCAACGACGTTGATTTTTCCTTGGCGCAAGGTGAAATTTTGGGCTTGATCGGCCCCAATGGTGCCGGCAAGACCACGCTGGTGAGCTTGATCAGCGGCACGCTGGCACCCAGCTCCGGCGACGTACTGTTTCAGGGCGAGTCGATTACTGCCGTGCCTGCATATCGTCGGGCGCGCTTGGGCATAGGTCGGACCTTTCAAATCATGCGGCCGTTTCCAGGCTTGTCGGTGCTGGACAATGTGGCGGTTGGTGCCTTGTTCGGACGCGATGGCGGTCAAGCCAAATTGGGATTGGCGCGTGAACAGGCGCGCGCTTGTCTTGATTTCGTCGGTTTGGGAAAAAATGTAGATCAGCGCGCAGATGAACTTGGTGGTCCAGGTCGCAAACGTCTGGAGTTGGCGAAAGCCTTGGCGATGCAGCCGAAAATTTTATTGTGCGATGAAGTGATGGCCGGCTTGAATCATGTCGAAATTGAAGAAGTGATCGAAGTCATCCGCAAGGTGCGCACACAAGGCATCAGCATTCTGGTGATCGAACATGTGATCAAGGCGATCAAAAGTCTATCTGATCGTTTGCTGGTATTGCATCACGGTGAAAAAATTGCCGAAGGTACGCCGGATGTAGTGTTGTCGAATCCGGCAGTGATACAGGCGTATTTGGGAAGGAAACGCGAATGAGCAGCGTTCTGCAAGATGGATTGCAAGAGCCGCGCGCTATGCCGCATCGTGCTCCCTTGCTCAAAGTCGCAGGACTGTCCGCCGGCTATGGCGAAATGCCGGTGTTGCATGACATTGCCCTGGAAATTTACCCGGCAGAAATGGTCGCACTGGTCGGCAGCAACGGTGCCGGCAAGACGACCTTGCTGCGGGCGCTGTCGCGCATGTTGTCGTGTAATGGCAGTATTCAATTGAATGGGCATGAGCTGGTGAGCATGACGCCGGATCAGGTGTTTGCTCTCGGCCTTGTGCAAGTCCCGGAAGGGCGTCAGTTATTCGACCGCATGTCGGTGCAAGACAATCTGTTGATGGGGAGTTACAAGCGCCGAGACAAGGCGGAGTTGATGCGCGATCTGGAACGCATGTACACCTTGTTCCCGCGTTTGGCAGAACGGCGGAAGCAACTGGCCGGCAATATGTCGGGCGGTGAACAACAGATGTGTGCGATGGCACGGGCCTTGATGGCCAAGCCGGTGTTGATGATGATAGACGAGATGAGTCTGGGTCTGGCGCCGGTCGTGGTGGATCAGCTGATGGAAATATTGGCTGCGATACAGCAAGACGGCGTGACCGTGTTACTGGTCGAGCAGGATGTGCAACTCGCCCTATCCGGAGCCGATCGCGGCTACGTGATGGAAACTGGTCGCATCGTGCATGAAGGTTTGGCCAAAGTGCTGATCGATGATCCAGCGGTACAGCGCGCTTATCTGGGCGTTTGACTGTACCGCTGTCGCAAGATTTTCAGGACTCAGTGCATGAGTACCTTAAAGTGACTTCACTCGGATCTGCAAACAATTGCGTAGGCACTTTGAAAACACCGCGTCCGATCAAGCCTATCTCTGCAGCTTGATCGAGAATGGCGAGGTTGACCATGGGCGAGCAATCTCTGCTCAGGATGTTGGTTAAGTCCACCATGCCACTGCGAGCATTCAATACCTGGGATCGATGCGCGTGCAAATCGCTGGGTAAAAATTCTTTCCAGTCATTGGCCAGCGTCGGTACATAAGCCAGTGCCTGTGCACCCAGCCCGCAGAAATCGATGACGGCGCTGTCGCCTATCGCACCAAGCGCCACCGTGTTTTCATATCCCTTGAATCGCGTACCTTGCGGTGGCGTTGCAGGAATGGTTTGCCATTCATTTGTTTCGCGCAGACGATAACCGAAAACCTGTCCATTGCCACCTGCAGCAACGATGTGTCCGGTCTGTTCCAGGCGCAATGCACATGCCGCCATCAAAATTGGCAGCACGAAACCCGGATTGGCCAGTATGACCTGGCGATCTTGGCTGCCTAGTGCATGGAGTTGTGCGGTCAGTGCAGTATTGGCGCGGGCTGTGAGTGCATGACATTCTTCCCCACCGAGCAAAGCGTAGTGTATCGGCGTGGATAAGGTGATGGCCTGGTGCTTCACTATCGGCTTTAATACATGCATGCCAAATTGTGAAAGTAGCTGCAAATGCGCGCGTGAACTTGCGTTCGGTTTACCGAAACGCAGGGCGGGTGCGGTACCTTCGACCATGGGCGCATAACGCGTTGCGCCCTTGTTTTTGACGACGAATAGCGGCATCGAGGCAGACACTACTTGCGCCAGTGGTGTGACGACTCCGTGATCCTGAGCCGGCATCAGTATGACCTTGCCCTGATCAAGCAATTGCGCTGCTGCTTCATGATGTTCTGCCAGTCCTTCAAACAACAAGGCTTCCATCGCAGCTTGCCTGATCGATGCAGGCATTTCACCTACCAGCGGTGGACCGGCATGCAGCAGTACATCGGCGGGCAAATCAGGTAGCGCCTGGGAGCGCAACACAACATCCGTCCAGAGTATGTCGTGAAAGCGGTTTGCGATCAGTGCGATTTCATCGTCGAGACTGGCTGTGTTCATGCTTGTTCTCCGTGAGTGATCAATCCGTGATGTGACTATGTAACTTGTGTGCTGCATGTAGAACGATTTCGTCGCAACCGCGACCACCGATGATGGATAGACCGACTGGCGCACCGTTGATCTGGATCCACGGCATGCTGAGTTGCGGCAGACCGACCAGTCCGGCGATACAGAGAAACTGTTGTGAACGCATGCGTATATCGTTGACCTGCGCGCTGTCTGCCGTGAGTAGTGGAGCCGGTGTGGGCACGGTTGGAATGACGATGACCTTGTGCTGGTCATCAAGAATCTGGTTCAGTGCGCTGATGGCCGCAATTCTGACTTCTTGCGCCGCGCGCACTTGCGCTGTCGTCACGCTGGCAGCGATGTCGAAGCGTTGACGAATATCGAGCCCCAATTCACTTGCATGCTGCGTAACCCACAAGCCATGTTCCATCCACGCTTCGGATGCTTGCAGGATGCGAAAGGCTGCAGCCCAGGCTGTCAGATTCAATGCGCTTGTTACTGCGACAAAATCTGTTTGTTGATTTTTCAGCGCACTAAAAGCATGGAGTACAGCAGGATCCAGCAAGCTGTTGATGCCGTCATCGTTGAGAGTCAGAAATGTCGCCGGCATGCTGGTGGCATCTGCATGTGCCAATGCGCAGAAGGTTTGCTCCAGGTGTTCCAGCGTATTGGCAAACCAGCCGACCGTATCAAAACTGTGTGCCAGCGTGAGGCAACCATGCCCGGACAGACGGCCATGCGTAGGTCGCATACCCCATACGCCGCAATAGCTGGCTGGCAACCGGATCGAGCCGCCGCAATCTGTGCCGAGTGCGATATCAGCCAGACCCGCTGCGACGGCTGCTACCGAACCGGATGATGAACCACCCGGCAAGCGATCCGGACTGGCGGGATTGCGCGGTACGCCGTAATGCGCGTTGATGCCGGCCAGGCTGTAGGTGAGTTCGTCGGTCAGTGTTTTACCCACGAAGGTGGCACCGTCAGACAAAAGCCGCTCTACCGCTGCAGCATGTTTTTTTGCCACAGGGTTGCCGGACAGCCAGACCGGATTACCTGCACCGGTACGCGTGCCGGCGATGTCGAATACATCCTTGACTGCAAAGCGCAGGTTTTTCAATTTGTTGCCCAGCGGGCGATGTGCCTGCAAGGCATGACCAAAAGCTTCAGCCAGAAAGGCACCGCCGGTATTCGGTTGTAACTGATTGCTCAATGGCGTGTTCATTTGCTTTCCATCCAGCTCACGTGCGCGGCGACCACATGCCAGCCATCGGGAAATTTCACCCAGGTTTGGGTTTGTCTGCCGATGCGCGATTCACCAGCCTTGGTAAAGGTGATGTTCGCAACTGCACAATCCGTACCGAAGGTGGTGATATGTCGACTGGTGACGGTGCGTGCCAAATTGGCGGAAGGGCGTTGCAGGCGAAATGCTTGAATCGCATCAAAGCTGACCAGGTTTTCGCCTGCGCCATAACGCAAAGTGGCAGCATCGTTCCAGAACAGCTCATCGAGCTTCACCACGTCATTGCCTACCAGCGCCTTCTCGTAGGCATCGAAGACCTGTTCAACTTCCTGCAGGGTAAGGGGCTGATTAACTTTCATCATGCAGCCTTGGCGACCGGAAGGATGGCGGCATTGGCATCGAAACGTTCGCCATTGCGATAACAGAATGCAGGATGCAACATGCGTTCGGTAATGACTTGTGTACCTTCGTTGTCATGCATTACCCAGCGTCCGCGCAGATCATCGAGCACACTGACGTCTGCCACGCTGCCGACTTTGAGCGTGCCGATTTCATCTTCCATACGCGCCAGTTTTGCCGCATTGTTGGTAACCATGGCAACGACATGATTGAGCGGGATGCCGAGTGCCAGCATGCTACTCATGGCCGATACCAGACTGAAACGTTCATTGCCCTTGAAGATATGCACGCTTTCATCAGGATGCCAGGACGGTGTACCGGCTGGTGGTGGCACGATGGTGTTGTAGCCATGCATGTCGGCACCCAAGGTGTCGGGCATGACGCCGGCGTCCAGTACGATGCGCGCGGTTTTGAAGCTGAAGTGCGAGCCATGGCCAACGTCGATCTTCAGACCACGTGCAATTGCTTCATTGACCATAGGATGGAGCTTGCCATTGAGCTCAACGAAGCCACCCGGGTGACGACTGAATGGGTGCGCCAAGATGTCGCCTGGTTTCAGCATGTCGACCACTTGATTGAAAATATTGTCAGGATTGACTGGCGAACCACCATCTTCAGGCTTGGGCCAGAGTTGGCCGAAGTGTATATAGACTGGTAGTTCTGCTTCGCGTCCGATCTGTGCGGCGATACGCATGACGTCAACGCCCCAACGCGCAAAACCGCCTATCTCCGCGTGTGCTTTCAGCCCGCGCACAATATCGCGGTTCTTTTTGGCGGCGGTAACGGTCGCTTCCACGTCCAGGCAATCCGGGCGATAGAGCTCAGGGTAGTAATGGCCTTCCAGACCGCCAACCAGATAGGCCGACATATATGACAGCACACGTGTCTTCGAAGGTTCGATCACGTATTGGCGGAAACCGGGCAGGGTGATGCAGCTGGCGCCGCCTTGGTCGACCAAGGTCGTCACGCCGGAATACACGCCGCACATATCGGCATTGAGGCCAAAACGGCCAGTGACGCCTTGATACACATGGCCATGTGTATCGATCAGACCAGGCAGTACCAGCTTGTCACGACAGTCGACTATGGTCGTATTGCTATCTGGTGGTGTGATGTCACGGTCTACTGCGGCGATGGTGCCATCCTTGATCAATACATCAAAAATACCGTCGCGATTGGCTGCTGGATCGATGACGTGGCCACCTTTGAGAATAATATGATTCATGGCAATCCTTCCTGGTTGAGATAATATGTGGTGCACCTCATATTCTATGCTAACTTTAAATAAATGTGGTGTGCCACATTTATAATCTATTTATATTTATTGGCTCTAAAGCGGATTCACATATACTTCTGGTTTGCGGCAGACCGGATTCCATCCAGTTCTTTTATATACCTTGACCATCCATGAACATGATTGAAGAAGCAGCTTTTCCCTTTCTGACGAGTGAAATGGAGTCAGTACAGGCACGATCCCTGTTGCTGACACGTCCTGGATTCCTGATTCGTCGGCTACATCAGATCCACAGCGCATTGTTCATGGAAGAGACAGAGGAATACAACATCACGCCGGTGCAATACAGTCTGTTGACGGCGCTGGAAGAGTATGGCGAGCTGGATCAGAACTCACTCGCACACCATATCGGTCTGGAACGTACCAGCGTGGCGGAAGTATTGCCGCGTCTGGAGCAGCGCGAGTTGATCGCGCGCAGCCAGTCTGAGCACGACAAGCGCGTCAAGTACGTCAAGCTATCCCGCAAAGGGCGTGCGCTGGTCAAAAAAATGCGTCCTGCCGTACAGAAGGCACATGACCGCACTATCGAAAATCTCTCGCCGGAAGAGCGCCAGCTGTTCATTCTTCTGATGGTGAGGTTGGTCGATTCCGAAGCCACAGATCGCGTGCCTTTACTCAAAGCGCGCTAAAACTTTTCTCTCTTTTTAAATTTCGCCGCATTGCAGTGCAGCGTGCATATTCTCATTCACTTTGAGATGATTCATCACGTTTGTTGTACATGCGCATGGTCGCTTGCTGCGCGCGATGATGTGCTTCGTTAAGATTTCGTTGCGAGCAAAAATGGTGCGTACATAAAAATGGTTTTGCACTTTTTTGAGACAAAATTTTTCCAATTTGATGCAAATGCTGCGATTTTCATGTACAACAACAAATATCGCTCTTCATTCAAGAACATTGTTTGATAAAAGTCTAATAAATGTGCTGTACCACATATATTGAAATGCAATAAATTTTATTGTAATCAATGACTTGAGTAGCGTAATATCTGACATGTCTGCATGGTTGGCATGGTCATTGCTAAAGGTATTTCGTGAATTCTATGTATGTGGACGCAGCATAAAAAAACGCATTTTGAAGTTGATGTGCAGTATTCAGTATCGCGGCTTTGCACAGTGTTCTATCAGGCAGAACACTTGGAAATAAAATCGTAGTACAGCGCAAAGGAGGTGAAAAATAATTCATGCTCGTAATGCAAAAATGAATGACACATGGCTATATAAATGTGGTATGCCACATAATTATTAGGGACGCGAATGAGTTGAATTTTAATTTCAACTTCCGGCAATGTTCAGGAGAAATTGATGAATGATCTGGTGATGCCCGAATTGCTGATACAAGCCGGTGCCGATCAAGGAATTGGTCGCGAGGTATTGCGCAAAGAGGACAAGCGGCTGTTGTTGGGCCAAGGCAAATATGTCGGCGATATGCGCATGCCGGATATGGTTGAAGTGGCTTTTGTCCGTTCACCGGTTGCGCATGCGCGCCTTGGACAGATCGAAAAGCCGGAAGGCATGGCACATCTGGTCTACACCATGGAGGACATGAAGGACGTACGTCCTATCGTCGCAACCTCCTCTTTACCCGGTTTCAAACGCTCCGCCCAATATCCACTTGCACAAGACAAGGTGCGCCATGTCGGCGAACTGGTTGCTGCCTGTATCGGCACTGACCGCGCTTGTGCCGAAGATGTCGCGGCAAGTGTAGTTGTCGATTATCAGGAATTACCTGTACTGGCCGATATGTACGGCACCTTGGACAGCGATGCGCGTGTGCATGATGACTGGAGTGAAAACGTCTTTGCAGAAACCAATGTTGATCGCCGTGTGAGCGCAACTGAGGAAGCAGTACACAGCGTCAGTCGCAAATTGCGCATGGCGCGCCAATGCATGGCGCCGATGGAAGGTCGTGCGGTTCTGTGCTGGTGGGATACCCGCGTAGATCAACTGATCATGTACACAGCCGCGCAAGTGCCGCATATCAATCGCACCGGTCTGGCCGAATGTCTGGGATTGGATGAAGGACAGATACGCGTCATTTCGCCAGACGTAGGCGGCGGCTTCGGTTACAAGGGCATTTTGCTGCCAGAAGAAATTTGCTGCGCCTGGCTGGCAATACATCTGAAGCGTCCAGTGCGCTGGCTGGAAGACAGACGCGAGCAGTTGAGTGCCAATGCGAACTGCCGCGAACATGGCTATGACATAGCCGTAGATGTGACGCACGAAGGAAGACTGGCCGGCATACGTTGCGATGCCGTGGTTGATTCAGGCGCTTATTCCTCTTATCCATTTAGCGCCTGTCTGGAAGGAGCCCAGATCGGTTCTATCTTGCCTGGCCCATATGTAATGGATAGCTTTGTGTGTCGCACACGTTCGGCCGCCACCAACAAACCACCTATCTTGCCGTATCGCGGCGTAGCACGTACCGGCGTCTGCTTCGCGCTTGAAGTGATGCTGGATATCGCGGCACGCGAACTAGGCATAGAGCCGCATGTATTGCGCGCCAAGAGTTTGGTGCCTGCATCGGCCATGCCGTACTGCAATATCACCAACAAGCTATTTGATTCCGGCGATTACACAACTTGCATGAACAAGGCAGTGGCAGCGATCGACTGGGACGGTTGGCGTGCACGGCAAAAAGAACGTCATGCGGCCAATGGCGATGACGCCGCGCAGAAGCGCCTCGGCCTCGGCATGGCGGTGTTCTGCGAACAGGGCGCACACGGCACCTCCGTTTATCACGGCTGGGGCATACCGATGGTGCCGGGTTACGAACAATGCACGGCACGCTTTACACCTGATGGCATTCTTGAATTACGTATTGGCGTGCACTCGCACGGCCAAGGTCTGGAAACTTCAATGGCGCAAGTCGCGCATACGGTACTCGGTATTGATATCGCAAAAGTGCGGGTGATCCACGGGGATACCGGCATGACGCCATATTCCACTGGTACCTGGGGTTCGCGCTGCGCGGTGATGGCAGGCGGTGCAGTCGGTACAGCATGTGAACAATTGGCCGAACGCATCAAAGCGATCGCCGGTGTTTTGCTCGATACCGATGCCAGCTTGGTCGGTTTGAAAGACGGCACAGTCGGCGTGCAAGACAGCATCAAGCGTGTGTCGCTGGCAGAGATTGCACACACCTGGTATCGCGCCCCACAAAAATTGCCAGTCGGCTCAGTCGATCCGGGTGGACTGGAAGTCGTCGCCGGTTACAAGATGATGCCGGATGCGGGCACGTTCAGCTATGCCTGTCATACCTGCGTGATCGAGGTAGATACCGCCACCGGTCATGTCGCAATTCTCGATTACGTCATTTGTGAAGATGGTGGCGTCTTGCTGAATCCGATGATCGTCGACGGCCAGATTTATGGCGGCTTGGCACAGGGCATCGGTACCGCACTGTACGAAGAGATGCCATTCGATAGCGAAGGTCAGCCATTGGCATCGACTCTGCAAGATTATCTGTTGCCAGGTGCGGGAGAAATGCCGCCGACCAGATTGCTGCACATGGAAACCCCAAGTCCGAACAGCAAATACGGACAAAAAGGAATCGGCGAAGGCGGTGCCATTGCACCACCGGCTGCCATCATCAACGGCATCAACGATGCACTCTACGCACTCGGTGCAGAGCTGACGCAATGTCCTGCCAATCCGCGTCGCGTGCTGGAAGCATTGGCGGCTGCCAAGAAGGAGGCACGCGCATGAAACCTTCCGCCTACAGTTTGACCTGTACTGATGATCTCGCTCAAGCGAGCGCGCTGCTGGCCGAAGGTGGCTGGGGCAGCAAACCTGTCGCCGGATGTCAGTCGTTGGGTGCGATGCTGAACTTGCGTTTGGCGCAGCCAGACACGCTGCTTGATCTTGATGCGTTTGAATCCTTGCGTGCAGTCAGCGATACCGGTAATGCGATTCGCTACGGTGCGATGACGACGCATGCTTCGATAGAAGACAAGCGCGTACTTGATCCTAGTCAGGGCTTGATGCCGTTCGTCGCACGCGGCATTGCCTATCGCGCGGTGCGTAATCGCGGCACGCTGGGCGGCAGTCTTTGTCATGCCGATCCTGCGGCTGACTGGATCAGCACTATGCCTTTGCTGGGCGCAACACTCCATGTACTTGGCCCTGCTGGTCAGCGCGATATCGCAGCCCGCGATTTCATGACCTCTGCTTATGAAACACAACTGGTAGACGGCGAAATATTGATCGCCGTCAGCGTGTCAAAACGCACGAGCGGCATGCAATGGTCGTATCACAAGTTATGTCGCAAGACAGGTGAACTGGCGCATGCCATGGCATCAGGTATGCGCGATGCCAGCGATGGTACGGAGCGCGTGGTGTTGGGTGCGCTGGATGGCGCACCGCAAGTAGTTGAACGCCCGGGTCTGATGACGGATTTGCTGCAAGCGACAGTACGTGAACAGATCGTGATGCAGGCCGCACCAGATCTTGAACTTGATCGTCGCCAGTCTCTGATGGAGATGTTGAGGTTGGTGGCATTGGATATGGGGAAAACACGATGAGCGCATTACCTATTGAATTCCCAGCGGTAGAAACTACCGACGTACAGCTGAACATCAATGATCGCTGCTACCAATTGAAGCTGCAACCGCGCACGCATCTCGCCGATGCCTTGCGTGATCACTGCGGACTGACAGCTACGCATGTCGGCTGCGAGCAAGGCGTCTGTGGCGCTTGCACTATCGAAGTCGATGGCGCGCCACAACGTAGCTGTCTGCAATCGGCCAAGCGTTTCGAAGGCAAACAAATTCGTACGCTGGAAGCTTTCGATAACGATCCCGTCATGGCACAACTGCGTGCCGCATTCTCGGCCGAGCATGCACTGCAGTGCGGCTATTGCACACCGGGCATGTTGATGACGGCACGCGACATCGTCACGCGTTTGCCCCAAGCCGATGAGGCGCGGGTATGCGAAGAATTGGCGGGCAATCTGTGCCGCTGCACCGGTTACTTCGGCATCGTCCGCGCCATCTTAAGTGTGTTGCGTGTACGAGCACTATCAGTTTCATCACAGGAGAACATTCATGCAGCTTGAACAATCGTTTCACATCGCAGCATCGACTGACGTTGTCTGGAAAGCTTTTCACGATATTGAGTTGCTGGTGGATTGTTTGCCTGGAGCCTCGATTAATACTGCCGCGACGGCCAGCGAAGAGGGTGCAATTCCTCTGCTGTTCAAGGTCAAGTTGGGCCCTATCGCGGCTGGCTTTTCCGGACAGGGGCGATTGAATCTGGATGAAGCATCGAATAGCGGCGCGATAGTCGGCACCGCAGTCGATGCCCGCAGCAATAGCCGTGTAAAAGGTGAAGCGCATTTTTTAGTCACCGCAGCACCAGATGGCGGCACCAATGTGCAGGTCAAGGTTGATCACACCATTACCGGTTCGCTCGCGCAGTTCAGTCGCGAAGGCATCGTGCGTGCACTTGCTGAACAATTGACCAAACAGTTTGCAGAAAACTTGCAGGCGCGTTTGCCTCAGCCAGCAGCAGCGGGCGATGTGCATGGCAGTGGTGTATCCGACATGGCATCGGCTAGACCTGCCGCGCCGCGCGCCGCACAGAGAGATACCTCTTCGATAGACCTCTGGACTTTGCTCAAGGCTTGGCTGTCCGGTTTGTTTTCCAGTCGTCGAAATTAAACACACTTCATCAATCACTTATTTACTCCCTCACTTCGGACACAAGGATACTCATCATGAATTGGCAAATTTCAAAATCCCTGGCGGCCTCTATCGGCTTCGCCATGTTTGCAGCGACTTCCGCTTATGCGCAAGAGACCATCAAAATCGGCGTGACCGAACCATTGACGGGACCTGTTGCAGCGTCCGGTACCTATGTCACCAACGGCGCACGTATTGCCGCCGATTACATCAACAAGAATGGCGGTGTGCTGGGTAAGAAGATTCAGCTTGTCATTGAAGACAACAAGTCGAATCCGCGTGAAGCCGTCAACTCGGTAGAGAAATTGATTTTGAAAGATAAGGTTCCTGTCCTGATGGGTGCATGGAGTTCCACCTTCACGCTCGCGATCATGCCTAAACTGACTGAATATGGTGTGCCGCTGGTAGTGGAAACAGCATCGTCGAGCAAGATCACGACCGCAGGTAATCCATGGGTGTTCCGCACCAGCCCAACCTCTGCGATGGAAGCACAGGCATTTGCCAAGTTGATCGACGGTTACAGCCCAGCGATCAAGAAAGTCGATTTCCTGGCAGTGAACAATGACTGGGGCCTGGGCGCTGCAGCCGAGTTCAAGAAAATGCTGGAAGCCAAAGGCATCGCCATCGGTCGTACCGAAACCATGACACCAGACATGACCGATCTTTCCGCGCAGCTGGCTTCGTTGAAGGGTAGCGGTTCCGACACCGTGATCGTGACCTCAGGTATCGAACAATTGACACTGGCGATTCGTCAAGCCGGCGAACAACGTCTGCCACAACGCATCATTACAACCGGTGGCTCGTTTCCAGAGCCACTGTTGAAGACACCTGGCCCTAAAGGTTATGTCAGTCAGCATCTGTTGTTCTTCGCACCGTGGGCACCTGAGCGTGCCAAGCATCCTGCCATTGCCAAGGCATTTATGGATGGCTGGAAAACACGTGGCTTGGAATTCGCTGGTCAGACCGAAGGCTTCCGTGGCTTTGACGCGATTCTGACAATTGCTGAAGCGATCAAGATTGCCGGCAAGGCAGAACCTGCAGCCATCCGTGATGCGCTGTGGAAGGTACAAGTCCAAGGCGCTAACGGCGATGTCGCCTTCAGCAAGGAAGGTCCTGCTGGCAAGGAGAGTGGTCAAGCTGCACCGAATGTCTACGTCGTCGAACTGAAAGACGGCCAAGTCACGGTCAAGTAATGCATAGCGTGCGGGGTTGCGTGTTGCGACTTCGCTCTCTCTCACCTACACGTGGGTAGTGCGTGACACTTGCTTGATCGCACCGCTTGCCGGAGGAATCCTGTGGACCAATTATTACAGCATACGCTCAACGCTCTCGTGCTGGGCTCGACGTACGCCTTGCTCGGGATCGGCCTGACACTGATCTTCGGGATCATGCGGGTAGTGAACTTTGCGCATGGCGAATTGTATGCACTCGGTGCGTATGTCGCTTATGGCGTGGTTGCCATGTTCGGCATGAATTTTTTCGGCTCGCTGATAGTCGCTGCCATCGTCGGCTTCCTGTTAGGTTCGGCGATTGAATACTTCCTTTTGCGTCGTCGTGATCTGAAGGCGATCGATGAAGTCATGCTGATCATGATCGGTGTGATGATCATCATGCAGAACGCGGAATTGCTGATGTGGGGCGGCGTCGCTAAATCTGTGCCTTCACCATTCAGCCAGGAACCTATCGTGTGGGGCGCGATTTCTGTTTCCCCGATACGTCTGTTCGTATTGGCGACAGCCGTAGCTTTGCTGGTGATTTTCTATCTGTTGATCGAGCGTTCGCGTCTTGGTTTGGCGATGCGGGCCACCTTCCAGGACAAGGATGCAGCCAAGATCGTCGGCGTGAATGTGTCGCACATGTACACGCTGACCTTTGCGCTGGGTTCCTGTCTCGCTTCGGTAGCGGGTGCCTTGCTGGCTCCGGTATTCGTTGTGACGCCGACCATGGGCGATCTCGCGAGTTTGAAAGCATTTGCCATCGTTATTCTCGGCGGGCTAGGTAATCTGCCTGGCGCAGCTTTGGGCGGATTCGTGCTGGCTATCGTTGAAGAGTTTGGTGCCGGTTATATCTCCACTGCCTATCGCGATGCACTGGGCTTTCTTGTCATTCTTGGGGTCATGATTTTCCGCCCACAAGGCTTGTTTACCGTCCGGGAAAGGGTAGGTTGATCATGAAAAAGAAAATCACTTTTCTTGTCTCTGTGTTGGCACTGGCTCTTCTGCCATTGGTCTGGCCTGATCCATATCTGCTGTCGGTCGTAGCCTCGGCAGGTATCTTCATCATCGCCGCCATTAGTCTGAATCTGTTGCTGGGTTTTACCGGGCAACTGAGTCTCGGACATGTGGCCTTCTTCGGCCTGGGGGCGTACACGACTTCACTCATGTCGCTGGGCTTTGATGTCACCTTGTGGGGTATGACTACGCCGCTGGTAGTTGATCCCAAACCGGTCTGGCTCTCCTTCATCTGCGGCATCGGAGTTGCTGCCATCTGCGGTTGGCTGCTCGGCAAACTGGCCTTCCGTGTGCGTGGTGCCTACTTCGTGATTGTCACGATCAGCTTTGCCCAAGTCACACGCATGGTTGCGCTGAACTGGGTTGATCTGACAGAAGGTCCGATGGCATTGAACAGCATTCCAGCGCTGACGATGTGGGTGCCGGGCGAAGGCGTGATCGATCTGGTCAGCAAGGCGTCGACTTACTGGTTGGTGTTGGGCATAGGCGTACTGTCCTATCTGCTGGTCGCTGCCATGGTTCACAGCCGCGTCGGTCGCGCCATGATCGCCTTGCGTGAAAACGAAGTGCTGGCGCGTTCTGTCGGCATACGCGTGACCCACTATCTCGGCATCGCCACCATTTTTGCCGCTGGTATTGCTGGTGCAGCAGGTGGACTGTATGCGCATACGGTTCGGATTATTGATCCGGATGTCTTCATGTTTATGTTCACCATCATGATGGTCATCATGGTCATCGTCGGTGGCAAGGGCACGCTGGCAGGCCCGGTGGTTGGTGGCTTGTTGTTCGGTCTGCTGCCCGAGGTATTGCGCGGCGTGGTCTCGCCTGAAATTCAGTGGATGATTTACGGTGTGCTGATGATCGCCGTACTGGTCTACATGCCTAAAGGTGTGGTGCCATCGGCCGGTAATCTGCTGCGTCGTTATTCTTCAAAAGCCTTGAAAGAGCAGGCACCTGTTGTGCGGAGGAAAACAGCATGAGCCAAATGAATACAACTCCCGCGCTGGAACTCGAAGGCGTGACCATGCGTATCGCCGGCCTGACTGCGGTGGATAACGCCAGCTTCTCCGTACCGGCCGGCAAGATCGTCAGTCTGATCGGCCCTAATGGTGCCGGCAAAACGACGACCTATAACGTGATTTCCGGCTATATGAAACCGACTTCTGGTCGGGTCAAATTGTTCGGTCATGACATTACCGGCCTGGCACCGGAACAAATTTCGCAGCTAGGTTTGGTACGCAGCTTTCAGCGCACCAGCATCTTCTCGGCTTGTACGGTAGCGGAAAATATACTCACGGCCTTGCATTTGAAAGGGGAGTGCGGCGTACTGCACGCCTTGTTGCGGACGCAGAAATTCCGTCGTGAAGAAGCTGATTTGAAGTCGCAGGCAAATGACTTGCTGGCCTTTCTTGGATTGGGCGCGAGAGCCAATACCCTGGCATCCAATCTGTCCTACGGTGAACAGCGGTTACTGGGCGTAGGCCTCGCGCTTGCCGCCAAGCCCAAGGTGTTATTGCTGGATGAACCGGCTGCAGGTTTGAATCCTTCAGAGACAGAAGCCTTCAAGGACATGGTCAGACGCATAGGCCAGAGCGGTGTCACCGTGCTGCTGGTTGAACATGACATGCACATGGTGATGTCGATTTCAGATCACATCGTGGTGTTGAACTATGGGCGTTTGATCGCCACTGGTTCGCCATCGGAAATTCAGAATGACCCTGAAGTCATTCGCGCTTATCTTGGATCGGGGATTGAACATGCTGAAGCTTGAAGAAATCACCGTACGCTACGGAGCCACCACTGGTGTTAACAAGATTTCGCTGGAAGTAAATGAAGGCGAAATCGTCACCCTGATCGGTGCCAACGGCGCAGGCAAGTCAACTACGCTGCGTGCCATCAACGGACTGGAGCCGCTGGCACATGGCAGTATCCGCATGAATGGTCACTTGGTATCAGGCGCTTCGCCGGCACAGATCATCGATCATGGCATTTCACATTGCCCAGAAGGACGACGTGTTTTCCCGCAACTGACGGTGCGTGAAAACATGGAGATGGGCGCGTATCGACGCAAGGATAAGACGAGCGTGCGCGACGATATGGAGCGCATGTTCGACAAGTTCCCACGCTTGCGTGAACGCGTACAGCAGGTTGCAGGCACGCTGTCCGGCGGCGAGCAGCAGATGCTGGCGATTGCCCGCGCATTGATGTCACGTCCAAGACTGGTGATGTTTGACGAACCATCACTGGGACTGGCACCGAATATCGTCGAGCAAATCTTCAACCTGATTAAAGAGATACGCAGCGAAGGAACGACGGTGCTGATCGTGGAGCAGAATGCTTATGCCGCGCTCGCCATGTCTGACCGTGGCTATCTGCTGGAAAACGGTCATATCGTGACACACGGTACTTCCGCAGAAATGCGTGCCAATCCGGAAATTCGTCGCGCCTATCTGGGCGGATAAGGAGTTCTGATGGAAAACCTCGACCTGATCGTGCTGCGTACCTTGCGTGACTGGCGTCTGCAAGGAAAGAACGCCGTACTCGCCACCGTAACGCGAACCTGGGGCGCGTCACCGCGACCGGTGGGTTCGCTGATGGCCTTGTGCGAAACGGGCAGTGTGGTTGGGTCGGTTTCTGGTGGTTGTATCGAGGATGACTTGATTGCGCGCTTCGCAACTTGGGAGAAGTTTGTCACTGAGGAAGGAACAGCGCGTCGTCCGCAATGGGATTGTTACGGTTTATCCGCTGATGAAGCGCATCGATTTGGACTTCCTTGTGGCGGTACGCTGGAACTGCTGCTGGAGTTCAATGCAGATGCGGCTGTGCTCGATCAACTAGTCCAGCAACTGGAGGACGGCGCGCTGGTACAACGCAGCATTGATCTTGCCAGTGGACGCGTCACATTGATTCCGGCAGAGCGCCCATCTGCATTGACCGTCACCAAACATGAAGTAAAAGCTGTCTTCGGGCCAGGCTATCGGATGTTGTTGATAGGCGCGGGACAACTCACTGAATATCTGGCGACGATGGCCGTGTTCAGCGGTTTCGCCGTGACAGTCTGTGACCCGCGTGAAGAATATCGGCGTGGCTGGGCAGTACCGAATGTTCGTTTCATCGAAGGCATGCCGGATGATGCCGTGATCGCGATGAAACTGGATCAACGTAGTTGTGTCGTCGCGTTGACCCATGACCCCAAGCTTGATGATATGGCGCTGATCGAAGCATTGGCGAGTTCCGCATTTTATGTGGGTGCCATCGGTAGTCGACGCAACAATACCGCACGCAGAATGCGACTTGCCGAGCATTTCGAACTAAGTGATGAACGCCTGGCAAGGTTGCACGGCCCGGTTGGTATTTACATCGGCAGCAAGACACCATCCGAAATCGCCATCAGCATCATGGCAGAGGTCGTCGCGGCCAAGAACGGTGTGCAGCGCTCGGATCTCGACGTGGCGAGCAACAAGCAGAAGCAGGACGTTGATATGTCGCCGGTCGCGGCATGACTTTGTCTTAAAGAAGTGTAGATTTTTGAAACGTCGAGATGAATGGTCTTTATAGCTGCAAGTTCTCTTGAATGCTTGCAGTTAGCTGATTGCGGACATAATCAGGGCTTCTTTCTATTAACCCAAAGCCCACCAAATGAATGTGAGGCATACGCCAGCACAGCCTAAATACAGACCGACAGATGCTACTCTGGCAAGAATGATGAGGTTCCTTAATTCAATGTCTTTTAACATCTCACGTGAAGTTTCCCCCCCATACATACTTCGTCCGAAGTGACGTTCCAATCCCATGCTGTGTGATTGCATACCATGAACGATCAAGTGTAAAACTACGTCTTGCCAAAACCAGATGAAACAGTTTTTCTCGAATTAGTTGCCTTGCAATAATCGACGCTCCAAATAGCGCCATGCATATCCAGCAAAAAGTGAGGGAAAAATCATCAATAGTCATATCAAATCAAGCTTCAAAATATTTAAAGACTGCTTCTGGCCGTTAACGGGCTGATGGTTTTCTACTTCAAGCAGCTATTCATCGGGGCCGCATTTATTCCTTAACGACGTTAAAGCCTTCCGCAGAAGAAGGCGCTACAAAATAGCGAGTGATCGCATCGAACTCTGCTTCACTAGTCGTGAATTGATGCGAGCCATCATTATTTCTCCGTTGCAGTCTCGCCTTGCATACTTCATCAGAGACATCCAGATAGTGCAGGCTATGGGCTGAACCAGCATGCTCGAAAATACTACGCATCCATAGACGGCTATCTATTGTATTCGCAGGAAAATCCAGTACGACCGAGATCCCAGCGCGCAGCAAGTGTTCGACATGCACACCCATGACGCTACGCAGCCTGCTCGTGTATCGCACATAGTCCTGCAGCGTGTTTATTTCATCCGGGAAAAGCTGGCCCAACCATGCATCCTCGCTGATCAAGACAGTTTTCGGTTCTGCCGCGAGTCGCTGGGTTAATGTCGATTTTCCAGAGGCAATCTTTCCGCATACCAGATGCAGTGTAGGTGGTTCTTGCGTGCTTGTTTCCATGGATATCTCCGATGACTACTTGGGTAAATTCCTCAAAAAGCAGTCGAAAAAAAACCGCCTCTTGGGGCGGGTTCTTTAGCTACTTCAACACAAACGCTATCCCACCATTTTTGGAATGGTGCAAATAATCGCTGAAGTTTGTGGGTGGAAATATTTCATGGCGTTCAATATCCCATAGTTACATAATTCCGGCAATCAGCATCTTCCATTTATCAGCGGCTGTCATAGAATCAGCGAACACTATGATTTTTTTCGGTACTCATTTCACACAATCTAATCGAAGCCTATCTGGTAACGCATCTCAGCCTAAAGCTTGATTGATGAATGGCAATTCTGTTGCCTGTCTCAACTCAGGAGAATCAAGATGATGAGCAAAAACACGATTTGTCTCTGGTACGACGGCACTGCGTTGGAAGCCGCAAAGTTCTACGCCGAAACATTCCCTGACAGCACAGTAGACGCTGTCCATCGCGCGCCCGGCGACTATCCTTCAGGCAAGGAAGGCGATGTGTTGACGGTCGAGTTTACGGTGGCGGGTATTCCTTGTCTCGGCTTGAACGGAGGGCCGATGTTCAAACACAACGAGGCTTTCTCGTTTCAGATAGCGACAGATAACCAAGCTGAAACGGATCGCCTGTGGAATGCGATAGTTAGCAACGACGGTCAGGAAAGTGCATGCGGCTGGTGCAAGGATAAATGGGGATTGTCATGGCAAATCACGCCACGCGTCCTGACAGCCGCGATCACCGATCCTGATCCAGCTGCAGCCAAGCGCGCATTCGAAGCCATGATGGAGATGACTAAGATAGACATCGCTGCAATTGAAGCAGCTCGGCGCGGCTGATACTCCTGATAATTTCTTCAGACTGTTTTGAATCGTTCTCTAGTTTTGAAAAAATGTCCGCTTTCGACTCAAAGCGGACATTGATGCGTTTCAATCAGCTTTAGCTTTTGTAACCCAGGCATGAATGAGTCCACACTGATAAAAAAGCGTCGGTTGTTCAAATCCGCCAGCAGCAATTATTCCCCCGACCTTCTCTTGCGGCAGGATTGCAACGTCTCGCGCGTACGCAGCACGCATCTGCTCGCGCTTTTCATGCCCAATGTCGGCACCACTCATCATTCGCATCCATATTTCCAATAGATTCTGATAGTTGTATGAATCTATGTCGGAAGAGAGATCCGAATTGATTAGATATCCGTCTGGGCGAAGTCTCTGTTTGATACTTTGAAAAAATTCAATTCGGTCATCTTGTTCAAGGATGAACTGAGAAACTAGGAGCGATGTCGCGGCATGGAATGCTTCACTCTCAGGAAGTGAATTCAAATAACCTTCGTGAAAGGTACAACGTGAAGCAATGCCTTGTTCTTCGGCTTTTCGACGAAAAACATCAAGCATAGATCCCGACGGCTCAACAGCCGTGAAATGCCATTCTGGAAATTTCTCGGCGAGACTGAGTATTTCAGTACCGGTTCCAGTGCCGATACTGAGGATTCTTGCATCAGTGGGTAAATTGGAAAGAACTGCGCCGATGAGCAGGTTCAACGCATCCCGCAAAGAGGCCAATTTTGCCCATTGACTGTCGTACGATGCGGCTTGCTGATTGAATACTGCTTGAAGTTCTTCGTTGTTCATTATTCGCCCGTTTGTTTTTTTGCTCTCTTAAATCGCTTGTGAAAATCAGCGCTCAACATTGCCAATGTCACTTCTCCTAATCGAGAGATGAGTAGTGCTTCTGCTTCGTCAAATGTTTTATTGAGTGCGGCGTTAACCGCTTGTTCTACCAGGCAATCCGGTGCCTCGTTTCTGCTCCCGATAGCGAGCAAGGAAGGGCTTCCAAGCGCTATATAGATGTCGCGTAATGTAACTTTTGATAAGTCACAGGCGAGCGTCCAGCCTCCACCATGTCCTTTTTCTGATTGCACATATCCTTGTTCCCTCAGGCCAGCCATGATTCTCCGAACGACGACTGGATTAGTATCCATGGCCTTTGCAAGCAGCTCTGACGTCATAGGGGTTTGATGCTCTGCAATGTGCAGAAGAATGTGAAGTACTCCTGATAATCGGCTATCTTGTCTCATGTAACTTAATATATTACATGATGAGGAAGCGTGTCAATTGCTTCTAATTGGAAGTGATTTGCGAATATTCTCTATGGGTCGATGAATGTCTCGACTAAGGTAGCAACAAATACAAAGAGGCTGGAACAATGATTGTTCCAGCCTCTTTATTTCAAACTTTAATTGTCGTGAACACTGCTTGTGTGCACGTGTGCCGGTTTATTCAACCGTCACAGATTTTGCCAAGTTTCTCGGCTTATCAACGTCAGTGCCACGTGCCAATGCCGTGTGATACGCCAGCAACTGCAACGGCACCACATGCAAAATCGGCGACAGCAAACCGTAATGTTCCGGCAGACGGATCACGTTCAAGCCTGGGCCGGAGGTGATGCGCGAATCGCCATCGGCGAAGACGTAGAGTTCGCCGCCACGTGCACGTACTTCCTGCATATTCGATTTCAGTTTCTCGATCATCGAGTCGTTAGGCGCGACGGTGACGACTGGCATCTCTTCGGTGACAAGTGCGAGCGGACCGTGCTTCAGTTCACCGGCCGGATACGCTTCAGCGTGGATGTAGGAAATTTCCTTGAGCTTGAGCGCGCCTTCGAGTGCGATCGGGTAGTGGATACCGCGACCGAGGAAGAGGGCGTTTTCTTTGCGCGCGAAGGCTTCTGCCCACGCGATGATTTGTGGTTCCAGCGCCAGCACGGAGCTGATCGCGACTGGCAGATGGCGCATTTCTTTCAGGAAGGCGGCTTCTTTTTCTTCACTCAAGCGGCCTTTGACTTGTGCCAGCGTGAGCATCAACAAGAAGAGGGCGGCGAGTTGTGTGGTGAAGGCCTTGGTCGAGGCGACGCCGACTTCAACGCCTGCACGTGTGATGTAGGCGAGTTCGCATTCGCGCACCATCGCGCTGGTCGCTGCGTTGCAGATGGTTAGCGTGTGCAGCATGCCTTGCAATTGCGCATGGCGCAGTGCGGCCAAGGTATCTGCAGTTTCGCCACTTTGCGAAATGGTGACGACCAGAGAATTCGGGTTAGGCACGCTATCGCGATAACGGTATTCGCTGGCGATTTCTACATTGCAGGGTACGCCGGCGATGGCTTCTATCCAGTACTTGGCGGTCATGCCGGAGTAGTAGCTGGTGCCGCAAGCGAGGATTAATACCGAATCGATCTTCTTGAAAATACTGAATGCCTTGTCGCCGAAAATATCCGGCGTGATGCTGCTGATACCTTCGAGCGTGTCGGCGATGGCGCGCGGTTGTTCGAAGATTTCTTTCTGCATGTAATGACGATACGGGCCAAGCTCGACTGCGCCGGTGTGGGCGTGTACGGTTTTGACTTCGCGCTCGACTTGCTTGCCGTTTGCATCGACGATCCACACGCGTTGCAATTGCAGATCGACGACGTCGCCTTCTTCCAGATAAATGATTTGATCGGTGGTGCCGGCCAATGCCAATGCATCGGAGGCGAGGAAGTTCTCGCCATTGCCGACGCCGACGATCAGCGGCGAGCCACGACGTGCGCCGACGACGCGATGTGGTTCGTCACGGCTGAAGACTGCAATCGCGAAAGCGCCGGTTAAACGCTTGGTTGCCAGTTGCACGGTTTCGAACAGATCGCCTGTATAGAGGTGATCGACCAGATGCGCGATGACTTCGGTATCGGTTTGGCTTTCGAACACATAGCCGAGTGCTTCTAGTTCTTCGCGCAGTTCATCGTGGTTCTCGATGATGCCGTTATGGACGAGTGCAATGCGATCGCGAGAAAAATGCGGATGTGCATTGTGCGATGCCGGCGCGCCGTGCGTCGCCCAACGTGTGTGTGCAATGCCGGTAAAGCCGGCGAGGTGCGTGTTCTCGATTTGTTTTTCAAGCTCGGCCACGCGCGAGGTGCTGCGTGCGCGCTGCAATTTGCCATCCACATGCAAGGCCACGCCGCAGGAGTCGTAACCGCGATATTCAAGACGCTTGAGCCCTTCGACCAGAATAGGGGTGATGTTACGTTGAGCGACTGCACCGACAATACCGCACATGGCTTACCTCGTTGTATTTGGAATGAATTGGACAATACTAGTGGAACAGATATGAAATAAGATTCCTAAATTTAGTTATAAGTGGTTTATTATTTCACTGTTACTTGATGGTGAAATATAAATTCAAATAATCTACTTATTTTTAATAAATGAACAAAGAAGTTATCGCGTTGGATGAATTGGACCGCCGCATTCTGAATGCATTGCAGACTGATGCGTCGCAAACCAACAACGATCTGGCAGCTGCCGTGCATGCTTCGCCGCCGACTTGCCTGCGCCGCGTGAAGCGTTTGGTCGATGCGGGAGTGATCGAGCGGCAGGTCGCCATCGTCGCGCCGGATATGGTGGGTGCCCGTTTGACCTCGATAGTCGAGATCACGCTGGATAATCAAGCCGCTGAGCGACAGCTTGAGTTTGAGGAATTGGTCGCGAAAGAGAGCGCGGTGTTGCAATGCTATCGCGTCTCGCCAGGGCCGGATTTTGTGTTGGTGGTGCAGGTGGCAGATATGCCTGCCTACAATGCATTGGCGCATCGCCTGTTTGCGGCACATGCAAACGTACGCAATGTGCGCAGCTTCTTTTCGATTAATCGCAGCAAGTTCGAAACGCGCATCGATGTCTGAGTTGCCTATCAGTGTCTAGCTAAGACCAACTGATAGGCAGGGTTGCTACACACTTTCAAAGTGGCTCGCCAACTTCCGCAGGCGCAGCTTGATGTGCCGCCCTCGGGCCGAAGATCGTATAACTAAGCGCCGCCAATATCCACACGCCGATGCCGCCATACAGCATCACCGTGCCGAATCCATGCGTCAATGCTGCATGCAGTAGCGCTTCCGCATCATCCAGCCGCACGATCTCCGGAATACGTTGTGAGAGTCCGCTCAGATTGCCGGCCGCGACCATTTCGGCGGCGAGGCGCAATTGCGTGTCGGACACAATGCCGGCCACGCTATTCTTCAAGGAGGCCAGCACGCCCTCCAGCAGTATGAAACCCATCAGCGCAATATTGATCGCCAGTGTGATCAGACGCGCACTCATATCGATACCCGACGCCATGCCAGCGCGGCTGCTGGAGACAGAAGCGGTCGCCGTGTTGGTCACCGGCGTATTCGTCAATCCCAGTCCTATACCTGCCAGCAAGGAACCCGGCAGCATGGTCAGCCAGCTTGCGTCTGACAGGCCGCTGGCATAACGCATCAGCATGAAGCCGAGTCCAATAGTGAACAAGCCAGCAGGAATCACCAGACGCGGCTGGTAGCGCAGCGACAGACGTTCGGCAAACGGCGGCACGATCAGTGTCGGCAGCGTGTAAGCCAGCAAGGCTAGTCCGGCATGGATGGCGTCATAGCCGAGTGCGCTTTGAAAATACAGCGGCAGATAAATGATGAAAGGCCAGAAGCTGAAGTTCATGCCGATGGAACCCATGATCGCGCCCGAGAAGTTGCGGCTCTTGAAAACAGAGAAATCGAACATCGGATGCGCACGGCTTTTCTCCACGATGATGAAGGCGGCGAAGCTGCACACGGTTACCGCAATGATGATCAATGCGGGCAGACTGCTGAAGCCGAGGTCTGCACCTTGCGTGATGAAATAGGTGAGTCCGAACACGGAGAGCGACAGCGTAATAATGCCCAGCAGATCGAGTTTTTTCGCGTGCGGATCACGTGATTCTTTGACTCCTTGGTAGGCCAGGAGCACGGTCAGTGCCGTCAGCGGAACATGCACGAGGAATACCCATTGCCAGTTCAGCAGTGCCACAATCGCGCCGCCGATCAAGGGACCAAAGCCCAGTCCAACTCCTAGCATAATGCCGAATGCGCCGAAGGCTCGGCTGCGCATGGCGCGATCCTGAAACTGATGCGACAGTATCGCCATCAGACAGATAGTCATGGCACCGCCGCTCATGCCTTGCAGGAAACGGGCGGCGATCAGCGTCGGCATCGATGTCGCCAGACCGCAAATCAGTGAAGTGATGCCGAAGAACAGCAGGCAAATGATGAACATACGCTTGCGGCCGTAACGATCGGCCAGCGTTCCCGCTGCCATCAGCACGGTGGTGCAGGCGATGGTGTAGGCATTCATGATCCATTGCATGTCTTTCAAATCGCCATGCAGGACTTTTTCCAGCGTAGACAGAATGACCGGCACGCTGGAGATTTCCAGGGCGAACATCAAGGCGGCTAGGCAAACCGAGGCCAGTGCGTAGGCATCTTTTCTGGAGTGGAAGAGAGACATCTTGGGCTTTCACATCAATAAGGTGTTTCGGGCTGAGGCAACGCATTTGTACGTTGTTTCAGTGGAGGATGCGATTTTCGGTTAAGCTCATTAGTGACGCAAATGATTTAAATTTGTGGAATTTATTAATAACTATCATTAATCGCCATGGACTTTGATCCCAACCTCTTGCGCGCCTTCGTCGCAGTGAAAGAAACCGGCAGCTTTACGCGTGCAGCCGAGCGTTTGCATCTGACCCAGTCGGCGATCAGTCACCAGATACGCCGTCTGGAAGAACAACTCGGCCAACCTTTATTGCGCCGTACGACGCGTAGCCTGACCTTGACCGAAGATGGCGAAGATCTGGTGCGTCACGCCGAACAGATACTGGGCGCGATGGATGCATTGAGCCGTCGTTTCCAACCTTCACCGATATCGGGAGAAGTGCGCTTCGGTGCGCCGGAAACTTTTGTTGGCGACCGCTTGCCGACATTGCTGTGCCAGTTCGCACACGCTTACCCCGCGGTACGGATGGACGTGAGAGTCAATATGCAACTGGATTTGCGTTCGCTGATCAATGATGGCGAACTGGATCTGGCCGTCATCATGACGCCGGGCGACAGCAAGGAAGGGACGGTGATGCGTCAAACCCAATTGGTGTGGGTAGCGTCGGAATCATTTGAAGTGGCATCCGGTGCGACGTCATTGCCCTTGGCCTTTTTTCCACCGCCGTGCATCAACCGCAGCATAGGCGTCAATGCGCTGAACGACACCAATATGGATTGGCATGTTGTATTCACGTCACCTAGCCAGCAGGGAATCAGCGCTGCGATTCTGTCCGGTCTGGCGATTACGGTGTTGCCCGAAGAAGACATGGAGCCGGGCATGCGCATAGTTGATGGACAGTATGGTTTGCCACCACTGCCGAAGGCTAATTTCACATTGATCTGGAGTGCCAATGGCAAGACGCCCGCGGCTATGGAATTTGGTCAGCTGATCATGGAATTATCAAAGCCAGTTGCCGCGACACGACGCGCTGTGCGCAAAATGCGTTGAGATGTCGGAAGGGAAAAGTCATCCTTCCTTATGTGGCAGTGCAGATCAAGCGTTAAATAAAAAATCGGGCCGCGGCCCGATTTTTTATATTAATACCTGCAAATTATTTTTTGATCTTGACCGGTCGCTGCCAGCCATCAACCGTGATTTGCTTGGCGCGTGAAACGGTCAGCTTGTCGGCTGGCGCATCTTTGGTCAGCGTAGTGCCAGCACCTATCGTCGCTCCTTTGCCGACGCGTATCGGCGCAATCAATTGCGTCGCACTGCCGATGAAGACGTCGTCTTCGATGATGGTGCGCGATTTGTTCACGCCATCGTAGTTGCAGGTAATCGTACCTGCGCCTATGTTGACGTTCGAGCCTACGGTGGAATCACCTACGTAAGTCAAATGATTGGCCTTGCTATGCGCGGCGATCTCACTGTTTTTCACTTCGACGAAGTTGCCGATGTGTACGTCTTCTGCCAGCACTGTGCCTGGGCGCAGACGCGCATAAGGCCCGATGATGCAGTCGGCACCGACGACGGCATTTTCAAAATGGCTATAAGGACGCACATGCGCACGCGCGCCGATAGTTGAATTGTGAATCACGCAGTTGGCATCTATACGTACGCCATCGGCTAACGTCACATCACCTTCGAATACGCAGCCGACGTCGATAGTCACATCGCGTCCACAAGTCAAGGTGCCGCGTACATCTATGCGCGCAGGATCAGCGAGCGTCACGCCTTGCTCCAGCAAAGCGTGAGCGATATTGCCTTGGTGTATGCGTTCCAGTTCGGCCAGTTGCACCTTGCTATTGACGCCGTGGGTTTCCCACACGTGATCGGGTTGTGCTGAAACAACGGACACGCCATCGGCGACTGCGCTGGCGACGATATCGGTCAGGTAATACTCACCTTGCGCATTGTTGTTGGACAACTTGGCCAGCCATTTTTTCAGCAAGGCGGTTGGTGCAACGATGATGCCGGTGTTGACTTCGCGAATTGCGCGTTCGTCTTCATTGGCATCTTTTTGTTCAACGATGCGCGTAATAGCGCCGTTTTCTCGCACGATGCGGCCGTATCCGGTCGGATTGTCGAGATCGACGGTCAAGATGCCCAACTTATCGTTACCAGCGATGTCCAACAAACGCTGCAGCGACGCGGCAGTCGTTAAAGGCACATCACCATACAAAATCAGCGTCGGCGTATGATCATCCAACTGCGGCACTGCTTGCATGACAGCATGGCCGGTGCCGAGTTGCGGTTCCTGCTTGGCGAATGACAGATCCTTGGCTTGCAGCAATTGCGGTACTTGCTCGCCGCCGTGACCATAGATGACGCAGAGTGTCGATGGCGACAATTGCCGCGCGGTATCGATCACGTGGGACAGCAGCGGCTTGCCCGCCAGAGGATGCAATACTTTCGGCAGCGCGGATTGCATGCGCTTTCCCATACCTGCAGCAAGAATGACGATATTCATAGGAAGCCAGTTAAAAGAATGCAAAATTTTATCACGCGTCCCTTTTATACTTTTGCAAAAAAAGCAGTGATCTGCGGCATGGCGGTATTGTTGCTCGGATGCAGCGCTGCACGTCTGGGTTATAGCAATGGCGAAACCATTTCTTACTGGTGGCTCAATAGCTACGTCGATTTCGACAGTACGCAAAAACAGTGGGTCAAGCATCGTATCGATGCGATATTCGTCTGGCATCGCAAAACGCAGCTGAAAGAATACGTACATTTGATGGCGCGTATGCAGCATCGCGATTTTTCTACTGTGACGCAGGCGGATTTGCTGAATGATTATCGCGATGTAAAAACGCAGTTATTACATATTGCAGATAAGGCCGTACCTGATTTTGCCGAGCTGGCTTTATCGTTGAAGACAGAACAGATCGCCAATATTGAAAAGAAATTCGCCAAATCCAATGACACCTTCCGCAAGGAATATCTGGTTGGTAGCGCTGAGGAACGGCAGGAATTTCGTTATAGAAAAGCCTTGCAGCAGGCGCAGTTTTGGTTCGGTAGCTTCAGCAAAGAGCAGGAAGCAAAAATACGCGCCTTATCAGATGCGCGTCCATTGAATAATGAATTACTGATGGCAGAGCGTGTGCATAGACAGCAAGAGTTGATCGAGCTGCTGAAAAAAATACACGATGAAAAGCCGAGTAAAGAGGTTGCGACAGCCATGCTGAAAAAATTTATTACGGCGATGGATGAGCGCTTTGGCAATCCGCAGCATCAGAAATTTTTCGAGTCATTAAATGATGCGAACGCCAATATGATAGTCGGCATCATGCATGCTGTGACGCCCAAGCAAAAGCAGTATTTTGTGCAAAGCTTGCAGGACTGGGTGAATGATTTCAACAAGCTGGCGGCTGCGGCTTGATGGCAAGTTCTCTCGACAAAAACGAGTTTATTCCGGCAACAGCATCACCAGTTTGTAGCCGCGCCCTGCAGCCAGATTCAAGGTCACTTGTTCAAACGTCAGCGCGCCTTTAGTCGGATGCATAAAGCGTCGCGTGCCACCGTCGCGTCCGACGACGTGTTGCGAATTCCATAGCTTCTTGAAATCTGCACTGTCGCGTATCAAGTCATCGATCAGACTTGCCAGCGGTTCTTCATCCGCATGCTTGCCGCAATCGGCGCGGAACTCCGCTACCAATCGTTGTGCGCGATCCGGCCAATCGGCAATCAAGGCATGCGCTTTGGGTTCCTGAAACATGAAGTGCAAGAGATTGGCTTGTGCCGTCTCCGCTGATTTTTTCTTGCTCGTATCCAGCCAGCCTGCGAACAAATCTTTAGCCGGACGATTCCATGCGATCGCATCCCATTGTCGATTCAGTATGTAGGCCGGTGCCGTGATGGCTTTGACGATGGCGTCGAGATTGCCACTCGGACTGTCGTTGCTGATTTCCAGCATAGGATCGAGTTTGTCTGCCAGTCGGAATAAATACGTTCGCTCGGCGGCTGTCAGATGCATCACTTCTGCCAGCTTGCTCAAGACCTTGGCCGATGCTGATACCGGCCGTCCCTGTTCCAGCCACGTCAGCCAGGTTGGACTGACCTCACACAGTTGCGCTAATTCTTCTCGTCGCAAACCCGGCGTGCGACGTCGTCCGTCGGCGCGCAGCCCGACATCCTGCGGTTTGATTTGTTCGCGGTGTAAGCGGATGAAGTCGCCGAGTTTGTTATGCATAGTCGCTATCTTGCGTTTCAGTCTGGCAGAAAATATACCAGTATAAAGTGTTGTCTTGTTACAGGATAAATCATCGCCTATCGTACATCTACCCAATCATGTGGAGGTGGAAAATGAAACAGGCAGCAGTGGTAGCAGAACAATTTGGCAATACGGCAGCAGCATATTTGACCAGCACGGTGCATGCGCATGGCGCGGATCTGGATGCAGTGAAAGAAGTCGCGCGCAGCTTCAACGCGCCAGTGGTGCTGGATCTGGGTTGCGGCGGTGGTCATATCAGTTTTGCGGTGGCGCCATTTGCGGCAACGGTCACTGCTTGTGATTTATCGGATCAAATGCTGGCGGTGGTTGCAGCGTCGGCCGCACAGCGTGAGCTGGACAATATCGAAACCGAGCAGGCGCAGGCAGAAAAATTGCCATTCGCCGATGCTACTTTCGATATCGTGATCACGCGTTTCTCCGCGCATCACTGGTTGCATGTACCGACCGGCTTGCGCGAAATGCATCGTGTGCTGCGTCCAAATGGTATCGTGATCGTCATCGATATCGTCGCATCGGAAATCGCCTTGCATGACACGACTTTGCAAGCAGTGGAATTGCTGCGCGATGCTTCACATGTGCGTGATTACCGCGTGTCGGAGTGGTCGGCGATGTTTGCAGGTGCCGGTTTTTCACACGAGTACGTCAATGGCTGGAAGTTGAAAATGGTATTCGACGAATGGATAGCGCGCATGCGTACGCCGTCTGAGCGTGTGACGGCGATACGCAGTCTGTTCGATTCTGCACCGGAAGAAACCCGTGCTTATTTCGAGGTGGAAGACGATTACTCGTTTTTTATTGATGCTGCGTTTTTCACAGCCAGAAAAATTCCTGCTTGAATCTGCGTGACGAAAAGATGCTGGGATGGAAATAAAAAAGGCTCCGAATTTCGGAGCCTTTTTTCAAACTAATTACATAGTTACTCAATCATCTGAATCTGAGCGCAATGGAATGATGCTGGAAATGCTGGTGCTTCCAGTCGAGCATGGTTCTTCATCAAACGCGATATCGCCATTTGCCATCGCCTCGCCGGTTGCTTTCAAGTCAGCAAAGCCGAACAAGTCCTTGTCCATCAAATGCGAAGGCACGACAGTCGAGAGCGACGAGAAAATATTATCGACACGGCCGGGGAATTTCTTTTCCCATTCGCGCAGCATGCCTTTGATTTGTTTGCGTTGCAGGTTTTCCTGACTGCCGCACAAATCGCAAGGAATGATGGGGAAGTTCTTGACCTGCGCATAGCGCTCGGTATCGGCTTCCTTCACATAAGCCAGCGGACGGATCACGATGTGTTTGCCGTCATCGGATTGCAGCTTGGGCGGCATGCCTTTGATCTTCGCGCCGAAGAACATATTCAGGAAGAAGGTTTCCATGATGTCGTCGCGGTGATGGCCGAGCGCAATCTTGGTGGCACCCAATTCATCGGCAACGCGATACAAGATGCCGCGACGTAGACGCGAGCACAGCGAACAGGTCGTCTTGCCTTCCGGGATCAAGCGCTTGACGATGCTGTAGGTATCCTGATTCTCGATATGGAATGGGATATCCAGTTGCTTCAGGTAAGCTGGCAAGATGTGATCCGGGAAGTTCGGCTGCTTCTGATCGAGATTGACGGCGATGATGTCGAACTTGATCGGTGCGCGTTCGCGCAGCGTCATCAGGATATCCAGCAATGCGTAACTATCCTTGCCGCCGGACAGGCAGACCATGACCTTGTCACCGTCTTCTATCATGTTGAAGTCGCCGATGGCTTGACCGACCTGGCGGCACAGACGTTTGTGCAGTTTATTGTTTTCGTAAACGATTTTCTCGTTTTGCTTGAAGCTCAGCGCTGCATCCGTTTCCGGTGCGGCGGTCATCACGGATTGCGACACCTTAGTTCCCCTTGATCTGGAAGACCTCGACGCCTACCGATTCACAATCGGGATAGACGTCAGGCTTTTCGGTTGAAACGCGTGCGGCGCGAACTTTCGGATGTGCCAGCATGGCTTTGACCACGTCATCGCACAGGGTTTCCTGCAAATGGATATGACCTTGCGCCATGCGCTTGGCGATCGTGCTGCGCATATAGTCGTAATCGACGACTTCATCCAGATGATCAGCGGTTGGTGTCGATTCCTTCAATGGAATGAACAGATCAACGTTGATTAATACGCGCTGCTCGCCTTTTTTTTCAAAGTCGTGCACGCCGATGTTGATTTGTACTTCGTAATTACGCAGGAAGAGGCGGCGGCAATCAGCGAGTTGTGGATGGAACAAAAACGAATTCATAGTTGTAAACCGGTAGTACTGCAGGTGAAAAATCTTAAAAAATCAGGATGCGACAAACATCACATCGCGTTGTAATGGAATAAGGTGCTGGCCGCCATCGACGAGCAATGTGGTGCCAGTCATCGCTTGTGCTTCGGCGACGAAGCAGACCGCAGCAGCGATATCGTCTGGCGTGCTGGAGCGACCCAAGGGCGTTACTGTATGCGCATGGGTAAATCCAGCTTCGCTCTGGTCGCCGGATACCAGCGTGATGCCAGGGGCGACACCGACCACACGTACTTTAGGTGCGAGTGCTTGCGCCAGCATGGTAGTGGCGCTGTGTAGCGCGGCTTTCGATAGCGTGTACGACAAAAAATCAGGATTCAGATTAAACAGCTTTTGATCGAGCAAGTTAACGACAACTGCTTGCGCACCATCCGGCGTAGCTTCGTGCAAGGCTTGCGCCAATAAAACCGGTGCGACCAGATTGGTGTGCATGTGTGCATCCAGCGTCGCGCCGGAAAAATCGGCAGCGTTGTCGTAATCAAATAGCGAGGCGTTATTCACCACGCAGGAAATCGGGCCGAGCACAGCCGAGGCGCGGCGCACCAGCGTTTTCACCGTAGCTTCGTCATTCAAGTCGCAATGCAAGGCGATGGCGCGTCGGCCCATAGCCTCAATCTCGGCAACGGTGGCTTGCGCCTCGGTTTCTGAGCGCGCGTAATGCACGACCACATCCCAGCCACGTTGCGCCAGGGCGAGCGCGATCGTGCGGCCGATACGCTTGGCGGCGCCGGTCACAAGGGCAGTCTTTTTCAATGACGTTTGTTTATCTGTGGACATGAATGGTTGTGTGTTTCGCTGATTTCTCTACAATACCGCCATGCAACTGCAACTCCCAGAACCTTCTTCTGACGCATTATCTGCGTCACACGCGCTCCAGCAACTGATCGTTGACGAAATTCGCCGTCATGATGGCTGGATTTCTTTCGCCCGTTATATGGAGCTGGCGCTGTATGCGCCGGACGTCGGTTATTACAGCGGCGGCGCTGCAAAACTTGGCAAAGACGGTGATTTTACAACCGCGCCCGAAATTACGTCGCTTTTTGGTGAAACGCTGGCCCATGCGGCTGGCGACCTGATGGCACAAAGTACACCGAATATCCTCGAATTCGGTGCCGGTACCGGTAAATTGGCGCTGGATATCCTGACGGAATGCGCGTCTGCCGGTATTCCGCTGGAACGTTATTCCATCGTTGAATTGTCCGGCGAATTGCGTGCTCGACAACAACAAACCCTAGTTGGCTTCCCGCAAGTGACCTGGCTGGACGACTTCCCACCGGCGTTTTCTGGCGTTGTACTCGGCAATGAAGTGCTGGATGCGATGCCGGTGTCGCTGGTTGTCAAAGAGGAAAGCGCTTGGCTGGAACGCGGCGTTGGCTTCGAGGATGGACGTTTTGTGTTCGCCGATCGTCCATGCGACCAAGAATTAGTGGCGCAAATCCCGGATGCGGAAGAGTTGCCCATCGGTTATCTGACCGAAGTACACCCGATTGCAGTCGGCTTTATGGGTTCGCTGGCGACCATGTTGACGGCGGGCTTCGAGCAATCAGGCAAGGGCGGGGCTGCGATACTGATCGATTACGGTTTCCCGGCGAGCGAATACTATCTGGACCAGCGCGTCGAAGGCACCTTGATGTGCCACTATCGTCATCATTCGCACCCCGATCCGTTTTACGTGCCAGGTTTGCAAGATATTACGGCGCATGTTGATTTCACTGCCATGGCGTATGCCGCGGTACGCAACGGTTTGGAGATGGTGGGCTATATGAGTCAAGCGGGTTTCCTGCTGGCGGCCGGTTTGGGTGATCGCTTGCTGGTCACGGCACCGGACGATCACATGGCTTATCTGCCTAAAGCGAATGCAGTACAAAAACTGACTTCGCCGGCAGAAATGGGCGAGTTGTTCAAAGTGTTAGTGGTCGGCAAAGGCGTACAGTTGCCGGACCAGTTTGATCGCGCGGATCAAAGCCGCCGACTTTAATATCGAGACCAGACGCTGGCAAAGCTTGCCGGCGTGTCATGAAAGTTGCCCATGCTGCGCTGGTTCCTAGTCATCTTCATTGCCGTGATCGTGTTTTCCGCCGCCTTGCCGTGGCTGGAAAAATTCGGCGTAGGCAGATTGCCGGGTGATGTGCGCTTTACCTTGTTCGGTAAAACCATCTTTTTGCCATTTGCTTCGACGGTCTTGTTGTCGCTGGCGGTTTTTTTAGTGGCACGCCTGTTTTAATTAAGTATGACCTCTGGCATGTCCATTTAACGGGGGAGTAGGAATGATACGTTGGGTTGCAGTGATTTTTATCGGTTTGACAGTTTTTTACGCGTTGATCCCGTGGATTATCGAAAAACTGGGCGTAGGTCGCATTATTGGCGATGTACGTTTCAAGCTTTTTGGCCGCATGTTCGTCCTGCCCTTCGGTTCTACCGTGCTGTGGTCGGCCGTAGCTTTCCTGATTGCCGAGATCGTAAAGCGGACCTGTCTGTTCTGCTGAGCCCGGTGAAATGTGCATTTCAGGCCAAGAATTTGCCCATTTTGATGCTGTGGCGCACGCTAATGATATGATTCACGACTTATCAACAGTAGGGCTAGCGGGTAGAAACTGCGAGTTCCCTTAGTAGTGGACATATTAATTATCCTGGGTTTGATCCTGGTCAATGGCATTTTTGCCATGTCTGAAATTGCGATCGTTACCTCCAAACGTATTCGTCTCCAAAAATTATCTGAAAACGGCAGCAGGGGTGCACAAGCGGCACTTGATCTGTCGGACAGTCCTAGTCGCTTCCTCTCCACGATACAGGTCGGTATCACACTGATCGGCATTTTCAATGGTGCGTTCGGTGAAGCCTCGCTGGTTGAACGTCTGACGCCTGAAGTCGCCATGATTCCTTTCGTCGCTTCCTATGCGCGCGAAATTGCGCTGGCCGTGGTGGTGGTCGGTATTACCTTCGGTTCCTTGATCCTTGGTGAATTGGTGCCTAAGCGCATCGCGATGCAATATCCGGAAGTCGTTGCTTCGCTGGTTGCGGCACCGATGTTGTGGCTGTCGCGTCTGATGGGGCCATTTGTCAAAATCCTGACTGTGACGACGGAATTCATCCTGCGTATATTAGGCATGCAGCACAAGAAGGACGATTCGGTCACGGAAGAGGAAATCGCCGGCTTGTTCCGCGAAGGTGCGGATGCCGGTCTGTTTGAAAAAACCGAACACGATATCGTGTCGCGCGCCTTGCGCCTGGACGACCAGCGTGTCGCCGGTTTGATGACACCGCGCCTGGATGTCCACTTTATTGATCTGGAAGATTCGATAGAAGTGAATCTGGCCAAGATCGCTGACAGTTCGTACAACCGTTTCCCCGTCTGCAAGGGCGATATCTCGCACGTGATCGGTATCGTGCATGCGGGTAGCTTGTTTGAACAGGCAATCCGCGGCAAATCCATCGCGACTGTCGATATAGCAGCTGCTACGCGTCCGCCACTGTTTGTGCCGGAAACCATCAGCGCGATGCAGTTGCTGGAAACATTGAAGAAAAACCGCGCCGAACTGGCGTTGGTGATCGATGAATACGGCGAAATCGAAGGTATCGTTACCTTGAGCGACGTACTTGGCGCGCTGGTTGGTGATGTATCGGTGATCGATGAGCATCATGAAGTGGATGGCGTGCGTCGCGAAGATGGCTCATGGCTGATTGATGGCGGCGTATCGTTTGATCGCTTCCGCGAATTACTGGAAACCGAAGTGCGTTTCCCGGAAGAAGCGTCCGGCACGTATCACACGCTGGCTGGTTTCGTGATGACCTTCCTTGGTCACATCCCGCAAATGTCGGATCATTTCGAGTGGGAAGGTTACCGGATAGAAGTGGTCGATATGGATCGCAATCGTATCGATCGTCTACTGATTACCAAACTCGATCCATCGCCAGATGACATGCCGGCTGATGATGCGGGTTGAGTAAACAGATTTGCCAAATCAAAACGGGCCGGAATTTTTCCGGCCCGTTTTTTTATCTGAAGCTCATACGCGTATTCAAAAAGTAATTCATTTTCAAGATTCTATTTTCACAAGCAAGGTAGAGCTGTAACAGCAGTGGCAGCTATATACTAATTCTCGTCTATCCAAGGTAAATCTAATATGCAAGCACTCACTCTGGAAGAGCTGCGCAGCCGCTATGGTGCACGCTATAAATGGCTGGTCTTGTTGACTTGCATGATAGGTAGCGTCGCGGCGATTCTTTCTTCCACCATCGTCAATGTGGCGATCCCTGATCTGAGCCGTTACTTCGCGCTCGGGCAAGAGCGTGCGCAATGGGTTTCTACCGGCTTCATGCTGGCGATGACTTTGTCTATGCTGATGACACCGTGGTTACTGCTGCGTTTTGGCTTGCGTCGTACATACGGCGGAGCGATTGTCTTGTTGCTGCTAGGCGGCGTGGTCGGCGGTTTCAGTATCAATTATCAGATGTTGTTAGCTATGCGCGTGCTGGAAGGATTGGCTGCCGGCGTGATGCAGCCGATACCGGCAATCGTGATTTTGCGTGCGTTCGAACAGCACGAACAGGGCAAGGCGATGGGGATATTCGGTTTCGGCGTGGTGCTGGCGCCGGCGATTGGACCTAGTGTGGGCGGTTTTCTGGTGGAGTTGTTTGGCTGGCGTTCGATTTTTTTCGTGGTGGTGCCACCGTGCTTGCTGGTGCTTTTTCTGATCCAGCGTTTTCTCGCGTCATATACGCCAACGCTGGAGCATGCCAAACCACTCGACTGGAAGGGTTTGCTGTTAATCGGCGTCAGCATTATCAGTTTGCTTAATGGCGTCGTCGAATTGCGCGGCGATATGTCGCAGGCGGTCATTTTGCTGGTGCTCGGTGTGACGACCTTGATTGCTTTCATCATTTATCAAATGCGTACCAAGGCAGAACCTTTGATGAATATGAAGCTATTCCGCTATCGCCAGTTTGCGATGGGTGCGTTGGTGGCGTTCATTTACGGCATGGGCTTGTACGGTTCGACTTATCTGTTGCCGATTTATATGCAGATGGCCATGAATTACGCGCCATCGCAGGCGGGTTTGGTGTTGTTGCCAGCCGGGATAGTGCTGGCGGTGACGATACCGCTGGCTGGGCGTCTGGCAGACAGTTATCCGCCTAATGTACTGGTGGCTATTGGTTTGTTTTTATTGGCGTCGTCGTTCGCCTTGATGGCAAACGGTTCACCGGCAACCAGTTACTGGCTGCTGATGGCGTGGGCAGTGATAGGTCGGATAGGTTTGGGTTTTGTATTGCCGGCACTTAGTTTGGGGGCGATGCGTGGTGTGGATAACAGTTTGATAGCGCAAGGTGCCAGTGCCATCAATTTCGTACGTCAGCTTGGCGGTGCCATCGGTGTCAGCATGGTCGGCGTCGTGCTGGAGTGGCGGATTACGCTGCATCAATCGCGTCAGGCATTGGGTATAGACAATCATCGCAATGCCTTTAATGAAACTTTTTTACTGGTTGCCGTCTTGTGCGCAGTGGCTGTCATAACGGCTTGGTATATGCGCGAAAAGCCATGGCAAAAAGACAAGCAAAATAATATGACGGGATTGTGACTTATGGTTACAAAGCAATAATAGTGCGTGTATTCTGCTGATGGATATGGTCTAGTAAGAAACAGAAAAAATAGAGCCCAGCAGTAAGTTATTTCGGTCGGATAGTGTGCGTCAACCTCGTTGGCTGAACTTTCTTAGACGGATGTGCATGCGACAAATCAGTGAACAGAACGCTGTGCCGGGTGCGGACGATGCGTCGCCAAATGCGACTGCATCGGAACTGCGAGCGCCTGTGCGCGGCGCGGCCAAATCTGCAAAAATCCATGTCGTTCGTGCGCGTCGCCAAACTCTGCTGCATCACAAAAATCGCCAGAATGCGCGCATCAAGCGTCTGCTGCTGATAGGCGTGTTCGCCCTGTTTTATCTGATCGGTGTCGGCGTGTTTTACCTGCACGGCTTGGTCGATCATATGGCATTGATCGTTGCGACTAGCTTGAGTGTTGCTGTGCTCGTCGTGTTTTACGCTTGCTTCGCACTGGGTTGGAACAACAAGACCCGAGAGAAGAATCTGCGTGTTCCGATCACGTTATGTGCGATCGGCATCATGTTGCTGATGACGTATCTGGCGCCAGCCACCCAAATTCTCTTCACCCCTTTTCTGTTTTTGACGATGGCATTCGTCATGCACCGCGTCTCGCCCCGAACGATGTTGTTGCTGACGATGGCGACATTGTTTGGCTATATGGCGGTGATTGCCTCGCATTATTATCAGTACGATGATTGGTCCATGCTGAAGCTGGAAGGAGCTTTGTTCCTTGGTTTGCTGCTGACCTTGCCCGGGTTTGTTGTGCTCGCCAGCCGGATGCAGGAATTGCACAATGCCTTGTTCAAGGCAACGAGAAAAATCAAGGATATTGAAGAAGATGCGCGACGCGATGCCTTGCTCGGCTGCTTTAATCGTCGCTACATCGTCGCTGCACTGGAGCAGCAAAAGCGCATGTCGGATGAAACTGGCTCGCCCCTATGTTTAGCCGTGATCGATCTGGATCATTTCAAACGTGTGAACGATGAAGCTGGTCATCTGGGCGGCGATGAAGTTTTGCGCACCTTTGCGCGCATTGCAGAAAAGAATGTGCGCCAGCACGATGTCTTCGGTCGTTACGGCGGTGAAGAATTCCTGCTGGTTTTGCCGGAAACCTCCTTGTTGGCCGCCTTGAATATTGCCGAGCGCATACGCGAACAGGTCGAGCAACACGATTGGAATGGAAAATTGCGCCATCGCGTCACGGTCTCCATCGGCTTGACGCAACACATTCCAGGCGAATCCGTGCTGGATTTATTCTCGCGCACCGATACCGCCATGTATATGGCCAAGCAGGGCGGCCGTAATCAAGTGGTGGTCGAGGAGCCGACGGCGGATAGTGCAGTTGCCTGATTTGAATTCAGCTTGATAGACCTGAAGCGCCGCTTGTTTCTTGTCTGTATTGCACGTCATGACGAAATTGTGTCGTCCTATGACGCTGTATTTATCAAATTGCGATGACATCGTTTAACAAATGTAATATTGTTGTACGGAAACTTTCATTCTGCACTCGCGCTGTCATCCAGGCGCACGCTCATTTTTTGGCTTTGAAACACCATGCAAGAACTCGCCGGACTAACCGCACTGATTATTGAGCCGCATGCGGGTATGCGGGCCAGTATTCACAACATGCTGAGCATAGGTGGCATCAGCAAGATCGAGTATGCGGCCAGCTCAGGCAGCGCAATCCGTCCCTTGAAACACAAGATGTTCGATCTGGTGATCTGCGAATACGATCTGGGCGAAGGCCAGGATGGTCAGCAATTGCTGGAGGACTTGCGGCATCACAAGATCATTCCGCCATCTACGGTATTCATTATGGTCACGGCCGAGCGCAATCATGAAAAAGTCGTGAGCGCGGCGGAATTGGCGTTGAACGATTATGTGCTGAAGCCGTTCACGGCAGAAACGCTGATGGATCGTATCGCCAAAGCCATAGAAAAGCGTAATGCCTTCATACCGATTTACCAGCTGATCGAGCATGGGAATCTGAGCGAAGCGATCAATGCCTGCGTTGCAAGTGAGCGCACGCACACACGTTATCAGGCGGAATTTATACGTCTGCGTGCCGAGTTGCACATCACCTTGGGCGAATTGACGGAAGCGGAAGCGATCTATTCCGAGCTTTTCGCCAAGCGCTCTATCGCATGGGCGCGTCTGGGTTTGGCAACCAGTTTGTACATGCAAGACCGCTTCGAAGAAGCGGAAGAAATGCTGACTTCACTGGTCGCCGAGAAAAAGCAGTTTCTGGAAGCCTACGATTGGCTGGCCAAAACGCAGGAAGCCCGAGGGCAAATGCAGCAAGCGCAAACCACGCTGGAACATGCGGTCACGCGTTCCCCGCATGCCTTGCAGCGCTTGCGCAAGCTGGGCAATGTCGCGCTGGAAACTGGTGACACGGAAACCGCCCATCGGGTTTTTCAGCAAGTCATCAATAAAGCCAAATTTTCTGAGTTCCGCGAGCCGGAAGATCACGTGCATTTGGTCAAAACATCGATAGCCAAGGGTGAAGTAAAACTCGTTTCTTCCATTATTCGCGATCTTGCAAAATCCTTGGCCAACATCAAGAAAACGCCAGCCTGTCGCGCTTTGGCTGCTGCCATGCTGCATAAACACAATGGCGATACGGAGCTGGCAGTAGAGGAATTGGGTGCTGCCGTCCTTGCTTGCAAGGAACCTATAGGTTTATCGAACGATACCAAAATGACTTTGGCGCTGAATTGTCTGGAAAATGGCATGGAGCAAGATGCCGTGGAAGTTATGACTTCGGTGGTCGGTAACGCTTCAACCAACGTGGCGATGACGAGGGCTATGCGTTTATTCAGAGAAGCCGGGCGCGAAGATTTGGGCAAGCGCGTCACACGCGAAAGTAAAAGCCAAGTCGTCGATTTGGTATCGGCCGGTGCCGAGAAGGCGCGTCTTGGCGATTATCACGGCGCAGTCGCCTTGATGTCGGAAGCGGCAGATAAATTGCCGGAAAACCCGCAAGTGGTTTTCAATGCAGCCGTTGCGGTGCTGAAATGCCTGGATAGTCTGGGGTGGGATGAGCAATTGGGCGAGCAGGCGCGTACTTATATTAGTAATGCGCGTCGTCTTGATCCGCGCAATCCGAGACTCTCCTTGCTCGCCAGTATGTATCGCGACATTCTGAAGAAGTACGCGATGGAACGTGCCTATGGCGTACTACCAGCCAAGGCTGTCAGCAACGTCGCGCAGATTGAAAAACAATAAATAGCCTGCTTAGGATGCAACCAGAATTGCATTTGCCAATTCTGGTGGACGTGCGATCACCGCGCGTTGATGAAAGCGAACGATCGGGCGTTGCAATAATTTTGGATGCGCTGCTAGTGCGCGCAGCAAGCTTGCATCATCGGCATGCGCTAATTTCAAGCTTGTGAATTCGTCTTCATTGTCGCGCACCATGTCGCGTACGCTAACGGCTTGTTCTGATTGCAGAATGTGGTGCAGCTCCGTCAATTGAGCCTGCGTCAGCGGCGTTTTTTGATAATCAACGACATCTAAAGTCAGACCGTGTTGTGTCGCAAATTGCTGCGCCAGTTCCAATGCGCCGCGCGATTTCGAACAACGTGGATTGTGATAAATGATGAGCATGGTGTTTGAATTCAAAAAGTTAATGGATAAGGCGATAGCTTGCATTATCCCGTTTTCAGAGCAATTCAGTGGTCGACATGATGACGAGCTTCGCAGTCTTCCTTGCCTGTGCTGAAAGAGATCTACTTATAATTCGTGATGTTATGGTTGGGTTTAATGTTAATTTGACTGATGTTCAGCGATTTTTATGTATTTTTCATCAATTCGGATTGAGCGTGGATAATTTGCTGATACGCGCTGTCTACTTCTTCTCGATACTAAAGTGATGCCATGTCTGACACCTCTGATAGCAACTTGCCACCTGTTAAGCCTTCATCTTCCGACGCCGCACCAGATTCAGCTGCACCAGATCCAGTTTCTCCGCCGGCAACGCCTGCTGCCGAGCCGCAAATAGCACCTCTGCCTCCCGCTTTCAATTTCGCGACCAAGCCGGATTTTGGCAAGCACAGTACGCCTGCTTATCAAATGCCGGACGATACGCCGTGGAAGCAAACTTGGCGTATTTTCCAGGCGCGTCTGCAAAGTTTGTCCGAGCAAGTAGGGCGGCGCCTGACGCAGCGCACACTCAAGATTGGTGTTTCTGCCCGTATTTTTCATCCGGAAAGCGGCGCCAAGGGTTTGCAGGGGAAGACCTTGCAATACCTTGAAGAGTCTATTGCACAGTGGGTGATGTCGCGTGATGTGCTGGTGTTGATGATCCCGACCGTCAACACGAACGGTCTTTTGCATCCGAGCAAAATTCGTTTGCGCGATTACGCCAAGCATCTGGATGGCTTGGTGTTGCAAGGCGGTGCTGACGTTGCGCCGCAGACTTACTCCCAAACGGCGACACGGCCGGAATGGAGCGGCGACAGTTCGCGCGATATGTATGAATTGGAACTGCTGCACGAATTCATTGAAGCGGGTAAGCCGGTGTTAGGCATATGCCGTGGTTGCCAGTTAATCAATGTTGCCTTTGGCGGTACCTTGTATCAAGACATCGCAACCGATGTGCCGACGGCAATGCCGCACGTTAACGACTTGTACGATAGTCATCGCCATGCCATCCAGTTCCCGCCGGGATCTTCGCTGGCGTCTCTTTTCCAAGGGCAGACTGCGCCTTTGGTTAACTCGATACATCATCAAGCCGTGCGTGATTTAGGGCGCGATCTGATGATCGAGGCGATATCGGCAACTGACAATATTGTCGAAGCGGTGCGCTATACGAAAGCCCGTTTTGTCATGGGTTTGCAATGGCATCCGGAATTCCATCGTGCGGGTGGTTCGGAGCTGCTCGATTGCACACCAATACTCGACAATTTCCTCCGCGCGGCACGAGAAACGCGTTTCTAATCCCCGTTTTGTCGATTCGGCATGAAAAAAGAACGAATAATTTGAAAAAATTAGTCGAAGAATCGTTGCAAGTTGTTGACAAGGTGGGTCGACTCCCCTATAGTTTGGGGTTCCCCGCGGAGGGGTGGCCGAGTGGTTAATGGCAGCAGACTGTAAATCTGCCTTCTTACGAATACGCTGGTTCGAATCCAGCCCCCTCCACCAAGTTTTTAGCAGCAAAAAGAACAAAAGAAGTGAGTTGTGTAGTGGTGGCCCTCGCGGGTGTAGCTCAATGGTAGAGCTGAAGCCTTCCAAGCTTATGACGAGGGTTCGATTCCCTTCACCCGCTCCAGTTTTTAAAGGTTGGACGTGCCGCAGTGGTTGGTATCGGACGGCTAGTTTGCCCTTTTAGCTCAGTGGTAGAGCACTCCCTTGGTAAGGGAGAGGCCACGTGTTCAATCCACGTAAAGGGCACCAAAGAATTCAGTTGTTCATTTTTATCGGTAAGTCGGTCGGGCGTTTGCCTGAACATTCTCATCAAAATTGTTAGGAGTCTAAGATGGCAAAAGGCAAATTCGAGCGGACCAAGCCGCACGTGAATGTGGGCACAATTGGTCACGTCGATCATGGTAAAACCACATTGACGGCAGCGATTGCGACCGTGTTGTCGAAGAAATTTGGCGGCGAAGCTAAAGCGTACGATCAAATTGACGCAGCGCCAGAAGAAAAAGCGCGCGGCATCACGATCAACACCGCACACGTCGAATACGAAACAGCAAACCGTCACTACGCCCACGTTGACTGCCCAGGCCATGCTGATTATGTTAAAAACATGATTACTGGTGCTGCACAGATGGACGGCGCGATCCTGGTTTGCTCCGCAGCAGACGGTCCTATGCCACAAACTCGCGAACACATCCTGTTGTCGCGTCAAGTTGGTGTTCCATACATCATCGTCTTCTTGAACAAAGCAGACATGGTCGATGACGCAGAATTGCTGGAATTGGTCGAAATGGAAGTGCGTGAGCTCCTCTCCAAATACGAATTCCCAGGCGACGACTTGCCTATCATCAAAGGTTCCGCTAAGTTGGCACTCGAAGGCGACACAGGTCCATTGGGCGAACAAGCAATCCTGGCGCTCGCAGAAGCCCTCGACAGCTACATCCCAACACCAGAACGCGCAGTTGACGGCGCATTCCTGTTGCCAGTAGAAGACGTATTCTCGATCTCCGGTCGCGGTACCGTTGTTACCGGTCGTATCGAACGCGGTATCGTCAAAGTTGGCGAAGCCCTCGAAATCGTTGGTATCCGTGACACCCAAGTCACCACCTGTACTGGTGTTGAAATGTTCCGCAAATTGCTCGACCAAGGTCAAGCAGGCGACAACGTCGGCGTATTGCTGCGTGGTACCAAGCGTGAAGACGTGGAACGTGGTCAAGTTCTGGCAAAGCCAGGTTCGATCAAGCCACACAAACATTTCACAGGCGAAATCTACGTACTGTCGAAAGACGAAGGCGGCCGTCACACACCATTCTTCAACAACTACCGTCCACAGTTCTACTTCCGTACAACGGACGTAACTGGTTCGATCGAGTTGCCGAAGGATAAAGAAATGGTTATGCCAGGCGACAACGTGTCGATCACAGTAATGTTGATCAACCCGATCGCGATGGAAGAAGGTCTGCGTTTCGCTATCCGTGAAGGCGGTCGTACCGTCGGCGCTGGTGTCGTCGCTAAAATTATTGAGTAATAAATGAATGCTGCGGCGATCTCGATGTTGAGATCGCCGTTAGTGGTTCAAGTAGTGGTAGTGTAAAAACCGTAGGGGCGTAGCTCAATTGGCAGAGTGTCGGTCTCCAAAACCGAAGGTTGGGGGTTCGAGGCCCTCCGCCCCTGCCACCGATTCTGGTGCAGGGCATCGAAAGTAAAGTGTAATGGCTAATCAACCCGTAGAAACTGTTGGCGCGTCAGGCGATAAGATCAAGATCGTTTTGGCGATTCTTGCCGCAATCGCGGGCGTAGTCGGATTCTATTTTTTGTCGGATAAAGCAACGGCAGTTCGTGTTGCAGCATTGGTTGGTGGTTTGCTTGTGGCAATTGCGATTGCATGGACATCTGCATCGGGTCGCGACTTCCTCAATTTTTCAAAAGAAGCAGTTCGCGAGACCAAAAAAGTAGTTTGGCCAACACGTAAAGAAGCATTGCAGATGACCGCAATTGTTTTTGGTTTCGTTTTGGTCATGGCGCTTTTCCTGTGGGGTACGGATAAGTTACTCGAAGTTGTGCTGTACGACCTGATTTTGGGCTGGAAAAGATAATGAGCGACAATATTCAGGATGATGCGCAAGACGGTGCGCCAAGTGCCGCCGCTGCAGCAGCTTCCACTAGTAAGAAACGTTGGTATGTCGTGCACGCCTATTCCGGTATGGAAAAGAGCGTGCAACGTGCGTTAATAGAGCGTGCAACGCGCGCCGGCATGGAAGACAAGTTTGGGCAAATTCTGGTGCCTACCGAAGAAGTGATCGAAGTAAAAAACGGTCAAAAATCGGTTAGCGAACGCCGCTTTTTCCCAGGCTATGTTCTCGTCGAAATGGAAATGACCGACGAAACATGGCATCTGGTCAAGAATACGAACAAAGTAACCGGCTTCATCGGTGGCAAGTCCAACAAGCCTACCCCGATTCCGCCGCACGAAGTCGACAAGATCATGCAGCAAATGCAGGATGGCGTCGAAAAGCCACGTCCAAAAGTGTTGTACGAAGTGGGCGAGCTGGTGCGTATCAAGGATGGTCCGTTCACCGATTTCAACGGCAATGTTGAAGAAGTCAATTACGAGAAATCCAAGGTTCGCGTATCGGTAACGATCTTCGGTCGTGCTACACCGGTAGAGCTGGAATTCGGTCAAGTCGAAAAAGTTTGATTCTGTAAAGCATTAACGCACTCCGTAGCGTCTGACGCGTCAAGTTTCAGGAATTCGGAAGCAGTAAAAAAGAGGAGCCACAGTAATAAGCCGCAAGGCAAGTGAACAGGCGCTACCACTCAATCAATGTAGGAGCCATCATGGCAAAGAAAATCATTGGTTTTATCAAGCTGCAAGTTCCAGCTGGTAAAGCAAACCCATCCCCACCAATCGGACCTGCTTTGGGTCAACGTGGTCTGAATATCATGGAATTCTGCAAAGCGTTTAACGCGCAGACTCAAGGTGTTGAGCCAGGTATGCCAATTCCGGTTGTGATCACCGCGTTTGCGGACAAGTCTTTCACTTTCGTGATGAAGACTCCTCCAGCAACGTACCTGATCAAAAAAGCAGCAAACCTGACCAAAGGTTCGGCTAAGCCACATACCGACAAAGTCGGCAAGATCACACGTGCACAAGCTGAAGAAATCGCTACAACTAAACGGCCGGATTTGACGGCTGCCGACATGGATGCAGCTGTGCGTACTATCGCCGGTTCCGCACGTTCCATGGGCATCACGGTGGAGGGTCTGTAATGGCTAAGTTATCGAAACGCGTTAAAGCATTTAAAGCAAAAGTTGATCGTACCAAAGCGTACCCATTCGACAATGCACTTGCTTTGATCAAAGAATGCGCATCCGCTAAATTCAACGAATCGATCGACGTATCGGTTCAATTGGGTGTTGATGCTAAGAAATCTGACCAAGTTGTTCGTGGTTCCGTAGTTTTGCCAGCTGGTACCGGTAAATCGGTCCGCGTTGCAGTATTTGCAACTGGCGAAAAAGCAGAACAAGCGAAAGCAGCTGGTGCTGATATCGTTGGTATGGAAGATCTGGCTGAGCAAATCAAAGCCGGCAACATGCCTTTCGACATCGTCATCGCATCGCCAGATACCATGCGTATCGTTGGTACCTTGGGTCAAATCCTCGGCCCACGCGGCATGATGCCTAACCCTAAAGTTGGCACAGTTACACCTGACGTCGCTACTGCAGTTAAAAATGCAAAAGCTGGTCAAGTGCAATACCGTACCGACAAGGCTGGCATTATCCACGCAACTATCGGTCGTAAATCATTTACCGACGAAGCACTCAAATCCAACTTGTTGGCTTTGATTGATGCGTTGACCAAAGCTAAGCCAGCGACCAGCAAAGGTGTTTACCTGCGTAAAGTTTCGCTGTCGTCAACGATGGGCGCTGGTGTACGCGTCGATCAAACGACTCTGGCTGCTTAAGTTATTGAATTAAGTCCCATTGCCAATTTGGCGATGGGCGCATCTTTGGGCTGGACCTGATTCGGCAGTATTGAAGCAGGTTCAGGCAATCAAAGACCGTTGGGCGGCGTGCATGTAAGTTGTGTGCAAAGTTAAATGTGGAATCGGCAACGATCTCATACCCAACGCAGATGGTGAACCCGAACAAGTTTTGTAGTCTCTCGCTGGCTTGCCAGTACTGAACTCCTAACTTCGGACGCCGTGTTCGAACCGATGTGAGGCAAGCAATCAATGACGATTGTGTAAGCGCTGAACATCATTTTTGGAGGTTGATCTTGAGTCTCAATCTGAATGACAAAAAGGCCGTAGTCGCCGAAATCTCTGCCAAAGTTGCATCGGCACAGACCATCGTCGTGGCCGAATACCGTGGCATCCAGGTTGGTCACTTGACACAACTGCGCGCCAAAGCGCGGGACCAAGGTGTGTACTTGCGCGTATTGAAAAATACGCTGGCACGTCGCGCTGTTGAAGGTACCGCATTTGCCGACCTCGCTTCAGCAATGACCGGTCCGTTGATCTATTCGATCTCGGATGATGCCGTTGCAGCAGCAAAAGTCATCAATGACTTTGCTAAAACCAACGACAAATTGGTTGTTAAAGCAGGTAACTACGCAGGCAAGTCGCTTGATAAAGCGGCTGTTGCAGCGTTGGCAAATATTCCTAGCCGTGAAGTCCTGCTGGCCCAAGTCTTGGGCATGATGCTGGTTCCGGTTGCGAGCTTTACGCGTGGTCTGGCTGCTCTTGCTGCACAAAAAGCTGAGGGCCAAGCGCCTGCAGCTGCAGCAGAACCAGCTGCCGAAGCGACCGAAGCAGCAGCGGAATAATAGGTTGCCGCAGAGATGCGGCCCTGCGCTCTTGTTTCGACGCTTCGCGTCAGTACCAATCAGATGTAATTATTGAAAAAAATTTAGGAGTTTCAAATGGCAATTAGCAAAGACGACATCCTGGAAGCCGTAGGCAACCTGACAGTTTTGGAATTGAATGACTTGGTTAAAGCATTCGAAGAAAAATTCGGCGTATCCGCTGCTGCAATGGCTGCTCCAGCAGCTGGCGGCGCAGCTGGTGGCGCTGCAGCTGAAGAGCAAACCGAATTCACAGTTATCCTGGCTGATTTCGGCGCGAACAAAGTTGGCGTAATTAAAGCAGTTCGTGAAATCACCGGTCTGGGCTTGAAAGAAGCTAAAGATCTGGTTGATGGCGCACCGAAACCTTTGAAAGAAGGCGTTTCGAAAGCGGATGCAGAAGCAGCGAAGAAAAAACTGGAAGAAGCTGGCGCAAAAGCAGAAATCAAGTAATTTCGATTTGCCCGCGCTACTTTACAGCGCTCGAGTCAAAGCACGAAACCTCCCGAAAGGGCGGTTCGGCTTTGGCTCCTTTGTCGTTCTTGATTTTATGTAGCTAAAGGCAGGCTTGGTTGACTTCATGTAATCTTGTCAGCATTTGGTTGTTAAAGGGCAGAGACTTGAGGTTTCAATGTTTCGAATTGTGTTGTTGCAATTCGGCAATGCAGCCTGAATCCTGAATTCTCTATCCTTCCCTGTCACTCACGGAGTGTCCATGCACTACTCATTTACTGAGAAAAAGCGCATTCGCAAATCATTCGCGAAACGCGCTAACGTTCACAACGTTCCGTTCCTGCTGGCGACCCAGCTCGAGTCTTACCACGGCTTTTTGCAAGAAGACAGAATACCGTCCCAACGCAAAAACGAAGGCTTGCAATCTGCCTTTACGTCGATTTTTCCTATCGTTTCGCACAATGGTTTTGCGCGCCTCGAATTCTTGTCATATGTGCTCGGCGATCCGCCGTTCAACATTAAAGAATGCCAACAACGTGGATTGACCTACGCGTCACCTCTGCGTGCCAAAGTTCGTCTGGTGATCCTGGATAAGGAATCGCCAACCAAGCCTGTCGTTAAAGAAATGAAAGAACAAGAAGTCTACATGGGCGAATTGCCTTTGATGACCTCGACCGGTTCCTTCGTGATTAACGGTACAGAGCGCGTTATCGTGTCGCAGTTGCATCGTTCGCCAGGCGTGTTCTTTGAACATGATCGCGGCAAGACGCACTCGTCCGGTAAATTGCTGTTCTCCGCACGTATCATTCCTTACCGCGGTTCATGGCTGGACTACGAATTCGATCCGAAAGACATCCTGTTCTTCCGCGTCGATCGTCGCCGCAAGATGCCTGTCACGATCCTGTTGAAGGCTATCGGCATGACGCCGGAACAAATCCTCGAAAACTTCTTCGTTTTCGATGATTTCGCATTGCATTCGGATGGTGCCGAGATGGCATTCGTTCCAGAACGCCTGCGCGGTGAAGTCGCTCGTTTCGACATCACTGACAAAACCGGTAAAGTACTGGTCGCAAAAGACAAGCGTATTAACAGCAAGCACGTCCGCGACGTAGAAGCTGCTGGTATCAAGCATATTTCGGTTCCGGAAGACTATCTGCTGGGCCGTATTCTGGCGAAAAACATCGTTGATAAAGAAACTGGCGAAGTCATTGCCAGCGCCAACGATGAATTGACAGAAGACCTGTTGGCGCGTCTGCGCGAAGGTAAAGTCACTCATATCCAAACGTTGTACACCAACGATCTGGATCAAGGCGGCTACATCTCGCAAACGCTGCGTATGGACGACACCAACGATCAGATGGCTGCAAAAGTCGCTATCTATCGCATGATGCGTCCAGGCGAACCGCCAACCGAAGATTCAGTTGAAGCATTGTTCAACGGCTTGTTCTACAACGCAGATCGTTACGATTTGTCGGCTGTCGGCCGTATGAAATTCAATCGTCGTATCGGTCGTGATGAATTGACCGGCACCATGACACTGTCGAACGAAGACGTGTTGGCAGTGATCAAGATTCTGGTTGAGTTGCGCAATGGTCGCGGCGAAGTCGATGATATCGATCACTTGGGTAACCGTCGCGTACGTTGCGTCGGCGAATTGGCTGAGAACCAATTCCGTGCTGGTCTGGTTCGTGTTGAGCGCGCTGTTAAAGAGCGTCTCGGCCAAGCTGAAGCCGACAACCTGATGCCGCATGATCTGATCAACTCCAAGCCAATTTCGGCTGCGATCCGTGAATTCTTCGGTTCGTCGCAGTTGTCACAGTTTATGGATCAAACCAATCCATTGTCGGAAATCACGCACAAACGTCGTATTTCTGCACTTGGACCTGGCGGTTTGACACGTGAACGTGCCGGCTTTGAAGTTCGTGACGTACATCCGACTCACTACGGTCGTGTGTGCCCAATCGAAACACCGGAAGGTCCGAACATTGGTTTGATCAACTCGCTGGCTATGTATGCTCGCTTGAACGAATACGGTTTCCTCGAAACCCCATATCGTAAAGTTGAAGGCAGCAAAGTCACGACTCAGATCGACTATTTGTCCGCAATTGAAGAAGGTCGTTACATCATCGCTCAGGCGAATGCGACGATCGACAAAGCTGGTATGTTGTCCGATGAACTGGTTTCCGCACGTGAAGCTGGTGAAACGATTCTGGTATCGCCAGAACGTGTCCAGTACATGGACGTAGCGACAGGTCAAGTTGTGTCGGTTGCTGCTTCGTTGATTCCGTTCCTCGAACACGATGATGCGAACCGCGCATTGATGGGTGCCAACATGCAACGTCAGGCTGTTCCTTGCCTGCGTCCAGAAAAAGCATTGGTTGGTACCGGTATCGAACGCACAGTTGCAGTCGATTCGGGTACGACCGTTCAAGCATTGCGTGGCGGTATCGTTGATTACATCGATGCAGGCCGCGTCGTGATTCGCGTCAATGACGACGAAGCACAAGCTGGTGAAGTCGGTGTTGATATCTACAACCTGATCAAGTACACCCGTTCGAACCAAAACACGAACATCAATCAACGTCCTATCGTGCAAGTTGGCGATCGCGTTGCTAAACATGACGTTATCGCCGACGGCGCATCGACTGACTTGGGCGAACTCGCTCTGGGTCAAAACATGCTGATCGCGTTTATGCCATGGAACGGTTACAACTTCGAAGATTCGATTCTGATCTCTGAAAAAGTTGTGGCTGATGACCGTTACACCTCGATTCACATCGAAGAGTTGTCGGTTGTTGCACGTGATACCAAGTTGGGTGCCGAAGAAATCACACGTGATATCTCGAACCTGGCTGAAAACCAACTGGCGCGTCTGGATGAATCCGGTATCGTCTACATCGGTGCAGAAGTGACCGCTGGCGACACACTGGTCGGTAAAGTAACGCCTAAAGGCGAAACACAACTGACCCCGGAAGAAAAACTGCTGCGCGCGATTTTCGGCGAAAAAGCATCTGACGTAAAAGATACATCGTTGCGCGTACCGTCCGGCATGGTCGGCACCGTGATTGACGTGCAAGTGTTTACGCGTGAAGGTATTCCACGCGACAAACGTGCACAACAGATTATCGATGACGAACTGCAACGCTATCGTTTGGATTTGAATGATCAGTTGCGTATCGTTGAAGGCGATGCATTCCAGCGTCTGGAAAAAATGTTGATCGGCAAAGTCGTCAACGGCGGTCCTAAGAAAATCGCTAAGGGCGCGAAAATCACTAAAGAGTATTTGGACGATCTGGACAAATACCACTGGTTCGATATTCGCCCTGCAGACGACACATCGGCAAATGCTTTGGAAGCAATCAAGGAATCCATCGCTGAAAAACGCCATCAGTTCGATCTGGCATTTGAAGAAAAACGCAAGAAACTGACGCAAGGCGATGAATTACCGCCAGGCGTACAGAAGATGGTCAAAGTGTATCTGGCAGTCAAACGTCGCCTGCAACCTGGTGACAAGATGGCGGGCCGTCACGGTAACAAAGGTGTGGTTTCACGCATCTTGCCTATCGAAGACATGCCGCACATGGCTGACGGTACACCAGCAGACGTCGTGCTGAACCCATTGGGTGTTCCATCGCGTATGAACGTTGGTCAGGTGTTGGAAGTTCACTTGGGCTGGGCAGCTAAAGGTCTGGGCTTGCGTATTGGCGAAATGCTGACTGCACAAGTACAAATCGCTGAACTGCGCAAATTCCTGGCTGCGATTTATAACGAATCTGGCAAAACGGAAGATCTGGACAGCTTCAGCGATGCAGAAATCCTGGAATTGGCTGGTAACCTGAAAAACGGCGTGCCGTTCGCAACACCGGTGTTTGACGGTGCTGATGAATCGGAAACCCGTCGCATGTTGGATCTGGCTTACCCAGATCACATTGCGAAGCAATTGGGCATGACCGCTTCCAAGAACCAAGTCACGATGTATGACGGTCGTACCGGTGAAGCGTTTGAGCGTTCTGTAACCGTCGGTTACATGCACTACCTCAAACTGCATCACTTGGTTGATGACAAGATGCATGCTCGTTCGACCGGTCCTTACTCGCTGGTTACGCAGCAACCACTGGGCGGTAAAGCTCAGTTCGGTGGCCAGCGTTTCGGTGAGATGGAAGTCTGGGCACTGGAAGCATACGGCGCGTCTTACGTCTTGCAAGAGATGTTGACCGTCAAGTCCGATGACGTGAATGGCCGTACCAAAGTGTACGAAAATCTCGTCAAGGGCGACCACGTCATCGACGCCGGCATGCCGGAATCCTTCAACGTTCTCGTTAAGGAAATCCGCTCGCTGGGTATCGATATCGACCTGGAACGCGACTGATGTAAAGCAAGGGAGGAAGGACATGACGTCCTTCCTCCCTTTGCTGCTTGAAATTTAGTATTGAAGTAAAAGTAGTCAGTAAAAAATAGTAAGAACGAAAATAGCAGTTTTTGGAAGTGTCGTCTGTCCCGGTATGCGCGGAACTTAGCTCGCGAAGCTTAGCTCTCCCGCCCATGCGAACAGGGTTTAAAGCAGCGCCGGCACAACCGTCTCATCATCAAGCGTTTTTTCACGCCAACTGGAGTGATACATGAAAGCACTGCTCGATCTATTCAAGCAAGTTCAGCAAAATGAACAATTCGACGCGATCAAAATTGGTCTGGCGTCTCCTGAAAAAATCCGTTCGTGGTCCTACGGCGAAGTCAAGAAGCCGGAAACCATCAACTATCGTACTTTCAAGCCTGAACGTGACGGCTTGTTTTGCGCAAAAATCTTTGGCCCTATCAAAGATTACGAATGCCTTTGCGGTAAATACAAACGCCTGAAACATCGCGGCGTTATCTGCGAAAAGTGCGGCGTTGAAGTTACGTTGGCTAAAGTGCGTCGTGAACGCATGGGCCACATCGAGTTGGCATCGCCAACTGCACACATCTGGTTCCTGAAATCGCTGCCATCCCGTTTGGGTATGGTGCTCGATATGACCTTGCGGGATATCGAACGCGTACTGTATTTCGAAGCCTACGTTGTGACCGATCCAGGCATGACTCCGCTGAAAAAATGCCAGATCATGTCGGAAGACGACTACGCAGCTAAATACGAAGAATTCGGCGACGACTTCACCGCATTCATGGGCGCCGAAGGTATCCGTGAATTGCTGCGCGCTATCGACATCGATCGCGATGCTGAAATGCTGCGTCAGGAATTGAAAGATTCCAAATCCGAAGCCAAGATCAAGAAATACGCTAAGCGCTTGAAAGTGCTGGAAGCGTTCCAACGTTCGGGCATCAAGCCTGATTGGATGATCATGGAAGTGTTGCCAGTATTGCCGCCAGAACTGCGCCCATTGGTGCCGCTGGATGGTGGTCGCTTTGCAACCTCCGATCTGAACGATTTGTATCGCCGCGTCATCAACCGTAACAACCGTTTGAAGCGTTTGATGGAACTCCGCGCGCCGGAAATCATCACCCGCAACGAAAAACGTATGTTGCAAGAAGCGGTCGATTCGCTGCTGGATAACGGCCGTCGCGGTAAAGCGATGACTGGCGCTAACAAGCGTCCGCTGAAATCGCTGGCAGAAATGATCAAAGGCAAGGGCGGTCGTTTCCGTCAAAACTTGCTGGGCAAACGCGTCGATTACTCGGGTCGTTCCGTTATCGTTGTGGGCCCACAACTGAAATTGCATCAATGCGGCTTGCCAAAATTGATGGCTTTGGAATTGTTCAAGCCATTCATTTTCAACAAGCTTGAATTGATGGGCTTGGCGACAACGATCAAGGCTGCGAAAAAACTGGTTGAGATTCAAGAACCAGTCGTGTGGGACATCCTGGAAGACGTGATCCGTGAACATCCGGTCATGTTGAACCGTGCGCCTACCTTGCACCGTTTGGGTATCCAAGCGTTTGAACCAGTCCTGATCGAAGGTAAAGCAATTCAATTGCACCCGCTGGTCTGTGCTGCATTTAACGCCGACTTTGACGGCGATCAAATGGCGGTTCACGTTCCATTGTCGATCGAAGCACAGATGGAAGCACGCACATTGATGCTGTCTTCGAACAACATCTTGTTCCCATCGAACGGCGAACCATCGATCGTTCCTTCGCAAGATATCGTGTTGGGTCTGTACTACGCGAGCCGCGAAGCGATCAACGCCAAAGGCGAAGGCATGATCTTCCCGGACGTTTCGGAAGTCATCCGCGCCTACGACAACAAAATGGTTGAGCTGGCAACGCGTATCACTGTTCGTATCACCGAGTATCCAAAAAATGTGGAAACCGGCGAATTCGAAAAAACAGTTACTCGTTACGAAACCACAGTTGGTCGCGCAATCCTGTCCGAAATTCTGCCTAAAGGCTTGCCGTTCTCAGTATTGAACCGCGCGCTGAAAAAGAAAGAAATTTCGCGTCTGATCAACTTGTCCTTCCGTAAGTGCGGTCTGCGCGCAACGGTAGTATTTGCTGATCAATTGCTGCAATCAGGTTTCCGCTTGGCGACACGTGCCGGTATCTCGATTTGCGTCGATGACATGCTGGTACCGAAAGAAAAAGTCAACATCATCGCGACGGCTGAAGGCGAAGTTAAACAGATCGAACAGCAATACTCGTCCGGTCTGGTTACTGCTGGTGAACGTTACAACAAAGTGGTTGATATCTGGGGCAAAGCAGGCGATGACGTCGGCAAGGCCATGATGGATCAACTCAAGGTTGAAGACGTTACCAAACGCGACGGCACCAAAACCACACAAGAATCGTTCAACGCGATTTACATGATGGCCGATTCCGGTGCGCGCGGTTCCGCAGCACAGATTCGTCAGCTGGCCGGTATGCGTGGTCTGATGGCGAAACCGGATGGTTCCATTATTGAAACGCCGATCACCGCGAACTTCCGCGAAGGTCTGAACGTTTTGCAGTACTTCATCTCGACTCACGGTGCGCGTAAAGGTCTGGCCGATACCGCTCTGAAAACAGCGAACTCGGGTTACCTGACACGTCGTCTGGTTGACGTTACGCAAGATCTGGTTGTGATTGAGGATGATTGCGGTACGACAAACGGCGCATCGATGAAAGCGCTGGTTGAAGGCGGTGAAGTTATTGAAGCATTGCGTGACCGTATCCTCGGCCGCGTAGCGACTAACGACATCGTTAATCCTGAAACACAAGCAACCCTGTACGCGGCTGGCACATTGCTGGACGAAGACATGGTTGAAGAAATCGAACGCCTCGGCATCGATGAAGTAAAAGTACGTACACCATTGACTTGCGATACACGCTTCGGCCTGTGCGCAATGTGCTATGGCCGTGACTTGGGTCGCGGTTCGATGGTCAACGCCGGTGAAGCAGTAGGTGTTATCGCCGCACAATCGATCGGTGAGCCAGGTACTCAGTTGACGATGCGTACCTTCCACATTGGTGGTGCAGCGTCGCGTGCGGCAGTTGCTTCGTCGGTGGAAGCCAAATCGAACGGTACCGTACGCTTCACAGCAACGATGCGTTACGTCACCAACGGTAAAGGCGGTCAGATCGTCATTTCCCGTTCGGGCGAAGTGTTGATTACTGATGACTACGGTCGTGAGCGTGAACGTCATAAAGTACCGTACGGTGCAACCCTGATCGTCAAAGACGGCATGGTTATCAAAGCCGGTACCGCATTGGCAACATGGGATCCATTGACCCGTCCGATCATTACCGAATACACCGGTGTGGTGAAATTCGAGAACGTCGAAGAAGGTTCGACCGTTGCACGTCAGATCGATGAAGTGACTGGTCTGTCGACTCTGGTTGTTATCGATGCAAAACGTCGCGGTTCGGTTACCAAAACGTTGCGTCCACAGGTCAAACTGTTGAACGAACAAGGCGAAGAAGTGAAGATCGCCGGTACCGAGCACGCAGTGACGATCGGCTTCCAAGTCGGTGCGCTGATTACTGTTAAAGACGGCCAGCAAGTTACCGTCGGTGAAGTATTGGCACGTATCCCGACCGAATCGCAAAAAACACGTGACATCACCGGTGGTCTGCCGCGTGTTGCCGAATTGTTCGAAGCGCGTTCGCCGAAAGATGCCGGCATGCTGGCAGAAGTCACCGGTACGGTTGCGTTCGGTAAAGAAACCAAAGGTAAGCAACGTCTGGAAATCACAGACATGGACGGCAACAAGCACGAGTTCTTGATCACCAAGGACAAGCAAGTGCTGGTACATGACGGCCAAGTTGTGAACAAAGGCGAGATGATTGTTGACGGCCCAGCTGATCCACAAGACATTCTGCGTTTGTTGGGTATCGAAGCGCTGGCACGTTACATCGTCGACGAAGTTCAAGACGTGTACCGTTTGCAAGGCGTGAAGATCAACGACAAGCACATCGAAGTCATCGTGCGTCAGATGTTGCGTCGCGTACAAGTTGTTGATGCTGGCGATGCAAATTACATCGTGGGCGAACAAGTTGAACGTTCGGAACTGTTGGACGAAAACGATCGCGTGATTGCAGCGGGTAAGATTCCTGCAACCTACGAAAACGTATTGCTGGGTATTACCAAAGCATCGTTGTCGACCGATTCCTTCATCTCGGCTGCGTCGTTCCAAGAAACGACACGTGTTCTTACCGAAGCTGCGATCATGGGTAAACGCGATGGTCTGCGTGGCTTGAAAGAAAACGTGATCGTTGGTCGCTTGATCCCTGCTGGTACCGGTTTGGCATTCCACCGTGCTCGCAAGGAAAAAGAATCGTGGGAAGCAGAAGAGCGTACAGCTCTGTTGCAATCCGAGAAAGCTGCTCGCGCAGCGGAAGCGGAAGCGCAATTTGCTGACGTTTCAAGCACCCCGGATAGCGATACCGACGCTTCGTAATTCAAGCTGTAGTTGAAGCATCTAACGGCATCAGGAGAAATCCTGGTGCCGTTTTTTTATGCTTGTTCTGTTTGGGTGCAGACAGCGTTCAGCTGTTGCATAGAAGCCTCATTTCTAAGTTGATCTGCAAATAATAATGATTATCATTTGAATGTAAGATATCATCACGTCCTGATGTTTGCCATCGGCAACATCGCTATTTTTATCGTGTGCCTTGCTTTACGAAGCCGCCACGCGAAAACACCAAAAAATTACGGCAGCCAGCATTACTTTCGCGAGCAACCTATCCACAATTAAAGGAATGGTTGTTATGAAGTTATGCAGGAAGAAACTCGCCTTGGCCACCATGCTCGTCTTGCAGCAATGGCCAGCACATCAAGCAGGTGCACAACAACTCAGCAAGCTCGATGAAATCACTGTGACCTCTACACGTGGTACCTCGGGCGACATCTCGCGTGCGGCAGCGACTGTATCTGTCATCACGGCAGAAGAGATGGAGCAGCAGAACGCTAAGGACATCAAGGATGCGCTGCGCTATGAGCCGGGCGTTGAAGTAAGGCGGGCAGTCAACCGCACCAGTGGTATCAGCGGAGCGAGTGCCACTGCCGGACGTGGCGGAAATGAAGGAATTACTATTCGCGGACTGGATGGCAACCGTGTGTTGTTATTGGAGGATGGCATCCCGGTTCCGCGAGCATTCAGCGTTGGTACTTTGAGTGCTGGACGCGGTAGTTATTTGGATACGGATTTGTATCAACGTATAGAAGTGTTACGTGGGCCAGCCTCGTCGATGTACGGCAGTGATGGCTTGACGGGCGCGGTTAATTTCGTGATTAAGGACCCGCAGGACTACCTGAATATCTTCAATAAGAATACGTACTTTGCATTACGTCCGTCCTATGACTCAGTAGATAACAGTTACGGTACGAGCGGAACATTTGCAATCGGTGGCGAGCGTTGGCAGGGTATGTTGCTACTAAATACCAGGCATGGGAAAGAGACGGATAACAAGGGTGAGCGGGATGTCATCGGTAGCACTCGCACGACGCCTGATCCATCAACGTATGACACTCAGTCGGCCTTGGGTCGTGTCGTGTTTCGTGCTACGGCGCAAGATGTCTTCAAGCTGACGTTGGCGACAACGGAAAATAAAACTTCGACTAATAGCCTGTCCGCTCTCGGTCCTGCTTCTGTTGGGACGGTTAGTGGTTATCAGACAACGAGCAATGTACAAAGTGATCGTGTCAGTTTGGCATACGAACGCGACGATGCCGAAAATACAGCCATTCAGAAAATTCGTGCCAATCTGTTTTATCGTGATGCAAAGACCAATCAATATACTTTTGAAAGCGGAACTGGTTCTGGAAGGCCGCGTTTCCGCAATGTAACGTATGAGGATACGGCGATCGGCGGTGGCGTGATGGCTGAAAGCCGTTTTGATCTCGGCTCAGTGCGTAATCAGCTGGTGTACGGAGTTGATGTCAGCAGGAGCACGCTAAGTCAACAAGCGAGCGGCACAGGTTGGACGGTTTGTACTGGAACGCAATATTGCGAACTATTTCCGAAAACGAATTACTCAATTTTTGGTGCTTATGTGCAGGACGATATGCGCTTTGGGAAGTTGAGTGTCATTCCGGGATTGCGTTATGACGCGTATGAGCTAAATCCTCAAGCGAGTGCGCGCTATGACGCACAAGCAAATGCGAATGGTCAGCCGGCTTCGCGTAGTAAAGATAATGCGCTCTCGCCAAGATTGGCATTTGTGTATGAGGTGACGCCGGCGTTGGTGCCTTATGCGCAATATGCACGAGGTTTCCGTGCGCCGTCGCCACATGAAGTGAACTCCTACTTCAACAATGTCGGTACTCCGAATCAATCGTACATGCAAATTGCTAATCCGAACCTGAAAGCGGAAACCAGCAATTCTTTTGAAATTGGTTTGCGTGGCAAGATGGACTTTGTAGATAGTCGCGTACGGTACAGCGCAGCTGCATTTGCTGGAAAATATAAAAATTTCATAGAGCTTGTGCAGATTGGCGGTAACTTCTCAGTTGCGACTCCTGCTATCAACCAATACATCAATGCATCTCGTGCAAACATCCATGGTGTGGAAGGGCGCGTTGACTGGCGCTGGAATGCGGGCTGGACGGTACGAGGTGGCTTTGCTTATACACAAGGCGATAGCATCAACCGGAATGGTGTGAAAGCCGGCCTGGATTCCATTTCTCCGTTGTCAGTCGTAGCGGGATTACGCTATGAGAAAAACCAAACTTGGTTTGTGCAAGGTGATGTGCTTTACAACACAGGGAAGAAGCGTAGCGACCTTGCATCACAAACTGTAACTGTCTCTAATCAAGCGCAGCCAGCGTTCGTCCCTTCATCGTTTGCCATTCTGGACCTATCGAGTGGTTATCGCTTCAGCAAAAACGTCAGTCTTAATGTCGGTGTACGAAATTTATTCGATCGCAAATATTGGGTCTGGAATGACGTGCGTGGACTTGGGCTTGCTGGCAATGCAGGCAATTTGGATGCTTACACCTCTCCCGGTCGCAGCCTCAATGCCAGTCTAAAAATCGAATACTAATAACCCGAACCCGACACCTTTGCGCATCTGCAAAAGCTGTCGGGTATTTTTTATAGAAAGAGGAAAACACAATGAGATACACAAAATTGATGAGTGCTTTACTGGCGACGTTGGCTTTGTCCGGCACGGCGCTGGCGGATGCAGATGCTGACGCCCTCAAGGCAAAACAAGTAGCCTTGCAAGCTGAGCAACCAGGTCTGTTTGCAAGAGACGTCGCGCAAAAACTCGGTGTCAGTGAAGCGAAACTGCTGGCAGCCGACATCGGTCGCGGTGCGACGCTGCTGCGCTCAGATGTGGCTACTTACAAAGCCTTGTTTAACCGTATGCACGAACTGGGTCGGATCAAGGCGATTACACGCAATGAAAACGGCGTCATCGAACGTACTGCAGTCGCGTTGCCGCCCAAGCTGGATGATAAAGGTCGTGTGATGCTGGGTAGCGGTTTCGTTGGTACCGAGATCGATTTGCGCTTCAAGATGGATAGCTGGGGTTATGCATTTGCGGTGGTCGCGCCCCGTGGCGGTGGCAGGACCAGCCGCAGCTTGCAATTCTTTGACAAGAATGGCGAGGCTATCCACAAGGTTTATCTGAACGATGAAAAAGGTGTGCCGGCGTTTGACAAGCTGGTGGCCGAGTTCAAGGCGGCGGATCAAAAGCCGAACTGGGCTGTCGCTGCCGTCAAGCCAGCGAAACCTTTGACCGACATGCATATCAAGGAACTGCGCAGTGCCTGGTACGAAATGACCGACGTGCATGAATTCCAGCGCCTGATTAATGACTTCGGTATTTCGCGCGAACGTGCGTTTGAACTGATCGGCACCGATGCTGCTTACAAAATCACCGGCAAGTCGGTGGAAGCCCTGCTGGAAACAGCTTCCAAGAAGGAGCAGCCGATTATGGTGTTTGTGAGCAACTCAGGCATGGTTCAGATCTATAGCGGCCTGATCGAGAAAACCGAGGCCAAGAACGGTTGGTTTAATGTGCTGGATCCGGACTTCGATCTGCATCTGCGCCAGTCAGGTGTCGATCACGGCTGGGTGGTGCGTCGCCCGGCCAAGAGCGGAACAATTACTTCGGTGGAATTCTATGATGCGAAAGGTGAGCAAGTTGTTAACTTTTTCTCCCGTCGCGATCAAGGCAAGGAAGAAACCAAAGTTTGGCGCGATATAGTTGGCAGTTTGGCACGCTTGCCTTAAGGATTTCGTTGCCGTGCGCGTAGCAATTAAGCATCGCGCGCGGCGTCGAATGAAAACTATCCTTGACCCTTGATAATTTGGGGAATATACTCGCGAGTTCTCGATTTTAAGCTCTGCTGGGCTTAAGCGTTCTTTGATCTGCCGTGTTGTAGTTCCTTCCTGGCAATTCCTGCGCGCTTTTTCCTTCATGGTTAATCGAGCCGCGCGTTGATTTAATTCTTCCGCAATGATTCTTTAGTCCCCGGACAACCGTTTTCGGGTTCGTATTATTAATGTTGTATTAGCTGGATAGAGAGCGATGCCAACCATCAATCAACTGATTCGCCAGCCGCGTGTTTCTGCACGCGTCAAGAGCAAATCGCCGGCGCTGGAAAACAGCCCGCAAAAACGCGGCGTATGTACCCGCGTTTACACCACAACTCCAAAGAAGCCTAACTCGGCTCTGCGTAAAGTTGCCAAAGTGCGTTTGACCAACGGTTTCGAAGTAATTTCGTATATCGGCGGTGAAGGCCATAACCTGCAAGAACATAGCGTCGTGCTGTTGCGCGGCGGTCGTGTAAAAGATTTGCCGGGTGTGCGTTACCACATGGTTCGCGGCGCGTTGGATACCCAAGGTGTTAAAGACCGTAAGCAAGCACGTTCGAAGTACGGTACCAAGCGTGCAAAAGCTGGCAAGAAGTAATTAAAAGTTTTTCGCAGTCTCTGCGAAATGAGTGTCGGTCCCCAATGGGCCGAGTAAGTGGATGGTTATGATGACCTCCGCGAGTGTGCAGCAAATTTGTTGTTTGCACCTCAACTGAAGATTGAAAGGAATCGAAATGCCACGTCGTCGTGAAGTTCCCAAACGGGAAATCCTGCCAGATCCGAAGTTCGGCAATGTTGATGTTGCTAAATTCGTTAACGTTTTGATGTTGTCCGGTAAGAAATCGGTCGCAGAAAACATCATTTACGGTGCGTTTGAGCACATCCAAACTAAATCCGGCAAAGATCCGCTGGAAGTGTTTACAGCCGCAATCGCGAACTGCAAACCACTGGTTGAAGTGAAATCCCGTCGTGTTGGTGGTGCTAACTACCAGGTGCCGGTTGAAGTGCGTCCAGTTCGTCGTATGGCTTTGTCCATGCGTTGGTTGCGCGAAGCTGCAAACAAGCGCAGCGAAAAATCGATGCCACAGCGTCTCGCTGGCGAATTGCTCGAAGCGGCTGAAAGCCGTGGCGGCGCAATGAAAAAGCGCGATGAAGTTCACCGCATGGCAGAAGCGAACAAGGCGTTCTCGCACTTCCGCTTCTAATAGATTGGTGGGCTGGTCTGTCTATACAGATGCAGTTCGCCACATGTGTAATTTGTTCGAGGCCGGGCACATTTTGGAAAAAATGGCGCTCGGTTTTGTTCATTAAAAAGAATTAGGACTAATTATGGCCCGCAAGACCCCCATTGAGCGTTACCGCAATATCGGTATCTCGGCTCACATTGATGCTGGTAAAACGACGACTACCGAGCGCGTTCTGTTCTACACAGGCGTTAACCACAAGCTGGGTGAAGTGCATGATGGCGCAGCCACCATGGACTGGATGGAACAAGAGCAAGAGCGCGGTATCACGATTACTTCCGCTGCTACCACTTGCTTCTGGAAGGGTATGGCAGGTAACTTCCCAGCGCATCACATCAACATCATTGATACCCCGGGCCACGTTGACTTCACCATTGAAGTTGAACGCTCGATGCGCGTACTCGATGGCGCATGCATGGTTTACTGTGCAGTAGGTGGTGTGCAGCCACAATCCGAAACAGTTTGGCGTCAAGCTAACAAGTACAAAGTCCCACGTTTGGCATTCGTCAACAAGATGGACCGTACCGGCGCAAACTTCTTCAAAGTCTACGATCAAATGCGCGCGCGTTTGAAGGCGAATCCTGTGCCTATGCAAGTGCCTATCGGTGCTGAAGATTCGTTCGAAGGCGTAATCGATCTGGTCAAGATGAAAGCAATCATCTGGGACGACGCTTCGCAAGGTATGAAGTTTGAATACGGCGACATCCCTGAGCATCTGTTGGCTGAAGCGAAAAAATGGCGTGAAAACATGGTTGAAGCCGCCGCTGAAGCATCAGAAGAACTGATGAACAAGTACTTGGAAGAAGGCGACTTGTCAGAAGCTGAAATCAAGGCAGCGATTCGCCAGCGTACTATCGCCAGCGAAATCGTTCCAATGATGTGCGGCACCGCGTTTAAAAACAAAGGCGTGCAAGCTATGTTGGACGGCGTTGTTGAGTACTTGCCATCGCCAGTGGATATTCCACCAGTGCCAGGCCTGAACGAAGATGACGAACCAGTTGTGCGTAAAGCAGAAGACACCGAGAAATTCTCGGCACTGGCATTTAAGATCGCAACCGATCCGTTTGTTGGTCAATTGTGCTTTATCCGTTGCTACTCAGGTACTTTGAATTCCGGCGATACCGTTTTCAACTCTGTTAAAGAGAAGAAAGAACGTATCGGTCGTATCGTTCAGATGCACGCGAATCAACGCGAAGAAATCAAGGAAATGTTGGCAGGCGACATCGCTGCGATCGTTGGCTTGAAAGATACAACGACAGGCGACACCCTGTGCGACGACAAAGCGATCGTTGTGCTCGAACGCATGATTTTCCCTGAGCCAGTTATTTCTCAAGCTGTTGAGCCTAAAACCAAGGCTGACCAAGAGAAAATGGGCTTGGCTTTGAACCGTTTGGCGGCTGAAGATCCATCGTTCCGCGTGCGTACCGATGAAGAATCAGGTCAGACCATCATCGCTGGTATGGGCGAATTGCATCTGGACATTATCGTTGATCGTATGAAGCGCGAATTCGGCGTGGAAGCGACTGTCGGTAAGCCACAAGTTGCATACCGCGAAACCATCCGTAAAGTTTGCGAAGAAATCGAAGGTAAATTCGTCAAGCAATCCGGTGGTCGTGGTCAGTACGGTCACGTGGTTCTGAAGATCGAACCGCAAGAACCGGGCAAAGGCTTCGAATTCATCGACGCAATTAAAGGTGGTACGGTTCCTCGCGAATACATCCCTGCAGTTGAAAAAGGTGTGCGTGAAACATTGACCTCAGGTGTTCTCGCGGGCTACCCAGTGGTTGACGTTAAAGTCACCCTGTTCTTCGGTTCATACCATGACGTCGATTCGAATGAAAACGCGTTCCGTATGGCAGCATCGATGGCGTTCAAAGACGGTTGCCGTAAAGCCAGCCCAGTCATTCTGGAACCTATGATGGCTGTTGAAGTTGAAACACCTGAAGACTACGCTGGTACCGTGATGGGTGATTTGTCCTCACGTCGCGGCATGGTTCAAGGTATGGATGAAATCGCGGGCGGTGGCGGCAAGATCATTAAAGCCGAAGTACCTTTGTCCGAAATGTTTGGTTACTCGACATCGTTGCGTTCCGCAACACAAGGTCGCGCAACCTACTCGATGGAATTCAAGCACTACTCTGAAGCACCTAAGAACGTGATCGATGCAATCGTCACATCGAAGGCGCCTAAGTAATTATTCGTTGAAAAAAGACCAAGCGAGCAGAGCAGTTTTGCAAAGCTCCTTGGTCGATAGCAAGTAAATGTTGATGGGCCTCCCATGAGGGATGTCCTACTGTAAATAAATCGTTCTTTTTGAAGGAAGAATAAAATGGCAAAAGGCAAATTCGAGCGGACCAAGCCGCACGTGAATGTGGGCACAATTGGTCACGTCGATCATGGTAAAACCACATTGACGGCAGCGATTGCGACCGTGTTGTCGAAGAAATTTGGCGGCGAAGCTAAAGCGTACGATCAAATTGACGCAGCGCCAGAAGAAAAAGCGCGCGGCATCACGATCAACACCGCACACGTCGAATACGAAACAGCAAACCGTCACTACGCCCACGTTGACTGCCCAGGCCATGCTGATTATGTTAAAAACATGATTACTGGTGCTGCACAGATGGACGGCGCGATCCTGGTTTGCTCCGCAGCAGACGGTCCTATGCCACAAACTCGCGAACACATCCTGTTGTCGCGTCAAGTTGGTGTTCCATACATCATCGTCTTCTTGAACAAAGCAGACATGGTCGATGACGCAGAATTGCTGGAATTGGTCGAAATGGAAGTGCGTGAGCTCCTCTCCAAATACGAATTCCCAGGCGACGACTTGCCTATCATCAAAGGTTCCGCTAAGTTGGCACTCGAAGGCGACACAGGTCCATTGGGCGAACAAGCAATCCTGGCGCTCGCAGAAGCCCTCGACAGCTACATCCCAACACCAGAACGCGCAGTTGACGGCGCATTCCTGTTGCCAGTAGAAGACGTATTCTCGATCTCCGGTCGCGGTACCGTTGTTACCGGTCGTATCGAACGCGGTATCGTCAAAGTTGGCGAAGCCCTCGAAATCGTTGGTATCCGTGACACCCAAGTCACCACCTGTACTGGTGTTGAAATGTTCCGCAAATTGCTCGACCAAGGTCAAGCAGGCGACAACGTCGGCGTATTGCTGCGTGGTACCAAGCGTGAAGACGTGGAACGTGGTCAAGTTCTGGCAAAGCCAGGTTCGATCAAGCCACACAAACATTTCACAGGCGAAATCTACGTACTGTCGAAAGACGAAGGCGGCCGTCACACACCATTCTTCAACAACTACCGTCCACAGTTCTACTTCCGTACAACGGACGTAACTGGTTCGATCGAGTTGCCGAAGGATAAAGAAATGGTTATGCCAGGCGACAACGTGTCGATCACAGTAATGTTGATCAACCCGATCGCGATGGAAGAAGGTCTGCGTTTCGCTATCCGTGAAGGCGGTCGTACCGTCGGCGCTGGTGTCGTCGCTAAAATTATTGAGTAATAAACCGACTAAGTGACAGGTAACTGTCACTTAAATATCGCCGCGAGTGCTTATCCGCTCGCGGCTCGCTCTTTTAAGGAAATAAAATGTCAACAGCACCGAAATCAGCTCCAAACCAAAAGATCCGTATTCGTCTGAAAGCATTCGACTATCGTTTGATCGATCAGTCGGCACTCGAAATCGTTGATACAGCGAAACGTACCGGCGCAGTCGTCAAGGGCCCAGTGCCACTGCCAACTCGCATTCAACGTTTTGACGTTTTGCGTTCGCCGCACGTCAACAAAACATCGCGCGATCAATTCGAAATCCGTACTCACGTTCGTCTGATGGACATCGTTGATCCAACGGACAAAACAGTTGATGCATTGATGAAACTGGATCTGCCAGCTGGCGTTGACGTAGAAATCAAGTTGCAATAATTGTAAAGATTGCTGGGTTGGGCTCGAATGATGATGTTCCAGCCCGGCAATTGAAGGCTGGGAACAACAATTCACACATTTAGGTGTTGTGGAAGTGCTGTACACCAGTTATAATCTCGGGCTTCGCTAAGGATTCCGCTTTGGAATCCTTGTGGTACTCGTAGTTTCAAATATCAGCCCCGCCCAATCGTAGGTGGGAATGGAGAAAAAATGAACCAAAACCAAGATAAAGGCCAAGGCCTGCTTGGTCGCAAGGTTGGTATGATGCGCATCTTCACGGATGACGGGGATTCAATTCCTGTGACCGTGTTGGACGTGTCTAACAATCGTGTGACGCAAATCAAAACGTCTGAAGTCGATGGTTATTCGGCTGTTCAGGTCGCCTTCGGTAGCCGTCGTGCTTCCCGTGTCAACAAAGCATCTGCTGGCCATTTCGCCAAAGCTGGTGTTGAAGCTGGCTCAGTGCTCAAAGAATTCCGCATTGCCGCTACTGCTGCTTCCGAACTGAAAGTTGGCGATGTTATCGCTGCTAGCTTGTTCGAAGTCGGTCAAAAAGTAGACGTGCAAGGTGTGTCGATCGGTAAGGGTTACGCTGGTGTTATCAAGCGTTACCACTTCGGTTCCGGTCGCGCTACCCACGGTAACTCCCGTTCGCATAATGTTCCAGGCTCCATCGGTATGGCGCAAGATCCAGGTCGTGTTTTCCCTGGTAAGCGCATGACCGGTCACTTGGGTGACGTTACTCGCACCATACAAAACCTTGAGATCGCTCGTATTGATGCTGATCGCCAGTTGTTGCTGGTTAAAGGTGCTGTTCCTGGTGCAAAAAACGGTCAGGTGATTGTTTCGCCTGCTGTTAAAGTCAAAGCAAAGAAGGGGGCTTAATCTATGGAACTCAAGCTCCTGAATGACCAAGGTCAATCGTCTTCAAACGTTGCTGCACCGGATACTATTTTCGGTCGCGATTACAACGAAGCGCTGATTCACCAAGTCGTCGTTGCCTATCAAGCCAACGCACGTAGCGGTAATCGCAAGCAAAAAGATCGTGAAGAAGTTCATCACACGACTAAAAAGCCATGGCGTCAAAAAGGTACGGGCCGCGCTCGTGCTGGTATGTCGTCGTCGCCTTTGTGGCGTGGTGGTGGTCGGATTTTCCCGAACTCGCCTGATGAAAATTTCTCGCACAAAGTTAACAAGAAGATGTATCGCGCAGGTGTTTGCTCGATCCTCTCCCAGTTGGCTCGCGAAGGTCGTCTCTCCGTAATCGAAAACCTGTCAGTTGAAGCGCCTAAGACCAAGCTCTTGTCGCAAAAATTGAAAGATATGGGTTTGGATTCAGTGCTCGTCATTACTGATAGCCTGGACGAAAATCTGTTGTTGGCGTCGCGTAATCTGCCTAACGTGCTGATTTGTGAGCCACGTCACGCTGATCCAGTTTCGTTAGTGTTCTATAAAAAGATCCTGATCACGAAATTGGCATTGGCCAAGATTGAGGAGATGCTGGCATGAGCGCGATTCAGAAATATAGCGAAGAACGCTTGATGAAAGTGTTGTTGGCGCCGGTTATTTCCGAGAAAGCTACTTTCGTTGCTGAAAAGAACGAACAAGTTGTTTTCCTCGTAATGCCAGATGCTACCAAGCCAGAAATCAAGGCTGCAGTTGAGTTGCTGTTCAAGGTTCAAGTTGAATCTGTTCAAGTTGCCAACCGTCAAGGTAAACAAAAACGTTCGGGCCGCTTCAATGGTCGCCGCAACCACACACGTCGTGCGTTTGTGTGCCTGAAGCCAGGTCAAGAAATCAACTTCACCGAGGAGGCTAAATAATGGCACTCGTTAAAGTCAAGCCGACCTCGCCTGGTCGTCGTGGCATGGTCAAGGTCGTTAATGCCGACCTGTACAAAGGCCGTCCATTCGCAGGCTTGCTCGAAAAGAAATCGAAAACTGCTGGTCGTAATAACAACGGTCACATCACTACTCGCCACATCGGCGGTGGTCATAAGCAGCACTATCGCGTTATCGACTTCAAACGCACTAAAGATGGTATCCCTGCGAAAGTGGAACGTATCGAATACGATCCAAACCGCACGGCTAACATCGCGTTGGTCTTGTACGCGGATGGTGAGCGTCAATACATCATCGCAACCAAAGGTATGGCGATCGGTGATCAATTGATGAATGGCTCGGAAGCGCCGATCAAATCAGGTAACTGCCTGCCGATCCGCAACATCCCAGTCGGTACCGTTATGCATTGCGTCGAAATGTTGCCAGGTAAAGGTGCTCAAATGGCACGTACCGCTGGTGCTGGCGTTGTGTTGATGGCGCGTGATGGTACTTACGCTCAAGTTCGTTTGCGCTCCGGTGAAGTTCGCCGCGTGCATATCGAATGCCGTGCAACCGTTGGCGAAGTTGGCAATGCTGAGCATAGCCTGCGCAAAATCGGTAAAGCAGGTGCGATGCGCTGGCGTGGTGTTCGTCCTACCGTTCGCGGTGTGGTCATGAACCCGGTCGATCACCCACACGGTGGTGGTGAAGGTAAAACGGCAGCAGGTCGTCATCCAGTGTCGCCATGGGGCCAGCAGACAAAAGGCAAGAAGACGCGTCGCAACAAGCGCACGACTTCTATGATCGTCTCGCGCCGCGGCAAGAAATAAGGATAAGACATGACACGTTCATTAAAAAAAGGGCCGTTCTGTGACGCCCACCTGGTGAAAAAAGTTGAGACCGCGCAAGCGATCAAAGACAAAAAGCCAATCAAAACTTGGTCGCGCCGTTCGACAATCATGCCTGACTTCATCGGCTTGACGATCGCAGTGCATAACGGTAAGCAACACGTGCCGGTTTACGTATCCGAGAACATGGTTGGTCACAAGCTCGGCGAATTCGCGCTGACCCGCACGTTCAAAGGTCATGCTGCTGATAAGAAGGCTAAGAAATAAGGTCCGATGATGGAAACTAAAGCTACCCTCCGTGGTGTGCGCCTGTCGGCTCAAAAGGGCCGTCTCGTTGCAGACCAGATCCGCGGCAAAAAAGTGGATCAAGCGCTCAATATCTTGCAATTCAGCCCTAAAAAAGGTGCTGCGATCATCAAACGTGTGTTGGAGTCCGCAATTGCGAACGCCGAGCACAATGATGGTGCGGATATCGACGAATTGAAAGTTACAACAATTTATGTTGAAAAAGGTTCGGTCTTGAAGCGCTTCACAGCGCGTGCAAAAGGCCGTGGTGATCGTATCTCTAAACAATCCTGTCACATTTATGTGACTGTCGGTAATTAAGGAGTCACGATGGGACAGAAGATACATCCAACCGGTTTCCGCCTTGCGGTATCGCGTAATTGGGCATCGCGTTGGTATGCTGGCAATAGCAATTTTGCCACCATGCTCAACGAAGATCTCAAAGTTCGCGCATACCTGAAAACAAAACTGAAGAACGCTTCAGTTGGTCGCGTCGTTATCGAGCGCCCAGCTAAAAATGCTCGTATCACCATTTACAGCTCACGCCCTGGTGTCGTGATCGGTAAAAAAGGTGAAGACATTGAAGTGTTGAAGTCCGCACTGACCAAAATGATGGGCGTGCCGGTTCATGTGAATATCGAAGAAATTCGTAAGCCAGAAACCGACGCACAACTGATCGCTGATTCGATTGCACAGCAATTGGAAAAACGTATCATGTTCCGTCGTGCAATGAAGCGTGCAATGCAAAATGCAATGCGCCTCGGTGCACAAGGCATCAAGATCATGTCGTCCGGTCGTTTGAACGGTATCGAGATCGCACGTAAAGAATGGTATCGCGAAGGTCGCGTACCACTCCACACACTGCGCGCAGATATCGACTACGGTTTCGGCGAAGCGGAAACAACTTACGGCATCATCGGTATTAAAGTTTGGGTTTACAAGGGCGATCGTTTGCCTAGCGGCGAACTGCCAGTTGACCTGACAAAAGAAGATGACACCAAACGTCGTGGCCCACGCCGTGACGATGGCAAACCAAGCAGCCGTCCACGTACTGCTCGCCCAGAAGGTCAACCAGGTGCTGCTGCACCAGGCGCCGCACCGGCAGCTAAGCGTGTTCGTGCGAAAAAGCCGGATGGCGCTGTTGATGCGGCTGTGTCGGCTGAGAAAGCAGGAGAATAATCATGCTGCAACCAGCACGCAGAAAATATCGTAAAGAGCAAAAAGGCCGTAATACCGGTATTTCCCATTCGCGCGGCACAGCCGTGTCGTTCGGTGAATTCGGTCTGAAAGCAATTGGTCGTGGTCGTATTACTGCTCGCCAAATTGAAGCGGCACGTCGTGCAATGACGCGTCACATCAAACGTGGTGGCCGTATCTGGATTCGTATTTTCCCAGACAAGCCAATTTCGCAAAAACCTGCTGAAGTCCGTATGGGTAACGGTAAGGGTAATCCGGAATACTACGTGGCTGAAATTCAGCCAGGCAAAATGTTGTACGAGATGGATGGCGTTGACGAAACTCTGGCTCGCGAAGCGTTCCGCTTGGCTGCAGCTAAACTGCCGTTATTGACTAAGTTCGTCGTCCGTCAAGTCGGCCAATGATAGGGATGAACATGAAAACATCTGAACTCCAAGGCAAAGACCAAGCGGCTTTGACCAAAGAACTGAACGATTTGTTGAAAGCTCAGTTCGGTCTGCGTATGCAGATTGCAACACAACAGCTGAACAACACATCGCAGCTGAAAAAAGTACGTCGCGATATAGCACGTGTGAAAACGGTCTTGAATCAGAAGGACGCCAAATAATGAACGATCAAGTAAAACAAGCGCTTAAGCGTACGTTGATTGGCAAAGTCGTGTCTGACAAGATGGACAAGACCGTAACCGTGCTGATCGAGCGTCACGTCAAGCATCCGTTGTACGGCAAAATCATCATGCGTTCGAGCAAGTATCATGCGCATAATGAAGGTAACCAGGCAAAAGCTGGTGATACGGTCGAGATTCAAGAAGGTCGTCCTATCTCCAAAACTAAAGCTTGGACCGTGACACGTGTTGTACAAGCAGCGCAAATAGTTTAATTAGTTGTTGCGGACCCGCTATTTCGATGTAATAATAGCGGGCTTCGTTCTTGTAATGTTTCTGTTGCAAGGCAGTAAAAAGAGTTAGCGCCGAGTAGTGGTGCTAATCAAAGGTTTTTGAAATCGTCCACCTCATCAGTCTGCTTTCGGCGGGCTGCCGGGACCAAGACTGACCGTGAGTGTGCATTGTGCGCAGTGATCGGGTTAAGTTGGGAAAGAAAATACTATGATTCAAACTGAAAGCCGGCTCGAAGTAGCCGACAACACTGGTGCTCGCGAAGTAATGTGCATCAAGGTGCTGGGCGGTTCAAAACGCCGTTACGCAGGTATTGGCGATGTGATCAAGGTCACCGTCAAAGTTGCAGCGCCACGTGGTCGTGTGAAAAAAGGCGAAATTTATAACGCTGTTGTTGTGCGTACTGCTAAAGGTGTTCGTCGTCAAGATGGCTCCCTGGTCAAGTTCGACAGCAATGCAGCAGTTTTGCTCAACGCAAAGCTGGAGCCAATTGGCACGCGTATTTTTGGACCGGTTACACGTGAATTGCGCACTGAGCGCTTCATGAAAATCGTTTCTCTTGCGCCTGAAGTTCTGTAAGGAGTCGTGATGGATAAGATTCGTAAAAGCGACGAAGTCATTGTGCTGACTGGCAAAGACAAAGGCAAACGTGGTGTTGTTCAACGCCGTGTTGATGCTAACTACGTAGTTGTCGAGGGTGTCAACGTTGCTAAAAAAGCGACCAAGCCTAACCCAATGACAGGTGCAACTGGCGGCATCGTCGATAAGTTGATGCCAATTCATGTGTCGAATGTTGCGTTGTTTAACGCTGCAACCGGCAAGGCAGATCGTGCTGGCTTTAAAGATGTGGACGGTAAAAAAGTCCGCGTTTACAAGTCAAGCGGCGAAGCAGTGAAGGTTTAAGAGATCATGGCCCGTCTCCAAGAATTCTATAAAGAAAAAGTCGTTGCTGATTTGACTGCAAAATTTGCATACAAATCGGTAATGGAAGTTCCGCGCATTCTGAAGATCACCCTGAACATGGGTTTGTCGGAAGCTGTTGCAGACAAGAAAATCATCGAACACGCAGTTGGCGATTTGACTAAGATTGCTGGCCAAAAGCCAGTAGTTACCAAAGCGCGCAAGGCGATTGCTGGTTTTAAAATTCGCGAAGGTTATCCAATCGGTTGTATGGTGACTTTGCGTGGCGCTCACATGTATGAGTTCCTTGATCGTTTTATCACTGTTGCGTTGCCACGTGTGCGCGACTTCCGTGGTATCTCCGGCAAGGCGTTCGACGGGCGTGGTAATTACAATATCGGTGTGAAAGAGCAGATCATTTTCCCCGAAATTGAGTACGACAAGATTGATGCATTGCGTGGTATGAATATCAGTATCACGACAACTGCAAAGACCGACGATGAAGCAAAAGCGCTTCTCGCCGCATTTAAATTTCCGTTCAGAAACTGAGGTTGCCATGGCAAAACTGGCACTGATTAACCGTGAACAAAAGCGTGCAGACCTGGTAAAGAAATATGCCGGCAAACGCGCTGAGTTGAAGGCGATCATTGATGACCAATCGAAGTCGGAAGAAGAGCGCTACGAAGCGCGCCTGAAATTGCAGGCGTTGCCACGTAACTCGGCTCCTACTCGTCAACGTAACCGTTGCGCTTTGACTGGTCGCCCCCGTGGCACTTTCCGTAAGTTCGGTTTGGGCCGTATTAAGCTCCGTGAAGTCGCCATGCGTGGCGAAATCCCGGGTATGACTAAAGCCAGCTGGTAATAGGAGAATAAGCAATGAGTATGAGCGATCCTATCGCCGATATGCTGACCCGTATCCGCAATGCGCAAGTGGTTCAAAAGACTTCGGTAGCAATGCCGTCGTCGAAGGTCAAAATTGCGATTGCCAACGTCCTCAAGGACGAGGGTTACATTGAAGACTTCGCCGTGACAGAGGCTGCTGGTAAAGCAGAGCTGAAAATCGGTTTGAAATATTATGCAGGTCGTCCAGTTATTGAGCGCTTGGAGCGCGTATCCCGTCCAGGGCTGCGTATCTACAAGGGCAAGGACGATATTCCAAACGTCATGAACGGTTTGGGTGTGGCTATCGTGTCAACACCAAAAGGCGTTATGACTGACCGCAAAGCGCGCGCAACCGGTGTCGGTGGCGAAGTTATTTGCTACGTCGCCTAAGGAGTGCAAGATGTCTCGTGTAGGTAAAATGCCGATTGCACTGCCTAGTGGCGCGGAAGCGACCATTACTGCAGCGCAAATCACAGTAAAAGGCCCGTTGGGTACTTTGTCCCAGTCATTGAATGGCTTGGTGCAGGTCGAAAACACTAACGGTACACTGAATTTTAAAGCCGCTAACGACAGCCGCGAAGCAAATGCGATGTCGGGTACATTGCGCGCATTGGTCAATAACATGGTCAATGGCGTAACTAAAGGCTTTGAAAAGAAATTGACGTTGGTTGGCGTTGGTTACCGTGCGGCAGCGCAAGGTGACAAGCTGAATCTTTCGTTGGGTTTCTCGCATCCTGTAGTACACCAAATGCCAGCCGGCGTGAAAGTGGAAACACCGACGCAAACCGAGATCCTGATCAAAGGCATCAACCGCCAGCAAGTTGGTCAAGTGGCTGCTGAAGTCCGCGCATACCGCAGTCCTGAGCCTTACAAAGGCAAAGGCGTTCGTTATTCGGACGAAGTGGTTGTGATTAAAGAAACCAAGAAGAAGTAAGGGTTGACGATGGATAAGAAACAATCACGTCTGCGCCGCGGACGCCAAACTCGAGCAAAGATCGCTGAGTTAAAGGTGATTCGCCTGGCAGTGCATCGCACCAACTTGCACATCTACGCTAGCATCATCGGACCAGATGCCAAAATTTTGGCCTCAGCATCGACATTAGAAGCTGAAGTGCGCCAAGAGTTGGCTGGTCAGTCCGGTAAAGGTGGTAATACTGCCGCTGCTGCACTGGTAGGCAAGCGCGTTGCAGAAAAAGCACTGAAAGCAGGAATCGCCGAAGTTGCGTTCGATCGCTCCGGTTTCCGTTATCACGGCCGCGTCAAAGCAGTTGCTGAAGCTGCGCGTGAAGCTGGTCTGAAGTTCTAAGGAAGAATCGTCATGGCAAAAATGCAATCCAAAATGCAAAGCGATAAGCCGGATGATGGCATGCGCGAAAAAATGATCGCGGTCAACCGTGTGACCAAAGTGGTCAAGGGTGGTCGTATCATGGGTTTCGCAGCATTGGCTGTAGTCGGTGATGGCGATGGCCGCATCGGTATGGGCAAAGGCAAATCGAAAGAAGTGCCGGTCGCAGTGCAAAAAGCAATGGAAGAAGCGCGCCGCAAAATGATCAAAGTCACGTTGAAAAACGGTACTTTGCAACACATGGTAACCGGCAAGCACGGCGCGTCATCAGTTTTGATGCTGCCAGCTAAAGACGGTACTGGTGTGATTGCTGGCGGTCCAATGCGCGCAATTTTTGAAGTAATGGGTGTAACGAACGTTGTGGCGAAATCCACTGGTTCGACCAATCCTTACAACATGGTTCGTGCAACACTGGACGGCTTGGCAAAAATGAACACTGCTTCGGAAATTGCAGCTAAGCGCGGCAAGTCTGTTGAAGAAATTCTGGGCTAAGGTGAGCACAATGGCAAAGACAGTTAAAGTTACATTGGTCAAAGGTTTGATCGGTACCCGCGAAACACATCGCGCTACCGTTCGCGGCCTGGGCTTGCGCGGTATCAACTCGGTATCCGAGTTGGAAGACACACCGGCAGTTCGCGGCATGATTAACAAAGTATCGTATCTCGTGAAAGTAGTGTCGTAAGCCTCGGCTTGCGCACGGAGAAAATCATGGAATTGAATAGCATTCAACCAGCAGACGGCGCTAAGCACTACAAGCGACGCGTCGGCCGTGGTATCGGTTCCGGTCTGGGTAAGACATCGGGCCGTGGTCACAAAGGTCAAAAATCCCGTTCAGGCGGTTTCCATAAAGTCGGTTTCGAAGGCGGTCAAATGCCTTTGCAACGTCGTTTGCCTAAGCGTGGTTTCAAATCGCTGGCAACGCCATACAAAGCAGAAGTTCGCTTGTCCGATCTGGAAGCATTGCCAGTGACGGAAGTCGATATCCTGGCATTGAAACAAGCCGGCGTTATCGGTGAGCTCGCACGTGTTGTTCGCGTTATCTTGTCCGGTTCGATCACTAAAAAAGTGACGCTCAAAGGCTTGATCGCAACAAAAGGCGCAAAAGCAGCGATCGAAGCCGCTGGCGGTTCGGTTGCGTAAGTTTGTAGTCTGATAACGGAGTAAACATTGGCGACTACTCCTCAGCTTGCTAAGGGTGCGACAAGTGGATTTCCATGGGGTCGCCTCTGGTTCTTGCTCGGTGCATTGGTTGTATTTCGTATCGGTGCACACATTCCTGTCCCAGGAATTGATCCGGAACAGTTAGCGCAGTTGTTTAAGCAAAATCAAGGCGGTATCTTGGGCATGTTCAACATGTTCTCGGGTGGCGCGTTGTCCCGCTTTACGATTTTTGCGCTCGGTATCATGCCGTACATTTCTGCATCGATCATCATGCAATTAATGTCGGTAGTGTCTCCGCAGTTGGAAGCGTTGAAAAAAGAAGGCGAATCAGGCCGTCGTAAGATCACACAATACACACGCTACGGCACGTTATTGTTGGCGACCTTTCAAGGTTTGGGTATCGCAGTGGCGCTGGAATCGCAAATTGGTCTGGTCATTGATCCAGGCATGGCGTTCCGCCTCACGACAGTCATTACGCTGGTAACCGGCACAATGTTCTTGATGTGGTTGGGTGAGCAGATTACCGAACGTGGTTTGGGTAACGGCATCTCGATCATCATTTTCGCTGGTATCGCGGCAGGTTTGCCAAGTGCAGTTGCAGGTTTGTTTGAATTGGTTCGTACCGGTTCGATGAATGCACTGTCAGCAATTCTGATCTGTCTGGTGGTTGCTGCTGTAACGTATCTGGTTGTGTTCATTGAACGTGGCCAACGCAAGATCTTGGTGAACTATGCCAAGCGTCAAGTGGGTAACAAGATTTACGGTGGTCAAAGCAGTCATTTGCCATTGAAGTTGAATATGGCTGGTGTGATTCCTCCGATTTTCGCTTCGTCGATTATTTTGTTCCCGGCGACGATTACGAGCTGGTTCACATCGGGTGAAACGACAAGCAAGTTTGTCCTGTTCTTGAAGGATCTTGCAGCGTCGATGGCACCAGGTGAGCCGATTCATGCTTTGCTGTATGCTGCTGCGATTGTTTTCTTCTGCTTCTTCTATACCGCTTTGGTATTCAACAGCAAAGAGACAGCCGATAATTTGAAGAAGAGTGGTGCGTTTGTTCCAGGTATACGTCCTGGTGATCAAACCGCTCGGTATATTGATAAGATTTTGACTCGGTTGACATTGGCTGGCGCGGTCTATATTACGCTGGTGTGTTTGCTGCCTGAATTCTTGATCGCTCGTTGGAAGGTACCGTTCTACTTCGGTGGAACATCACTTCTGATTATTGTGGTGGTAACGATGGACTTCATGGCACAGGTGCAAAACTACGTGATGTCGCAGCAATATGAATCGTTGCTCCGCAAAGCGAATTTCAAGGGCGGGATTCCAACGCGCTAAGCGCGAAGGAAAACGGGCAAACGAATGGCAAAAGACGACGTAATCCAAATGCAGGGGGAGATTCTAGAGAATCTTCCAAACGCAACATTTCGAGTTAAGTTGGAAAATGGGCACGTAGTGCTTGGTCATATTTCAGGAAAAATGCGCATGAACTATATTCGCATTTTGCCTGGCGACAAGGTGACGGTAGAATTGACACCTTATGACTTAAGTAGGGCACGTATTGTGTTCCGTACTAAGTAACTTTAAAAACGAATCAAGAACTGTAAGAAAGAGGGCAAAAATGAAAGTGCTCGCATCAGTCAAGCGGATCTGCCGCAACTGTAAGATCATCAAGCGCAAGGGCGTCGTTCGAGTAATTTGCATCGAACCGCGTCATAAGCAGCGCCAAGGTTAATTTAACGTTATTGATTGAGGAATAACGAATGGCACGTATCGCAGGGGTAAACGTACCCAACCATCAACATACTGTAATCGGTCTGACCGCTATTTATGGTATTGGCCGCCCACGTTCGCAAAAAATTTGCGACACAGCCGGTGTTCTGACCACTAAAAAGGTCAAAGATCTGGACGACAACGAGCTCGAAAAGCTGCGCGATGAGATTGCAAAATTCATCGTCGAAGGCGATCTGCGCCGCGAAATCTCGATGAACATCAAGCGCCTGATGGACTTGGGTTGCTATCGTGGTATGCGTCATCGCAAAGGTTTGCCTTGCCGTGGTCAGCGTACACGTACGAATGCACGTACTCGCAAGGGTCCGCGTAAAGCAGCACAATCGCTGAAGAAATAATTCAAGTAAGTAGTTCGATTAGACGTCGGATTCAAGGAAAGAATAATGGCAAAAGCACCTAATAACGCCGCAGCAGCACGTGTGCGTAAGAAAGTTAAAAAGAACGTTGCTGAAGGCATCGCGCACGTACACGCGTCTTTCAACAACACCATCATCACGATCACAGATCGTCAAGGCAATGCGCTGTCATGGGCAACGTCTGGCGGTGCTGGCTTCAAGGGTTCGCGTAAATCGACTCCGTTTGCAGCGCAGGTTGCAGCAGAAGCAGCTGGCAAGGTCGCGATTGAATGTGGCATCAAGAATCTGGAAGTTCGCATCAAGGGCCCAGGCCCAGGCCGTGAATCGGCTGTGCGTGCGTTGAACAATCTCGGTATCAAAATTACCCAGATTCAAGACGTTACACCAGTGCCACATAACGGTTGCCGCCCACCAAAGCGTCGTCGTATCTAAGCATTTGTTGTATCAACGGTAGTTTGTTGTGCCGTAATTCGCCCGCCAAAGACCTTGGCGGGTTTTGTTCTTAAGTAAGCCCACTGTCTGATTGCAGATTTGTCAGACTAGCGCTCAGTGAATTGGTTTTCGCAAGAAGATTCATTCGGGGCGTCATTATCTAAAGGAAATTCTCGTGGCACGTTATATTGGACCTAAAGCAAAACTCTCCCGTCGTGAAGGTACCGACCTTTTCCTGAAAAGCGCACGTCGTTCGCTGGACTCGAAATGCAAACTTGATTCGAAACCTGGTCAACATGGTCGCACTTCCGGTGCTCGTACCTCTGACTACGGCAATCAATTGCGTGAGAAGCAAAAAGTTAAACGTATGTACGGCATCTTGGAACGTCAGTTCCGCCGCTACTTCGCAGAAGCCGACCGCCGTAAAGGCAATACCGGCGAAACATTGTTGAAATTGCTCGAAGCGCGTCTCGACAACGTCGTGTATCGCATGGGCTTTGGTTCGACACGTGCTGAAGGCCGTCAGTTGGTCTCGCACAAAGCGTTCACCGTCAACGGTATCGTTGTCAACATCGCTTCGTACCAAGTTAAACCGGGCGACGTAATCGCCGTTCGTGAAAAATCGAAAAAACAAGTGCGTATCGTTGAGGCTTTGTCCTTGGCTGAACAAATCGGTATGCCATCATGGGTATCTGTTGATGCTAAGAAAATGGAAGGTACTTTCAAGTCCTCTCCAGATCGTAGCGAAATCGCTAACGACGTCAACGAATCGTTGATCGTCGAATTGTATTCCCGTTAATACTGAATCCCCGGCCCACCTTCTGGTGGGCTTTTCTCGTAATGCCATCAGCCTTATCGGTGTAATGAGCCGAGGGTATTGAAAAGGACATTTCATGCAAAACAGTTTGTTGAAGCCACGTATTATTGAAGTTGAAGTGCTCGGTGCCGGTCACGCTAAAGTCGTAATGGAACCGTTCGAACGTGGTTATGGCCACACCTTGGGTAACGCGCTGCGTCGCGTTCTGTTGTCTTCGATGGTTGGTTACGCGCCAACAGAAGTCACTATCGCTGGTGTAGTTCACGAATACTCGTCACTCGACGGCGTGCAGGAAGACGTTGTTGATCTGTTGTTGAATCTGAAGGGCGTTGTGTTCAAGTTGCACAACCGTGACGACGTCACCTTGATTCTGAAGAAAGACGGCGAAGGCCCAGTGTTGGCATCCGATATCGAATTGCCACACGACGTTGAGCTGATCAACCCGGATCACGTGATTGCTCACTTGACCGCCGGCGGCAAACTCGACATGCAGATCAAAGTCGAAAAAGGCCGTGGCTATGTACCAGGTAACGTTCGTCGCTTGTCGGAAGATACCAACAAGACTATCGGCCGTATCATTCTGGACGCTTCGTTCTCGCCAGTTCGCCGCGTGTCGTACGCAGTTGAGTCGGCTCGTGTTGAACAGCGTACCGATCTGGACAAGCTGGTCATCAACATCGAAACAAACGGCGTGATCTCGCCAGAAGAAGCGATACGCCAATCGGCGCGCGTTCTGGTTGATCAACTGAATGTATTCGCTGCTCTGGAAGGCACAGAAGCGCCAGCAGATGCACCTTCACGTGCACCTGCCGTCGATCCTATCCTGTTGCGCCCAGTCGATGATCTGGAACTGACAGTGCGTTCGGCTAACTGCCTCAAAGCAGAAAACATTTACTACATTGGTGATTTGATCCAACGTAGCGAAAATGAATTGTTGAAAACGCCTAACCTCGGCCGTAAGTCCTTGAATGAAATCAAGGAAGTATTGGCATCCCGCGGTTTGACGTTGGGCATGAAACTCGAAAACTGGCCGCCAGCTGGTTTGGAGAAGTAATTTAAGTTGGGGTAGAGGCGACTCTGCCCCAATGGTTTTTGTAGTAGAATCCACCGTCGTAAAATTTATAGATACCGGTCCGCGTCATTGCACTATGCAGTGTCGATAGAAGAACTGGATTTAAACTCAAACTAGAAAGGAATTACCATGCGTCACCGTCACGGCCTTCGTAAATTAAATCGTACTTCTTCGCATCGTCTTGCTATGTTGCGCAACATGACTGTTTCCTTGCTGCGTCACGAAGCAATCAAAACAACGTTGCCAAAAGCAAAAGAACTGCGTCGCGTTATTGAACCGATCCTGACTCTCGGCAAAACCGACAGCCTGGCAAACAAGCGTCTCGCCTTCAATCGCCTGCGCGATCGTGAAATGGTTGTCAAACTGTTTGCTGAACTCGGTCCACGTTACGCTAACCGCAATGGCGGCTACCTGCGTATCTTGAAAATGGGTTTCCGTGTTGGCGACAACGCACCTATGGCATTTATCGAATTGGTTGATCGTCCAGATACAACTGAAGCTGTTGACGATACCAGCGGCGAATAAGTAAGCGACCGCGCAAGCGGTTTGCATAGATGACAAAAGCCAGGCATAGCCTGGCTTTTGCTTTTTCAGAACGACAAAGATGTTTGTGGCAAGATGGACGCTCTTAATAAAGAACCGTTACTCATGTCCGATTCTTCTATTCTCTCCGTCGTCGACTTGCATAAATCGTTTGGCCGCCATGCTGCAACCAGCAAGGTGATTGATGGTTTGTCATTCGCATTGCGGCGCGGTGAATGCTATGGGCTATTGGGGCCAAATGGCGCAGGTAAAACAACGACACTGCGTCTGTGCCTGGGCTTAACTACGCCTGACAGTGGCACGATTACGCTGGTTGGTCACGCGATTCCACAATATGCGCGCGAAGCACGTGCGCGTGTCGGTGTCGTACCGCAAGGCGATAATCTGGATCCTGATTTCACCGTATCGGAAAACCTGCTGGTCTTTGGCCGTTACTTTGGTATCGATGACAAAACAATACTGACGCGTATTCCATCGCTGCTGGAATTTGCCAATCTGACGAATAAAAAAGACGCGCGTATTGGCGAGTTGTCCGGTGGCATGCGGCGCCGTTTAACCTTGGCGCGTGCCTTGGTTAACGATCCTGATCTGATCTTTATGGATGAGCCGACCACCGGTCTCGATCCGCAGGCGCGCCACATGATCTGGGAACGTCTGAAAGCGCTGCTGGCACGTGGCAAAACGATATTCCTGACCACACACTTCATGGATGAGGCGGAGCGCCTGTGCGACCGTCTCGCCGTGATGGATCATGGCAAATTAATTGTAGAAGGTTCGCCACGTGATTTGATTGCGCAACATATTGAGGCACAAGTGGTCGAAGTCTATGGCGATGGTGCAGCAGCATGGGGTGCAGCGGAAGGACGGGCAAAATCAGCGCGTTATGAAGTCAGCGGTGAAACTATCTTTTGCTATACCAATGATGCGCAAGCCTTGCTTGATGGTTTGGATAAAACGCCCAATGTGCGCTACGTTCACCGTCCAGCCAATCTGGAAGATGTGTTTTTAAAATTGACCGGTAGGGAGATGCGAGATTGAAATCGACCTTATACGCTTTGCCTACTTTTTCGCTGCGCGCCTTCCCAGTCTGGCAACGCAATTTCCTAGTGTGGAAAAAACTGGCAGGTGCCAGCGTGCTGGGCAATATTGCCGATCCATTGATTACGCTGGTTGCTTTCGGTTATGGCCTCGGTAGCTTGCTGACGCATGTGAATGGCATTCCATATATTCAATATCTGGCATCTGGCTCGATATGCATGTCCATCATGATGGCGGCTTCGTTTGAGGCGCTGTATTCAGCTTTCTCGCGCATGCATGTGCAGAAGACGTGGGAGGCGCTGTTGAATGCGCCGCTATCACTGGATGATGTGGTGCTGGCAGAAATGTTGTGGGCAGCGACCAAGGCCTTGATCTCGGGTGTGGCGATCCTGTGCGTGATCTTTGCTCTAGGTATAGGTTTGCATTGGCATACTATCCTCGTAGTGCCTTTGCTGTTCTTGATCGGCATGATGTTCGCATCCCTAGGCTTGGTGATTAATGCATTGGCTAAAGGCTACGATTTCTTCACCTACTATTTCACGCTGGTGTTGACGCCGATGATCTTTTTGTCAGGTGTGTATTATCCGATAGCGCAATTGCCATCGTGGTTGCAGGTGATCTCCAGTATATTGCCGCTGGGTGCCGCGGTGAATTTGGTGCGCCCACTGATTCTGGGTACTTGGCCGCCAACGCCGGTGCTGGATATAGGCATATTGCTTATATATTGCGTCGCAGGATTTTATGTGGCGATCGTATTGACGCGCAAACGTCTCTTGAATTGAACGAAGGTTGAATACGCATGTCGATAACAGGCCAAGTATTGTTGGTGTGCAGCAATGTGCCCAATATAGAAAGCGCGAAGAAGTTAGCGCAGCACTTGCTTGAACAACGTTTGGCTGCGTGCGTGAATATCTTGCCTGCAGTGCAATCTATGTATCGCTGGCAAGGCGTGATTGAAGAGGCAAGTGAAGTAACGCTACATATTAAAACGACACAAGCGCGTTACACCGAATTGGAAGCAGCGATCAAGGCCGCGCACCCATACGATGTGCCGGAAATTATTGCAGTTCCCGTTGTTGAAGGTTTGTCGGTCTATCTCGATTGGGTGAGGCAGGAAACAAATAAGGATAGTGATGTTTAAGAAATGGATGTTGATGCTGCGCGGCTTTTTGCTCGCAATTGTATTGTGCGGCTTGGCGCCGCTTGTGCACGCTGATGAAGATTTTTTGAACCCTGAAGTAGCGTTCAAATTTTCTGCGCGCATGGACGATGCAAAAACAATAGTAGTCACTTATGCGATCGCCGACGGTTATTACATGTACCGTGAACGCTTTGCATTCAAAGCCGCTGGTGCAACATTGGGCGAGCCGATTATTCCTGATGGAAAAATCAAATTCGATGAAACGTTTCAGAAGGATGTCGAAACGTATCGCAATAGTGTGACGATACGTATTCCGGTAGAGGCCTCTGCACCGTTCACATTGATAGCGACCAGCCAGGGTTGTTCGGATAAAGGCTTGTGCTATTCGCCTATGGATTCCGAGGCGCGTTTATCGGTTGCAGGCGGCGGAGCAGAGATATTGTCATCGTCTACCCCTGCTGCGCAGGCAGGCAATGCTTTGCCTGAATCTGAAATGGGGCAGATAGAACGTTCGCTGAAAAGCGGGAAGTTGCTGACCATATTGCCATTGTTCTTTTTGCTGGGCTTGGGGCTGGCGTTTACGCCTTGCGTCTTGCCTATGGTGCCTATCCTTTCCAGCATCATTGTGGGTGAAGGCACGCAAGTAAAGCGTAGTCGCGGCTTTGTATTGGCGCTGGTGTATTCGCTGGGTATGGCCATCGTCTATACCTTGCTCGGCACGGCAGCGGGCTTGATCGGTGAAGGCTTGGCAGCGGCGCTACAGAATCCGTGGGTCTTGGGTACCTTCGCTATTTTGATGGTTGTACTGGCCTTGTCGATGTTTGATGTTTATCAATTGCAGATGCCAGCAGCAATACAAACCAAATTGACGCAGGCATCGGAGAAGCAATCTGCCGGCAAGTTAATCGGCGTGTTCATCATGGGTGCTTTGTCGGCCCTGATAGTTGGTCCTTGCGTGGCCGCTCCTTTAGCCGGTGCCTTGGTCTATATCAGCCAGACTCGTGATGTGATGATAGGTGGCAGTGCTCTGTTTACGATGGCGATCGGTATGAGTGTGCCTTTATTGCTAGTCGGTTTGTCAGCAGGCGCTTTGTTGCCGCGTGCCGGGATGTGGATGGATGCGGTCAAGCGTTTCTTTGGCGTGCTGATGCTGGTCGTCGCTTTGTGGATGGTGTCGCCGGTGATTCCTGCTGTTGCGCAAATGCTGGGCTGGACTGCGCTGCTGGTTGGTTATGGCGCCTACTTGTTGTGGGGCGCAAAAGGTGGTTGGTTCTCGAAGGCGGTTGGTTTGATTTGCGTCGTACTCGGCATGTTGCAATTGGTAGGCGTCGCAACCGGTGGCCGTGATGCATTGGCACCGCTTGAACATTTGCAAGGCGAGCGTCAAGAGAAGGTGACGTTCAAGCATGTTAAAACGGTAGCGGATCTGGACGCCGCTTTGGCGCAGGCTAAAGGCAAACATGTGATGCTGGATTTTTATGCGGATTGGTGTGTCTCTTGTATCGAGATGGAAAAGCTGACTTTCACTGATCAGCGTGTGCGTACCCACTTCGCTGAAATGGTTCTGCTGCAGGTCGATGTGACGGCGAACGATGCAGAAGACAAAGCCATGTTGCGTCGCTTCAATTTATTCGGACCGCCGGGCATTATTTTCTTTGATAAGGCCGGTCAGGAAATCCAGGGCGGGCGTGTCATTGGTTTTCAGAACGCAGACAAGTTCACGCAATCATTGGCACTGATCAAGCAATTTTAAGTGCGACGCAGCTTGCGCTATGATCATAGCTCCTCGTTATTTGTATAGTTGTTATTTGTCGTTGGGAAAGTGGTCTGGCAGGGCTATAGTCAGACTTTAATGATTACAGTGCAAAGGAGAAAGCAATGACTTTACGTTTAGGCGATACTGCCCCCGATTTCACGCAAGATTCGTCGATCGGCAAAATAAAATTTCACGAATGGGCAGGCGATTCCTGGGTTGTTTTATTCTCGCATCCAGCTGACTTTACACCGGTCTGCACGACTGAGCTGGGCCTGACCGCCAAGCTGAAACCTGAGTTCGACAAACGCAATGTGAAAGCGATTGCACTGTCGGTTGATCCAGCAGACAAGCACGTCGAGTGGATCAAGGATATCGAAGCCACGCAAAAAACCGTGGTTGGTTTTCCTATTGTTGCGGATGCGGACAAATCGGTTTCCACTCTGTATGACATGATCCATCCGAATCAATCGGCGACGGCTACCGTGCGTTCGCTGTTCGTGATCGATCCGCAAAAGAAAATCCGTCTGACAATTACTTATCCTATGAGCACCGGCCGTAACTTCGATGAAGTGCTGCGCGTGATCGATGCCTTGCAATTGACTGATGGTTACACCGTTGCAACACCAGGTAACTGGCGCGATGGCGATGACGTGATCATTCCGCTGACGGTACAGGATGAGGCAGTCATCAAGCAGAAGTATCCTAAGGGTTACAAGGCTGAGCGTCCTTATCTGCGCCTGACACCACAACCGAATAAATAATCGGTATTGCTGCAAATAAAAAAGCGTCCATTTGGACGCTTTTTGTTTTTCTACTGACTTCCTAATCCGTGATCAGCCGAGTTTCAGGCGTCGCGCGATATCGCGTGCAAAGTAAGTCAGCACGCCATCGGCTCCAGCACGTTTGAATGCGATCATGGATTCCATCATGGTCTTGTCGTGATCGAGCCAGCCATTTTGCGCTGCGGCCTTGATCATCGCGTATTCGCCACTGACTTGATAGGCAAAGGTCGGGACCTTGAACTCATCTTTGACACGACGCACGATGTCCAGATACGGCATACCTGGTTTGACCATCACCATGTCTGCACCTTCAGCCAGATCCAGGGCAACTTCACGCAAGGCTTCGTCGCTGTTGGCTGGATCCATTTGATAAGTGGACTTGTTGCTTTTGCCCAGCGTCGCGGAAGAGCCGACTGCATCGCGGAATGGGCCGTAAAACGCCGATGCGTATTTGGCAGAGTACGCCATGATGCGCGTGTAAATATGATGATGCGATTCCAGCGCGGAGCGGATGGAGCCGATGCGACCATCCATCATGTCGGACGGTGCAACGATATCGACACCGGCTTCGGCTTGTGCCAGCGCTTGTTTGGTGAGGATGGCGCAGGTTTCATCGTTGAGTACATAACCGTGTGCATCGATCACGCCGTCCTGGCCGTGGCTGGTGTATGGGTCGAGCGCGACGTCGGTCAGGATGCCTAATTCAGGGAAACGCTTTTTTAACTCACGTACGGCGCGTGGGATCAGGCCGTTCGGGTTGGTTGCCTCGATGCCATCAGGTGTTTTCAGCGAGGCTTGAATGACGGGGAATAATGCCAAGACCGGAATATGCAGTTCTACGCATTCTTCCGCCACGCTTAATAATAAATCAACAGAAAGACGCTCCACGCCCGGCATGGATGACACTTTTTCACGCTGGTTTTCGCCTTCGGTAATAAACACCGGATAAATCAGATCGGCCGGTGTGACTACGTTCTCGCGAATCATCGCGCGCGAGAAGGCGTCCTTGCGCATACGGCGCATCCGTACCGCGGGAAATTGTGCATTGGATAAAAGTTTGGACATGGCGGTCATTCAACAAAATGAGGGTTGTTAAAAAAACGGGAAAAATAAATGAAACTTTTTTACCGTATGCTCATCCTAGTAGCGGGTGCTTTGCATCTCCCGCTTCTCCTCCCTGAGCGGGGCCAGGTCGCACAAGCGCGATATGGCATTATTGCCCTGGAGATACTCCCCTTTCTCCAGGGCCTTTTTTTGCCCGGCGTGTACTTATTCGTCAGACATCATTTGTATCTGTGTCGTTCGCTGCTTCTGGCGGTTCGACATTCAATCCTAACAATTCCACTATCTTGTCATTGGCTTCATCGAGGCCGCTGCGTTTGAGCGCCGAAAATAATTGTGCCGTAAATGGAAACGGTTCGCCGTTTTCATCCACGTAGCTGCCAAGGATGGTACGCGCAGTGCGCAAGGCATTGGCCGAATCGTTGCGGTTGAGTTTGTCGGATTTCGTCAACAGGCAGTGTATCGGCTTGCCGGTTGGGGCAAACCATTCCAGCATCTGGATATCAAGATCGGTAAACGGACGACGTGAATCAATAATCAATACCAAGGCGGCGAGTTGTTCGCGACGTTGTACGTAATCGCCCAGCAATTCTTGCCAGTGCAGCTTGGCCGAGCCTGACACTTGTGCGTAACCATAGCCAGGCAAATCCACCAGCAGGCCGCGGATTTCATCTACCTTGGTTTCATCTTTACGATGTTGGCCGACATGCGCGCCACCAATGGAGAAATAGTTGATGTGCTGTGTACGGCCCGGTGTTTTGGACGCAAAAGCCAGTTTTTTCTGGTTGCACAGGATGTTAATTGCAGTAGATTTACCTGCGTTAGAGCGACCGGCGAATGCGATTTCAGGGACTTGCGTATTTGGCAGGTCACGGAGATGATTGACCGTGGTAAAGAAGCGGGCTTGCCAAAGTAGGGACATAGGATGAGCAGAAAATGCTTGAAGGGTGGCAAAAATGCCGGAAAGCTATTGTACAATAAGGGGTTACGCATTGTTGCGCCGCAGAAGAGAACTCGTGTCTAAGTGGCCGTAAATCGTCGCCAATCGGGCAAAATTTTAATAATTAAGTCTCCAGGGTGTTTGAATGAATCGTGTTTGTTCTCCAATCGTAAAATCCTTGTTCGTTGCATTGTTGGCAATTGCCTCTATCGCCAACGCTTCTGAAGATAAAAAAGCCGTTAAAGCTGATCCAGCCAAAGGCGAAGCGCTTTACAACACGGGCGACGCTACACGCAATGTCACCGCTTGTATCGCTTGCCACGGTGCAGCAGGTAACTCGACGATCTCACAAAATCCCAAGCTTGCAGGTCAGCACGGTGCTTATATTCATAAGCAACTGGTTGATTTCAAAGGCCCTACGCGTAACAACGCGATCATGACTTCGATTGCCAAAGGCATGACAGAAGACGATATCCAAAACGTGATCGCCTATCTTGCCAAGCAAAAGCCATCCCCAGGCGCAGCCAAGAATAAAGATACGGTTGAACTGGGCAAAAAAATCTACCGCGGTGGTATTGCTGAAAAGAGCGTTCCAGCTTGCGCAGCCTGCCATAGCGCAAACGGCGTAGGTATTCCTGCGCAGTACCCACGATTGGCTGGCCAGCATCAAGACTACACAGCGGCGCAATTGATCGCTTTCCGCACCGGCGCACGTAAGAACAGCGAGCCGATGACAACCATCGCCAAGCGTATGTCGGATGAAGAAATTCAAGCAGTATCAGATTACGTCGCTGGCTTGAAATAAAAAAATAATTGCCAGAAGATGAATAAAAAAAGGGGTGGCTAAGGCTACCCCTTTTTTCTTTTTACGGAGACACCGCGAACATACACCGGATAGCATCTACACTGACGGTCGGCGTATGGTTTTAGTAGCGGTTTTAGGATGACGGAATGACAAGCGAAACAGAAACAAATACAGGCGGATGGGAATTAAAAACCAGCCGCCGTTGGTTGGCGGATACCGTCGAGTTGTTGTCTTCAATGCGGTTTGCGATCAGTTTGCTGACACTGATTTCGATTGCATCGATTATCGGTACTGTACTGAAGCAAAACGAACCGATGACGAATTACGTCAATCAGTTCGGGCCTTTCTGGTTTGAGGTATTCGGCAAGCTGAACCTGTATGCCGTGTATTCGACTTGGTGGTTCTTGCTGATCATGGCCTTCCTTGTGACGTCGACTTCGCTGTGCTTGTTGCGTAATGCGCCCAAGATGTTGAAGGACATGCGCAGCTGGCGCGAAAACGTGCGTGAACAATCGCTGCGTAACTTTCATCACAAGGCAGAGTGGCAGGTCAATATTTCACGTGCTGCTTTGACTTCACAAATGTTGGAGCGCGTTACTGCCAACGGTTACAAAACCAAAGTCGTTGAAAAAGAAAATGCCACGCTGATTGCCGCCAAACAAGGTGCGGCCAATAAGTGGGGCTATATTTTTGCGCACAGCTCGATAGTGATTATCTGTATTGGTGGTTTGCTCGACTCCGAGTTGCCGATACGCATACAAAAATTATTGTTCGATAAAACGCCGTTCTCAGGCAGCGGCGTCATAGCAGAAATTCCAGCGCAGCACCGTCTGGGTTTGGGCAATCCCACCTTTCGTGGCAATACGCTGATCCCGGAAGGCAGTAGCAGTAGCACGGCCATTATTGCGCAGCAAGATGGCGTACTGATTCAGGATTTGCCTTTCACGATACAACTCAAAAAATTCATCATCGATTACTACTCGACCGGCATGCCCAAGTTGTTTGCCAGCGAAGTCGTGGTGACTGATCATGAAAACGGCAAAGTATTTCCCGCCACTATCAAGGTGAACGAACCACTGATCTATCGTGGCGTAGCGGTGTATCAGTCGAGTTTTGAAGATGGTGGCAGCAAGTTGAAGCTGGCTGGTTATCCGATGCAGGGCACTGGACACACGGCATTTTCCTTGCAGGGTGAGGTAGGTGGTGCGACACCGCTTGAATCTGCCAAAGGTGGTGATTACACGGTTGAATGGTCAGGCTTCCGCGCATTCAACGTCGAGAACATGGCGAAGAATGGGCAGGATGTACGCGCCGTTAATCCGAATCAGGGTTTGTCATCCAGTTTCGACAAACACCTGGGCTCCGCAGCGAAAAACGCTAATAACAAGGATTTGAAGAACGTCGGTCCAAGCGTGCAATATAAATTGCGCGACAAGAATGGCCAGGCACGTGAATACCATAACTACATGCAGCCTGTGCTGGTAGACGGCGCGTATGTTTTCCTCGCTGGTATGCGTGAGTCGCCAGCCGAACCGTTCCGCTTCCTGCGCATTCCTGCTGATGATAACGATACGGTGGAAGAGTGGATGCGTCTGCGTGCAGCGATTCTGAATCCTGATTTGCGTTTGTTGGCGGCGCAACGCTATGCGCAGCGTGCATTGCCGGAATCGCGTGAAGGCGTTGGCGCCTTGCGTGCGCAATTGCAGGCTTCGGCATTGAAAGGTTTGACGATTTTTGCCGGCGACGGACAGAATGCTGGTTATATTGCCGTGTCGAAATTTCTCGAACGTATTCCGCCAGAAGACCAGGAAAAGGCTGCTGATATTTTCATGAAAATCATGAATGGCAGCATGTGGGATTTGTGGCAAATCGCACGTGCAAAAGAAGGTTTGAAACCCATCGAACTGGATGAGAAGCACGGTCGCTTTTTGCAACTGGCAACGAATGCATTTTCAGATTCTTTCTTTTACGGTGCGCCGGTTTACCTGCAGTTGCAGGGCTTTGATGAAATCAAGGCATCGGTATTGCAAGTGACACGTTCACCAGGCAAGAATATTGTTTATTTCGGTTGTTTGTTGCTCGTGCTCGGTGTGTTCTCGATGTTCTATATACGTGAACGTCGACTCTGGATTTGGATCAAATCGGAAGATGATGGCGCGCGCGCAATCATGGCAATGAGTTCACAACGCAAGACACTCGACTTCGAAAAAGAGTTTGAGATATTTAAAAAGCAACTGCTGCAATCAGGGCCGGAACAGAAGTAACAAACTGAATTAACGGGCAGACTCAACTATACTGAGCTGCCCTTATCGGTTTCGCCTTTGCAGGATATGCAGATCAAGAATTTACACTGAACTTTGTACGGCTTTATCCAAGTGAAAAGCCATAGTGCAAGTCGGTAGTAATCATTACGGAGATAGCAATGGACGCAGTACAAGATCAAATTTATACGCAGCCACCGGGTTTCTTCAAGCGCCTGTCGGCGCTGGACTGGTTATATGGCGCAGCCTTGCTGGCAGCGTCGTTGTTTGCGTTGAATCGCTTTGGCCATCATATGGATATCTACGAGGAAGCAATCCTCGTATTGGCCGCGCCTACGTTTGCCTGGTTGGGTTGGCACTGGAAATCGGTGCGTTGGCTGATTGCTTTGTTAGCGGTGTTGTCGCTCTCAGCAATTTCGATGTACGGCGGCGCGCTGGCCATGGCCGATCAAAAATTCTTCCTGAAGTATTTGCTCTCCAGCCAATCGGCGATTTTGTGGATGAGCACGCTCTTCCTTTTGTCGACAGTGTTTTACTGGGGAGGATTGATCGCGCGTTCACCTACCGGCGCTTCACTCGGCAGTAAGCTGTGCTGGGCGGCGGTGATCATGGGTTTCACCGGCATGCTGGTACGTTGGTATGAGTCGTATTTGATCGGTGCCGATGTTGGTCATATTCCGGTATCGAATCTGTATGAAGTGTTCATTTTGTTCTGCATGATCACGGCACTCTTTTATCTGTATTACGAGCAGGTTTATGCGACGCGCCAGTTGGGGCCATTCGTGTTGTTGGTGATTTCAGCGGCTGTTGGCTTTTTGCTTTGGTATACGGTCAGCCGTGATGCTGCAGAAATTCAACCACTGGTTCCTGCTCTGCAAAGTTGGTGGATGAAGATACATGTACCAGCCAATTTTATCGGTTACGGCACGTTTTCATTGGCGGCAATGGTAGCCGTCGCTTACCTGTTGAAGTCGCACGGTATATTTGTTGATCGCTTGCCTGCGCTGGAAGTGCTGGATGATGTGATGTACAAGGCGATCGCAGTTGGTTTCGCGTTCTTTACTATTGCTACTATTCTTGGTGCATTGTGGGCGGCAGAAGCGTGGGGCGGTTACTGGTCGTGGGATCCCAAGGAAACCTGGGCGCTGATCGTCTGGCTCAACTACGCATCCTGGCTGCACATGCGTTTGATGAAGGGTTTGCGCGGTAAGGTTGCTGCATGGTGGGCTGTAATTGGCTTACTGGTAACAACTTTCGCTTTCCTGGGCGTCAATATGTTCCTGTCCGGTTTGCACTCCTACGGTGAGCTGTAAGATCGGCATCACGTCGAAGACACAATTCTGAAAAGAACGGGCAAGGGGAAACTGAATTTGTGGTTTCCCCTTTCTATTTTGAAACTCCTGTAAGGTTGTCGGGTCTGAATAGACTAATGAGCACAAGCCTTATACGGAGCTGCCATGTTAATCAAACGCAATTCGGATGGAATCGATCTTCCATACGCCTCTGAAATTACACCGCGTGCGGTCTTTGAAGCGCGACGTTCTTTCATACAAAAACTTGCAGTCGGCTCTATTGCCGGTGGCGCATTGCTCGAAATGGCAACGCGCGAAGCATTTGCCGCACAATCCGCCACTGCACAAAAACTCGCAGCCAAGCTGAATCCGGCTTATGTCGTGATGGATAAGCAAACATCCTACAAAGACGCGACGACTTACAATAATTTTTACGAATTCGGTACCGACAAGAGCGATCCCGCGCGTTACGCCTCCACACTGAAGACGCATCCGTGGACGATTGCTATAGAAGGTGAAATCAAAAAACCGATGACGCTGGATATGGATAGTCTGCTGAAATTGGCTCCGCTGGAAGAGCGCGTCTATAGATTGCGCTGTGTGGAAGGTTGGTCGATGGTGATTCCGTGGATAGGTTATTCATTGTCGGAATTGATCAAGAAGGTCGAACCGAATTCCAACGCAAAGTATGTTGAATTCGTGACAGTGGCAGATAAGGAAACGATGCCGGGCTTGAATCGTGCCGTGCTGGATTGGCCGTATGTAGAAGGTCTGCGCATTGATGAAGCAAATCATCCTCTGACGCTGCTAACGCTAGGCATGTATGGCGAAGTATTGCCGAATCAGAATGGCGCGCCTGTGCGGATTGTGACACCGTGGAAATACGGTTTTAAATCGGCCAAGTCTATCGTCAAGATCCGCTTTACCAAGGATCAACCGCGTACGGCGTGGAATCTGGCAGCACCACGCGAATACGGTTTCTATTCAAATGTGAATCCACAAGTTGATCATCCGCGTTGGTCGCAAGCGAGTGAGCGCCGTATTGGTGAAGACGGCTTGTTTACCAAGAAGCGCCCAACCTTGATGTTCAATGGATATAGTCAGGTTGCTCCACTGTATGCGGGCATGGACTTGAAGAAATTTTTCTGATGCTGACAAGGTACTTTTTGATCAAGCTCATTTCCGTGACTATCAAGAGCGCATCATGCTGACGCTTAATCCTTCTTCGCGCCAATTCACGATACTGAAGGCTATCTTATTCGCGCTGGCCTTGCTGCCGTTTGCTCGGTTGGTGTTATTTACCATGACGGATCAGTTGGGCGCCAATCCGATTGAATTCATCACGCGCAATACGGGTGACTGGACGCTGTATTTTCTGTGCATGACTTTGGCGGTGACGCCTTTGCGACGTTTTAGTAAATGGAACTGGTTGCTCAAATTGCGTCGCATGATAGGTTTGTTCGCCTTCTTTTATGCCTGCCTGCACTTCATGACTTTCTTCTGGTTCGATCATTTCTTTGATCTGGCTGAGATGTGGAAAGATGTGCTCAAGCGTCCCTTCATCACCGTTGGTTTTTCTGCATTCGTCTTATTGATTCCGCTTGCTGTTACCAGTACGAATGGCATGGTGAAACGTTTGGGGGGCAAGCGTTGGCAATGGCTGCATCGCCTGGTCTATGCGATTGCGATGCTGGGCATCTTGCATTTTTGGTGGATGAAGGCGGGGAAACACGATTTCGAACAACCGATCATTTTTGGATCAATCGTTGCTGTCTTGCTGTTGCTGCGGATTTTTTGGTGGTGGCAGAAGAGGGCGAAAGCGCCTGCGGTCGCAGGTAGTGTTATCTAATCATCGAATAGGATAAGCAGTGCTTATCCTATTCGCATGCATACAATCAAGGCAATAAAGATTCCAGCGCAAACAGGTCGCTCGCCAATTCACGTTTGCGTATCAGGTGTGGCGTTGCACCATCCACCATGATTTCTGCAGCGCGACCACGCGTGTTGTAGTTGGATGACATGGTCATGCCGTAAGCACCGGCCGACATGATGGCCAGCAGATCGCCTTCTGCTATTGCCAGTTCGCGGGAACGTGCGAGCCAGTCACCTGATTCGCATACCGGGCCAACTACATCGTAAGTTTGTGCCGTTGAATCGCGTTGCACTACAGGTTGCACGCCATGCCATGCTTCATACATGGCTGGGCGCATCAAGTCGTTCATTGCGGCATCAACGATCGCAAAATTCTTGGTCTCGCCATGCTTGATGTATTGCACTTCAGTCAGCAAGATGCCGGCATTGCCGACGATAGAGCGACCTGGTTCGAACAATACTTTGATAGGTGCGCCGCCGTGTTTGCTGTTGCGCCATGCATCGATTTTGGTAAACAGACGCGATAGATAATCACCAACTGCAACCGGTTTATCGTTGTCGTAATTAATGCCGATGCCGCCGCCGATATCCAGATGATGGATAGCTATTCCTTCGCTCGCCAAGGTATCGATCAACTCGATCAATTTATCGACTGCTTCCAGCAAAGGCGCATCGTCCAGTAATTGCGAACCGATATGGCAATCGATGCCGACTACATTGATATTAGGCAAAGCTGCAGCAACGCGGTATGTCGTCAACGTGTCTTCGTAAGCGATGCCGAATTTATTGTCTTTCAATCCTGTCGAAATATACGGATGCGTCTTTGCATCGACGTTAGGATTGACGCGCAAGGAAACGGAGGCTTGCTTGCCCATTTCTGCCGCGACTGCATTGAGGCGATGCAATTCAGGAATCGATTCAACGTTGAAGCATAGAATGTCGTGCGACAAGGCAAGTTGCATTTCTTCGCGCGATTTACCGACGCCGGAAAAAATGACTTTGCGTGGTGAACCACCAGCAGCCAATACGCGTAATAATTCACCGCCGGAGACAATGTCGAAACCGGAGCCGAGTTTGCTGAGCAGATTCAGTACAGCCAGATTGGAATTCGATTTAACCGAATAACACACCAGAGCAGTATCACCATTGCGGCCATGCTTTTTGCAGGCATCGGCGTAGGAAGAGAAATTCTCCACCAGCGCTGCTTTGGAATAAATGTAGGTTGGTGTACCGAATTGTTGGGCGATTTGCGTCAGAGGTGTATCCTCCGCGCAGAGTACGCCGTCTTGATAAGAAAAATGCGACATGATGGGTTTACTTGGTATCAGATGACGTGGTGTCTGCTGCCGCAGGAGTAGTCGTTGCTGGCGGCATGACTGGTGCAGCCTTGCGTGTTTGGCCTGATGGCGGCTTGCTGCCGGGCATATAAAGCGGCCCTTGCTGACCGCAACCGGCGAGCAGACTGATGCAGGCTATGCCGGCAAGAGTGTAAAGAAACGCGACGAAGCGCGATAAGCCAGAATGAGACTTCACGATTAGAATCACTGTTTAACGAAACGAGTTGGAGTGTAGCATGACCGAATCAGAATTCCTGAAGCAAGCAGAAGCAACGTTGGACCAAATTGAGGCGACGCTGGAAGATCTGGCCAATACCAGCGATCTGGATGTCGAATGTACGCGCAGCGGCAATGTGCTGGAGATCGAATTCATCGATAACGGCTCGAAAATCATCGTCAATAGCCAGGCGCCTATGCAGGAATTGTGGGTGGCGGCAAAATCCGGCGGGTTCCATTTCAAGGGCAATGGCACGCAATGGGTAAATACACGCGATGGCGCGGAGTTATTTGCAGCTTTGTCGGAAATGGTCAGCAAGCAGGGCGGTATAGCAGTGACCTTGCACGACAAGCATTGAATTGTTGTTGTATCCAATAAAAAAGCGGGAAGACCTTAAGGGCTTCCCGCTTTTTGTATTGTTGCAGTTTCTTGTCAGAATTAGAACAATTCGTTCTTTACTTCATCCTTGGTCGGTGCATTCGACGGTGTTGCTGCATCGCCCGCGTCCAGATTACGCACACCTAATCCTGGTGGGCTTTCTGCGTAATAGTAGTCGCCATTGACGGTGATGATGCCTTCCGGCACGGTGCGCTCAACCATGGGCACATCCTTCAGTGCCTTTTGCATGTAGTTGATCCAGATCGGTAAGGCCAACCCGCCGCCGGTTTCGCGATTCCCCAGATTTTTCGGCTGATCGAAACCTATCCATGCAATACCGACAATATTGGGTTGATATCCGGCAAACCAGGCATCGAAGGAATCATTGGTGGTGCCGGTTTTTCCAGCCAGATCGGTACGCTTCAAAGACATCGCCTTGATCGCGGTGCCAGAAGTAACGACGCCCTTGAGCATGTTATCCATCAAGAATGCATTGCGTGCATCGATGGCGCGATTGGCTTCATCGCCGGCTTTGTCAGGTTTGACTTCAGACAGCAACTTGCCATTGGCATCGCTGATTTTGGAAATCAGATATGGACTGACTTTGTAGCCGCCATTGGCAAAAACCGAGTAGGCAGCGGCCATTTGTAGTGGCGTCACCGAGCCTGCGCCTAGCGCCAAGGTCAGATACGGCGGATTTTTGTCTGCATCAAAGCCAAAGCGGGTGATGTATTCCTGTCCGTATTTCGCGCCGATTTTATGCAGGATGCGGATGGAAATCATGTTCTTCGATTTGGCCAAGCCCTTGCGCATCGTCATCGGACCTTCGTATTTGCCGTCGTAGTTCTTTGGCTCCCACGGTTGTCCGCCAGTTTGGCCTGCATCGAAGCTGATAGGCGCATCGTTGATGATGGTGGAAGGCGACAAGCCTTTTTCCAGCGACGCGGAATAAATGAATGGCTTGAATGACGAGCCGGGCTGACGCCACGCTTGCGTGACGTGATTGAATTTATTGCGATTGAAGTCGAAACCGCCGACCAGGGCACGGATCGCGCCGTCATTGGTATTGGCTGCGACGAAGGCGGATTGCACTTCCGGCATCTGGATGATGCTCCAGGTTTTTCCTTCTTGCATGACGCGGATGACTGCACCGCGCTTGACGCGCTTGTTCGGTGGCGATTTTTCACTTAACAGATTGGCGGCAAAGGTCAGGCCAGAACCTTCAATTTGAATTTCTTCACCGGAGACCAATACTGCACGGACCAGCTTAGGCGTGGCCTCCAGTACCACGGCTGCGACTAGATCGTCGCTGTCTGGGTGATTTGCCAGCTCGACTTCAATGGCGGCTTCAGCTTCTTCCTTATTAGTCGGAATCTCGATATAGCTTTCCGGACCGCGATAGCCGTGGCGTTTTTCATAGTCCATCACGCCGCGGCGTACTGCGAGGTAGGCCGCGTCTTGGTCGGCCTTGGTAATCGTCGTGAAGACATTCAAGCCGCGGGTATAAGTTTCTTCCTTGAATTGTTCGTAGACCAGTTGACGCGTCATCTCCGCGACATATTCAGCATGTACGCCGAATTCGCTGCTATTTGTCTTGATCTTGAGCTCTTCGTCTTTGGCTTGGTTGTATTCTGCTTCGCTGATATAGCCCAGTTGATACATCCGTTGCAGGATGTATTGCTGACGCGACTTGGCGCGTTTTGGGTTGACGACCGGGTTGTAGGCGGATGGTGCTTTCGGCAAGCCCGCCAGCATCGCTGCTTCGGCTATCGTGATGTCTTGCAGTTTCTTACCGTAATAGATCTGTGCGGCGGACGAGAAGCCGTAAGCGCGCTGTCCCAGATAAATCTGATTCATATAGACCTCAAGAATTTGATCTTTCGACAGGTTCTTCTCGATTTTCCACGCCAGCAACACTTCGTAAATCTTGCGTTTGAGCGTTTGTTCGCTCGACAGGAAGAAGTTTCGTGCGACTTGCTGAGTAATCGTGGAGGCGCCTTGGCGCGTGCCGCCGCTCAGATTGTGCACTGCTGCGCGCACGATCCCGACGTAATCCACGCCGCCATGTTCAAAGAAACGGTCATCTTCGATCGCCAGTACGGCTTTCTTCATAATGTCCGGAATTTCTTTGATATGAACCAAATTTCGTCGTTCTTCGCCGAATTCACCTATTAATACGTTATCTGCGGAGAAAATGCGCAGTGGAATTTTCGGCCGGTAATCGGTGAGTGAATCCAGTGCCGGCAAATTGGGATACGCCATCGCCAACGCAAAAAACAGTATCAGTGCGCCTATGACGCCCAAACCTGCGATCAAGCCGATAACTCCTAGGCTGATTCGTAATGCCAGATTGGGTGCGCGTTTAGGTGATTTTGGTTCGGTACTGCCGGACGGTGATTGTTTGGAAGCCATGCAGAGAGGAAAAGTGAGAGATCGATATTCGGGCCATTATAGCTGGCTGCTGTGAAGGGGCGAGATTGTGACTTAATTGTGACCAACAAACAGTAACAAATAGGGCTAATTACAACATCCCATTTGCTACGTGGACTTTTGGCAACGGAATTGCAAATTACTTTGTGGAAATTGCTTTACACTTTTGGAGGCTTGTTGCTACGATTTAATGTAACGTTTTATCAATGTGCTCTAAATATACGTTTTTAAACGAATTTTATCGAAAAAACATCGCTTTTCTATTAGTTCGAGTTTGGACAAGCTAAACGGCGTCGCGTTCACATACTAAATAACGTTTCTAGGGAGAACTGCCCTTGGCTTTAGATTTTGGCTCCTTGTTTGGCAAAAAGAATCCGCCGCTGATTGGTTTAGACATTAGTAGTTCCGGGGTGAAACTCGTTGAATTGTCTGAAGTAGGAAAAAGCGAATTACGTCTTGAGTGTTTTGCCTCGGAACCGCTGCCGCGTGGCGCAGTGGTGGATGGCAACATCGAAAATATCGATCTGGTATCGGATGCTATCCAACGCGTCTGGAAAAAAAGCGGGACGCGCGCCAAGTTTGTGGCGATGGGCATGCCGCCTGCATCAGTTATTACTAAAAAGATCATACTTCCCAGCGGTTTGTCCGAAGAAGGGCTGGAATTGCAGGTGGAAACCGAGGCCAGCCAATACATTCCCTTTGCGTTGGATGAAGTACGGCTTGATTTTGATGTGATCGGTTTGGTTGAAAATTCGCCAGATGACGTTGAAGTCATGCTGGCCGCAACCCGCAAAGAAAAAGTAGAGGATCGTGTAGCTGTCGCTGAAGCGGCCGGTTTGACGCCGACTATCATGGATATTGAGTCCTACGCGGCACGTGCGGCTATTGATCGCATTACTCAGCAATTGCCGAATGCCGGACAAGGCCAGATCATGGGTTTGTTCCAGATAGGCTCGCAAGTCACGCATGTCTCGATGTTGCTAGATGGCCAATTGATTTATGAGCGCGAACAGCCGTTCGGTGGTCATCAGTTGACGCAAGAGATTACTCGCACCTACGGCTTGTCGTACGAAGAAGCAGAAATCAAAAAGAAAAACAACGATTTGCCAGATGGCTATCAGACAGAAATACTGGAACCGTTTCTGGAAAGTGCTGCGCTTGAGGTAACGCGCGCGATTCAATTCTTCTTTACCTCGACGCCTTATACACGTGTCGACCAATTATTCCTGGCTGGCGGCTGCGCCATCATTCCAGGCATGGTGGACATGGTTGCCAACCGTACCAAATTATCGACCTCTGTCGTCAGCCCTTTCAAAGGGATGCAGCTTAGCCCGAACGTACGAGAAAAACAGTTACGCATAGAAGCACCAGCTTATTTGGTCGCATGCGGATTGGCGATGCGGAGGTTTGACTGATGATCCGTATCAATTTACTTCCGCATCGGGAAGAAAAGCGTAAGCAACGTAAAAAGGATTTTGTCGCTCTGATGTTATTGAGCGGGATCTTCGGCGCCTTGATCGTAATCGCGGTAGGTGCGTTCTTTGCTAGTCAGCTGTCCGATCAACAAGAGCGCAATAATTTCATTAAAACCGAGAATACGCGACTTGATGGCGAAATCAAGGAAGTGGCGAATCTGAAGCAGGAAATCGAAGCCTTGAAAGCGCGTCAGCAAGCAGTAGAAGATTTGCAAAGCGATCGCAATCAACCGGTTTATCTGATGGATGAACTGGCGCAGCAAGTTCCAGAAGGCGTGTATCTCAAATCCTTTAAGCAGGATGGACAACGTGTTCTGTTGAATGGCTACGCGCAATCGAATGAACGTGTTTCTGAATTGCTACGCAATCTTGGCAATCATTCGCCTTGGTTAGAGCGTCCGGATTTGATCGAGATTCGCTCAACAGGTATCGGTCAGGGCAAGGATGCAAAGAAAGTATTTGAATTCACCATCAATGCCGGCATCAAGCGTCCGCGGGATCAAGATCCTGCGGCGGTAGATGCAAAGGGAGTTGCGTCAGTCGCGACTCCACCGAAACCTTGATATGAGACAGGCATCATGGCAGATCTGAAAAATATCGGTGAATCGATCAGCGCGCAGTTCCGCGATCTGAATGGCTTGCATCCTGGTCAATGGCCGGTTGTTCCGCGTATGTTGTGCGCGCTTGGCGTGCTGGTGGCGGTACTTGGTGTTGGTTGGTACTTGTACTGGAGCGAGCAGTTGGATGAGCTTGATCGTACGGCTGCAGAAGAGTTGACGCTGAAAGATGCGTACAAATCCAAAGTACAGCAGGCGATTAATCTGGTCGGTTTGCGCAAGCAAAAAGAACAAGTCAATGAATACGTCTCCACGCTGGAAAAACAATTGCCAAGCAAGGCGGAGATGGATGCACTTCTGTCAGACATCAATCAGGCTGGCTTGGGACGTGGCTTGCAATTCGAACTGTTCAAGCCGGGCCAGGTCGTCGTGCGAGATTACTACGCGGAATTGCCAATCGCAATCAAGGTAACGGGGAGTTACCACGACGTCGGTGCGTTTTCCAGCGATATTGCGAACCTCCCGCGTATCGTCACCTTGAATAATATGAATCTGGTTGTCGCCAAGGGCAATACCTTGACCTTGGATGCGGTTGCCAAGACGTTCCGTTATCTGGATGACGAAGAAGTTGCCGCACAACGCAAGGCCGCTGCCGGCAAGAAAAAAGGTGGCAAATGATGACGCTCATTCAATTCATGAAGCGCGTTACTCCGGTCATGCTGGCATTCGGTTTGTTTGGTTGCGGTAATAGCGGGACCGATGATGTCAGTCAGTGGATGAAGGAAGTCCGACAGCAAACGCGTGTGTCCATCAAGCCTTTGTCTGAGCCGAAAAAATTCACGCCGTTTACTTATGACGCCAAGGATAGAGAAGATCCTTACAGCCCAAACAAACTGGCAGTGGCATTGGCCAAGGCGCGTAAAGATGGCGGTTCGATCAGGCCCAATCTGGATAGGCGTCGCGAAGCATTGGAAAGTTATCCGCTGGATACCTTGGTGATGGTTGGAACCTTGACCAAGCCGGGTTTGACCTATGCCTTGTTGCAGGTAGACAAATCAATATATCAAGTCAAGGTAGGAAACTACATCGGCCAGAATCTCGGCATGGTGACCAGAATTACCGATACAGAAGTAGCGTTGAAAGAAGTCGTTCAAGATGCGGCCGGCGATTGGGTCGAACGTGAAGCCAAGCTGGAGTTGCAGGAGTCGCAAAAATGATCGCGTTACAAAAAAAATTCAAAAGCTCTCAAGGGATGGTGCAAAAAATGTGGCGACTATTTGCGTTTGTCGGTCTCTTATCGATCGGTGGTGTAGCGGCAGCACAGGAAAACGCAATTCAATCCATTACGGCCAATCAGCAAGGCTCAAATGTCGTGGTGAAGGTGGCATTAAAAAATCCGTTGGCTAAACCGCCAGTCGGATTTTCCATCAGCAGCCCGGCACGCATTGCGCTTGATTTTGCGAATACAGCGAATGCCACTGGCAAAGGCTTGCAGGATATTGGCTTGGGCGATGTTCGGAACGCGAATATTGTGCAGGTAGGTGATCGTTCGCGTTTGGTATTCAATTTGACGCGTTCATTGAATTACGCCACGACGATAGATGGCAATACTGTGATCGTTACCATCGATGGCACTGGTGCTGTCGCGACACCGGTTAATGCGGCTGGTCTGCCTGTTCCGGGTGCGCAGGTAAGTAGCGGGCGACAAGCGTTGCGTGATATCGATTTCCGCCGTGGTAATAATGGGGAAGGTCGTATCGTTGTCGATTTGCCGAACAACCAAGTTGCAGTGGATGTACGTCAGCAAGGTAAAAAGATTGAAGTCGATTTCATGAAAACGACTGTGCCGGACGTCTTGCGTCGTCGTCTGGATGTTGCTGATTTCGGTACGCCGGTCAATATCGTTACGACCCAGCAGCAAGGCGACAATGTGCGCATGACCATTGAGCCTAAGGGTTTGTGGGAGCACAGTGCCTATCAAAGCGATACGCAATTGGTAATCGAGGTCAAGCCGCTAAAAGAAGAGCCAAACAAGCTTGGGCAAGGTGTGCGTGATTATCGCGGCGAGAAATTGTCCTTGAACTTCCAAAACGTTGAAGTGCGTGCAGTATTGCAAGTGATTGCTGATTTCACAGGTTTGAACATCATCACCAGCGATACGGTGAGCGGTAATTTGACCCTGCGCCTGAAGGATGTGCCTTGGGATCAAGCTCTCGATATCGTGATGCAGGCTAAAGGTCTCGATATGCGGAAGAATGGTTCGGTACTGTGGATTGCGCCACGTGACGAATTGCTGACGAAGGAAAAACTAGAGCTGGAACAACGTGCACAAATCGCCGAGCTGGAGCCGATCAAAACGGAAATATTCCAGTTGAATTATCAAAAAGCGGAAGCGTTTAAACAGATTTTCGGTATTGATGGTGGTAGCCGTAGCATCCTGAGCAAGCGCGGCAGTGCTGTAGTTGATCCGCGTACCAATCAATTGTTCGTTACTGATATCGCATCCAAGCTGGAAGAGATTCGTGCATTGGTGAAAAAAACCGATATTGCTAGTCGTCAGGTCATGATAGAGGCGCGTATCGTTGAGGCGGATGATAAGTTTAGTAGCAGCTTGGGTGCCAAATTGTCGTTTGGTGTACAAAATCAAGGAAACTTCGAGCTGGGTGGTAAACAAACGAGCGCCACTACCGCGGCGGGTGCGCCGACCTTGGGCAGTAGCGCAGTCAATTTGCCTGCTAGCACAATCAACAGTAATACTCCGGGCTCAGTTGCCTTGACCCTGTTTAACGCTGCAGCAACTCGCTTTATTGGCCTCGAACTGTCGGCACTAGAGGCTGACGGTAAAGGTAAAGTCATTTCCAGTCCACGTGTCATTACCGCTGATCAGTTGAAAGCCCTGATCGAACAAGGTACAGAGTTGCCATACCAGCAAGCGACTAGCAGCGGTGCAACCAGTGTGTCTTTCCGTAAAGCCAATTTGAAGCTGGAAGTCACACCGCAAATCACACCGGATGGCAACGTGATCCTGGACGTTGATGTGACGAAAGATACTGTAGGCGTAGAAACCCGTTCCGGTTTTGCGATTGATACCAAGCATGTGAAGACGCAGGTGCTGATTGATAACGGTGGTACGGTCGTGATTGGCGGCATTTTCCAGCAAACCGAACGCGATTCGGTATCTAAAGTGCCGTTCTTTGGCGATATTCCAGTTCTTGGTAATTTGTTCAAAACTACCGGTCGTACCAACGACAAAACAGAATTACTTATTTTCCTGACACCTAAAATTCTCAACGACAAGGTTTCAATCAGGTAGGATGCCGGTTATAGGCAGAGCCATGTTGGCTGCTGCGCCTGATTAGAGAGAGTTTGTAGTGGGTGGAAATATTTTTCTGGTCGGCTTGATGGGTGCCGGCAAAACGACAGTCGGTCGTGCGCTGGCAAAAAGGCTAAACAAACGGTTTATCGATTCCGACCATGAAATCGAAGAGCGGACCGGTGCGTCCATTCCCTTGATTTTTGAAATCGAAGGCGAAGCAAGCTTTCGTCAGCGGGAAGCGGAAGTTATCCGCGACTTGACCGCGCAACACGATATTGTCTTGGCAACGGGAGGTGGCGCAGTATTGAATCCTGAAAGCCGGGCCTTTCTTAAAGAGCGCGGCACGGTGATTTATCTGCGCGCCAGCGTCAATAGCATTTTGCAGCGCACCAGCCACGACAAAAATCGCCCATTGCTACAAACAGCTGATCCGCGCAAAACCATAGAAGAATTATCCCGGACGCGCGAACCTTTCTATAATGAAATTGCGCACATCGTCATCGATACCGGACGACCTAACGTACAATTCCTGATGCAGTCCATTTTGTCTCAGCTTGGGCCCGAGCATGTGCCGACGGAGGCGCATGCATCGTTGCAACAGGATCATCAATCTTTATCAAAGTATTCCATGACGTCTCAGCTCTCTTCTACTGCCGATACCTTGCACGTTGATCTCGGTACGCGCAGCTACCCAATCACGATTGGGCAATCCTTGCTTGGTGATCCGGCTGTACTTGCCGCGCACATTGTCAGTTCGCGTGTTGCCATCGTGACTAATACCGTGGTTGCTCCCTTGTATCTTGAGCAAGTGAGTAAAACGCTGACTGCTGCCGGTAAGCAGGTAACGCAGATCGTGTTACCTGACGGCGAAGAAGAAAAAAACTGGGCGAATCTGATGAAGGTGTTCGACGTTTTACTGGCTGAAAAATGCGATCGCAAAACGACCTTGGTCGCATTAGGTGGCGGCGTGATTGGCGACATGACAGGTTTCGCTGCGGCAGCTTATATGCGCGGCGTGCCATTCATCCAGGTGCCGACGACATTGTTATCGCAAGTTGACTCTTCCGTCGGCGGCAAGACCGGGATTAATCATCCGCTCGGTAAAAACATGATCGGTGCATTTTATCAACCGCAAGCCGTGATTGCCGATACCTCAACACTGAATACATTGCCAGCCCGCGAACTGTCTGCCGGTTTGTCGGAAGTGATCAAGCATGGCGCCATCATTGATGCGCCATTCTTCGATTGGATAGAAGCCAATATGAGCAAGCTGGTGGCAAAAGATGCTGATGCCTTAGCTTACGCGATTAAACGCTCATGCGAAATCAAGGCAGATGTAGTGCGTCAAGATGAGCGCGAAGGTGGCTTGCGTGCGATTCTAAACTTCGGTCACACCTTTGGTCATGCGATTGAAGCAGGCATGGGCTATGGCGTTTGGTTGCATGGTGAGGCCGTCGGTTGCGGCATAGTGATGGCGGCAGATTTGTCGCATCGTTTGGGCTTCATCGATGCCGTGTCAAAAGAGCGCATTACAGCAGTTGTCAAAGCTGCGGGTTTGCCGACAGTCGCACCTGATCTTGGCACTGAGCGTTGGTTGGAACTGATGGAAGTCGATAAGAAGAATGAAGGCGGCCAAATCAAATTCATTTTGCTTAAACCATTGGGTACATCAGTCATCATGACAGTGCCGCAAGAAGTGTTGTTGCAAACATTGAACGCATGCATTTCCTGAGCAGTCATTCGCTCATCGCATGTCCAAGCATAGGCTGACATGAATATAGAAGCTCATTTGGCACCATATGCGGCCCGTTCCGATACATCGACGGGTCGCCGCTTCAATGAACCTTCTACCTCATCGCGCACCGAGTTCCAACGCGATCGCGATCGCATCATTCACTCCGCTGCTTTTCGTCGGCTCGAATACAAGACACAAGTGTTCGTCAATCACGAAGGTGATTTATTCCGCACGCGCTTGACACACAGTATTGAAGTCGCACAGATCGCCCGCTCGATCGCTCGTAATTTACATTTGAATGAAGATCTGGTTGAAGCAATTTCGCTCGCGCATGATCTTGGTCACACGCCATTCGGCCATGCGGGTCAGGATGCATTGAATCTTTGCATGAGTGATTACGGCGGCTTTGAACATAATCTGCAAAGCCTGCGCGTGGTTGATACGCTGGAGCAGCGCTACGGTGCGTTCGATGGCTTGAACCTGATGTTCGAAACGCGCGAAGGCATACTCAAGCATTGTTCTTTGTCGAATGCAAAAAAACTGGGTGCGATAGGGCAGCGCTTCATCGATAAAAAACAGCCGACGCTGGAAGCACAGCTGGCGAATCTGGCCGATGAAATTGCTTACAATAATCACGATATTGATGACGGCTTGCGTTCTGGCTTGCTCACGACGGCACAGTTAGATGAAGTTGACTTTTATGCACGGCATCGTCATCAAGTCGAATTGGCGTTCCCAGGTATCAATGGGAGACGTGCCATCAATGAAACGATACGTCGCATGATCAATGCGTTGATCGTCGACGTCATTGAAGCTTCGCAGCAACGCATTCAAGCCGCGCAGTTAAAAACGGTAGACGATGTGCGCAATGCGCATGCCTTGATTACATTCTCAGACAATATGCGTGCGGAAGCTGCACTGCTTAAACGCTTCTTGCGCGAAAATCTATACCGACATTTTCAAGTCAATCGCATGACGAGCAAGGCGAGACGCATCGTGACGGAATTGTTTGATGCCTTCATGCGCGAACCGAATTTATTGCCGCCAGATTATCAACGGGCGCCCAGCGATGCTCCGCAGGCCGGGGCAACGCAAGCGCGCGACATTGCCGATTACATTGCCGGGATGACGGATCGCTATGCGATACGTGAGCATAGACGCTTGTTCATGATTGAAGAGATGTGAGTTGCGAGTAATGCCGCTCGGTTCTTGATAAAAAATCGCTCGTTATTCGCTTCAACTCAGTTCGCGTAGCGGATGTGCATAGTCTGGCCAGGCAGAGTCAAAGAACGGTGCGATCATTTCTGGCGTTACTTCTTCAAATGAGGCAGGACGCCACTGCGGCGCATTATCTTTGTCGATAACGAGCGCGCGTATGCCTTCTACTGTTTCCCCATGTTCAAAACAACGGCGCACCATTGTACGTTCCAAGCGCAAGCAATCAGCTAGTTCCAATTTGGCTGAACGTCGAATTTGTTCCAGTGATACGTGCACCATCAAGGGCGAACGCTTTAGCAATATCTCCCAAGTTTTTTGCGCGAATGGATCATCATCTTGTTTCAAGGATGCGATGATGGTCGCTACATCATTATGTGCAAAATGACGATCGATCAAATCGCGTTGTTGCGCAAGCAGGCTATTCGCAGGATTAATTTGTGCAGCAAACGGGGCGGCGAACTCTTCGATGGCCTGACGGTACTGACTATCTTTGACCGATTCGAGCAAGGTCAGTAAGGCTGGCAACTCTGCGCGCGGTATAAATACATCGGCCAGATTTGCATACAGCGCATCGGCTGCACCGACTATTTCTCCGGTCAGCCCGAGATAGGTGCCGATTTCTCCCTGAAGACGCGACAAGAAATAACCGCCGCCTACATCGGGGAATAAACCGATATTCACTTCAGGCATCGCCATGCGCGTGCGCTCAGTCACGATGCGTATGCTGGCAGCAGCGCTGCTTTGCGCAATCCCCATGCCGCCACCCATCACGATGCCATCCATGACTGCGATATAAGGTTTTGGATAGTGATGAATCAAATGATTCAAAGCATATTCTTCAGTAAAAAAATCCTCCAGCAATGCGCTACCGCCGGTCAGGCCGCCATGTGCAACTTCGTGGAAGAAGCGGATGTCTCCACCAGCACAAAACGCTTTGGGGAGGCTGCTGCGGATGACAACTGCTCGCACATCCGGATTTGTTTGCCACGCTGCCAAGCTTTGCATCAGCGTGCGAACCATCGGCAGTGAGAGTGAGTTCATCGCCTGCGGGCGGTCCAGTATCAAGTTGCCTAAGCCATGGGCGAGTTTGCTGCGTATGTGTTCGGACATGATGCGCGAAATGAGTGAGTAAGGTTGTATGAATAATATCCGCTCATTCTATCGGCTTATGTTGTGGCAAGCACCACAGTTGACTCAACCATTCAGAACCTGAATTGCACCGTTTGTCGGATGAGGCTGGCCCTACCGATTGATTGCTTTAAATTAATGTTAATTACAGGAAAGATGCCATGAAACATATATTTTTGCCGACATTACGCAGGTCCAAGGGGTTTACCCTGATTGAGCTCATGGTGACTGTTGCGATTATTGGAATACTTGCTGCGGTGGCAGTTCCTGCATACCGAGATTATGTAATACGTGGAAAAATTCCAGATGCGACATCCAATTTGGCGGCGAAGCGGGTGCAGATGGAGCAATATTTTCAGGATAATCACACCTATGCACCTATTACAGATGCTCCTTGTGTCTCAGATAGTACATCTAGTAAATATTTTACTTTCAGTTGTTCTGTGGCTGGAACAGCGACGGCCTTCACACTTCAAGCTGTAGGCACCGGTACGATGACGGGTTTTACTTACACCGTGGATCAAGCTAATACCAAAGCAACGACAATGACGACTGGAGCACCTTCCGGTTGGACTAGTAATAATAGCTGTTGGGCTACCAAGAAGGGGGGCGTGTGCTAATTCTGCGTCAACCTCAGCGAGGTGTCAGTTTGATCGAACTAATGGTCGGATTGGTAATCGCTGCTGTCTTGTTTGCCTTGGGGGCACCGAATTTCAGTGCATTTATTCAGAATAGCAAAATTCGTAACGCAGCAGAGGCTATACAAAATGGACTCAGCCTAGCGCGGGTAGAAGCTGTTCGAAGGAACGCGAACATTCAATTTGTCCTGGGTTCTAGCTCTTCGTGGACCGTTGGTTGTCAGACAGCGGTTGCTGATCTGGATAGCGATGGTGTAGCTGATTGTCCTTCCATCATTCAAACACGTCTCACGGCTGAAGGATCGACAAATGCGGTAGTGACGACGTCGGAAGTTGTGGCGTCAACAAATGCAATAAATGCGGCCCCGACTTTTACTTCCACGCTTAGTTTTAATAGCTTAGGCAGAGTAACAAGCGGAACGCTTCCAGCAGGAAATAATGCGATTTTCGACGTCAGTAATCCTACTGGCGGTACTTGTGCCGCAGAGAGTGGGGTAATGCGCTGCTTGCGAGTTATCGTTACCTCGGGAGGGCAGGTTCGTATGTGCGATCCGGCACTTACCCGCCCCTCTGATCCTCAAGCATGTTAAGGAGTTATGTCTGTGCGTGTTACTTCCTTAAATAAGCAAGCTGGCATGATGCTGTTGGAAGGGCTGATTGCCATTCTTGTTTTTTCTCTAGGCATACTTGCCCTTGTTGGTATGCAGTCCGTCGCTGTAAAGCAAGTGACTGATGCCAAGTATCGCTCTGATGCTAGTTTATTGGCCAATCAGTTGTTGGGGGAAATGTGGGTAAGCGATCGAACTCCTGCAACCTTAAAAGCCAACTTCGATACAGCAGATGGCACTTCCACGAATTTGACTAATTGGAAGGCTGCGGTGGCTAGCACTCTGCCGGGAATTACTGCAACTGAATATCAGCCAACGGTAAACGTCACATCTATTGGAACGGCTAATGATGGGATGGTAACCATCACTGTCTATTGGCTTGCACCGAGTGAGGCGTCTAATAATAAGCCGCATAAATACGTCACTGTTGCGCAAATTAGGTAAAGGAGAACACATTGTCGTTGAGCTCTAAATTATCTGTGCGTCGCTCTACGGGTTTCAGTTTGGTGGAAATCATGGTTGGACTGGCGATCGGCATGCTGGCAGTTATTGTCATACTGCAGGTTTTTGCTCTTTCTGAGGGACGAAAGCGTACCGCAACTAGTGGCGGAGATGCGCAAAGTAATGGCGCAGTGATGTTGTATCAATTGCAGCGAGACATTAGTCAGGCGGGGTATGGCATGAGTGCTGCGAGCCTGTTTAATTGCAATGTCACATGGACTGTGGCATCGGGCAGTGCACTGGCAACCGCCATTCCCTTGGCTCCCGTCACGATCAACCCGAGTCTGGACATTATTCCTGCAGGTGATGTTAATACTGACAGGGTGCTGGTGATGACCGGAAATACTAATGGTCAGCCGCAGGGTAACGTCATTAATAATGGTACGACGATTTATACGGTACAAATGCCAAGTGCCTTTGCCGTGGGTGACAGAGTCATTGCAGTACCAGCGGCATGCGGTGCTGCCAATATGGTTCTTACACGCATTACAGTAGCTCCACCGACTACCGCAAATACGGTAACGGTAGCAACAGGAGCTGGTGGCACTGTGCTTTATAACCTTGGGCAAGCACCGACTGTGTCTGCCTATGCTATTCGCGGCGGCAATCTGACAGTCTGCGATTACATGATTAATGATTGTGGCTTACTCGCTAACACAGACAATCCGTCGATATGGGTGCCACTTGCGCCCGACATTGTCAGTATGAAAGCGCAATACGCACGTGATACAACTGCGGTGATGGATGCCATTCCAGATGTTTATGATCAAACGACACCGACTACCGGGTGCGGCTGGGCGCGAACTTCTGCTATACGACTAGCTCTTGTTGCACGTAGCAGCCAATATGAAAAAGAGCTTGTCACAACGACTGCGATTAACACGGGCAATCCTGTAAACGCGCCTACGTGGGCTGGTAATGCTACGGCCCCGATTGTTGCCGCAGCAGGTACCTTGGGGCCAAATGCTGCGATTGATGAGCCATGGAAGCATTATCGCTATAAGGTATTTCAGACCATAGTGCCGATTCGAAATGTTGCATGGATGGGAGTGCCGAAAGAATGTGTATGAGTTCCTCACGTTTTTTTATTCCTCGTGCAAAACAGGCGGGAGTGGTATTGATTATTGCTCTTGTAGTACTGGTAGCGATGACGCTTGCAGGCATTGCGTTGATGCGCTCAGTTGATACGAGCAATCTTATTGCTGGTAATTTGGCATTTCAGCAGGCAGCAACGAATTCTGGGGACGCTGGGGTCGAGGCAGCCGTTTCCTGGCTACAAGCGGCTAACGTTGGTAGCACGCTAAGTTCTGATGATGTCACACAAGGGTATGCAGCAAATGGTGGTGATGCCACACAGAATCCAACGGCCGGGCAATCGTGGGATGCCTATTGGACACAGTCGCTAACGGCTAGGAAGGTTGATCTGAATGGTGGCGAGGCTGATGTCGGCGGCAATAAAGTTTCCTATGTTATTGATCGTATGTGCAACTTAGGCGGGGCTAAAGCCGTTGCGTTTTGTACCTCTTCACCAGTGGTGACGGCTGCAACGGGCAATGATCAAGGTCCTGGAGTTCAGCCCAATGCTGGTTCGACGGTGTATTACCGGATCACGGTACGAATTGCCGGGCCAAGGAATACGGTTAGTTATGTTCAAACGATGGTCTCAATGTAACCGACATCGCTCTGTTACTTCTACAAAAGTGCTCATTGCTTGCGTCGCACAATCTGCTTCAGATCCAGGGAATTACCATGAAAGCTAATCATTTGTTCAGACAAGCCAGCGTCCTACTAGTGGCTTTGACTTGTGTCGTCACCGCACATGCGGCGTTGACAGATATTTCTACCGAGCCGTTGAACACATACTCAGCCCGTTCTTCAACGGACGTGAAGCCCAATATCATGTTCATTCTTGATAATTCGGGGAGTATGGATTGGTTGCACATGCCTGACGATAGCGGAGATGCGGGGAGTGCAGTACCTTTTACTTACGGTTATTACGGATATCGCAGTAGTCAATGTAATGGTGTTTATTACAATCCAGCTATTAACTATAAGGTGCCGGTAAAGGCTGATGGCACAAATTACGATAACGCCACATTTACAGATGCCTGGTTGGATGGATATAACACTGCCGCTGGTAGCAGAAATTTGAGCACAAATTTTAAAGCGGAAACCAATGCCAGTGGTAGTACCAGTACTAAAGGTGATAGCTCTGGCGTGCCCGCTTATTATTTTGCTTATTCGGGTTCACAGACTGCGGAAAGTCAGAAAAATTATTACAACACTACTAGCACTTTTTCCAAAGAGTGCAGTAGTGCTAATGGTGTGGCCCCAGGAAATACTGTATTCACCAAGGTTACGGTTAGTTCAACTTCTGGCCCTGGTGGTGCTGATGAGCGACAAAATTTTGCCAACTGGTACAGCTACTATCGTTCCCGCATGATGATGATGAAGAGTGCATCGGGCTTGGCATTCAAGAATATTGATGACAGATTTCGTGTTGGCTTCATGACGATTAATGACGCCACTGGAACCAAAGATTTTCTTAATATCGCAGACTTCAACAGTACAAGTAAAGCGGCTTGGTATGAATCGCTTTATGTCAGCAAGGCAAGCGGTAGTACGCCGCTTCGGAGTGCACTTGCTGATGCTGGCCGTATGTACGCGGGGAAACTCACTTCAAGAAATGGCGTGACGGTAACGGACCCTTTGCAATATTCTTGCCAGCAGAATTACACGATTCTTTCTACAGATGGTTTCTGGAATACGGGTAGTGGTTATAAGTTGGACGGCAGTACTGCAGTTGCCAATCAGGACGTGAGTATGTCTCGTCCTTATTATGATGGTGGGGCGGCACAAGTTCAAACTCGAACTAGTACACTGCAGAAAAGTACCAAGTCAGGACGAAACTGGGGAGATTGGGTCAACGCTGCTTCGTGTGAGGTTTCGAATAGCACTCAATGTCAATATACGAATTGGACATCATGGGGGAATGTGACTGCGGGTAGTTCGTGTACCGCTGTACCAAGATCCGTCACACCTAACTATACGGTTGCAACGGCAAGGGATTGCCGAACAGTATCCAGCTCCGGCGGTGCTTCCGATACGCTGGCTGACGTAGCGGCTTATTACTACAATACTGATTTACGCAATGCTGATGCTGGTGGTGCAGATGCTACGGGAACTTGTACCGGACCGATTATTGCACCAGCCACGACGGCCAATAAACTTTGTCCAGATAACGTACCGTCAAATGGTTTGGATACGGCGACTACCCAGCATATGACGACTTTTACAGTGGGCTTGGGCGTACGAGGCAGAATGGTTTATTCGCCGACTTATAAAACCGATACAAGCGGTGACTTTGCATCAGTAGCATTGGGGACCACCGCTGCTTCTGGTATTTGTTCCTGGCAATCGAGTGGCTCGTGTAATTGGCCGGTTCCTGGCATCAGTAATAATGACGAAGGCTTGATTGAGAACGTCGATGACTTGTGGCACGCCGCAGTGAATGGACGTGGAACTTATTTCAGTGCGACTACTCCGGATTTGCTATCCAGCGGTTTGCTTAGCGCATTATCAACGATCATTAATACACCCCGCCCCGGAACTGCGGCGGCAGCTGCCAGTAGTAATCCAAATGTGAGCGCAACTGATAATTACGTTTTTAGTTCCTCATATAAATCCGTAGAGTGGTATGGCGAACTTATCCGCCAGCAGATTACTCCATCCGGAGATTTGACTGCGCAAAATTGGTCAGCGATGAGACTGCTTGATTGTGCGACTACAGCTTGGACGGCCAATACTAGTTACATCGTTGGAAATGGATTTAGAAATGCGGATAAGTGCTATACGGTCAACAGTGCCTACGTTTCCGGTGCAACGTTTAATAGCGCGAGTGTCGACGCCAACAACACAACGGTAGTCAATGTTGATGAAACAGCGACGCCCAAGGTTCCGATAGTACCTTTAAGTACTCGTACCATTTACACCAAAGGTGCAAGCGGCTTAATCCCTTTTCAGTGGACTGATAGTGGCAGCGGTAGCTTGTCCACTGCGCAACAAAGCTATTTCACAACACCCGCCATCACTTACGCTTCTGCTACAGCAGGGCTCTCGCAATTTTGCTCTCCCGCTGGCGGTACCTCTTTGCAAGGCGCTACCTGTTTGACTGCAGCAGATCAAACAGCTGCCTCAGGGGCCGCACTTGTTAACTATTTACGTGGTGATCGTAGCAACGAAGGTACGTATTTCCGCAAGCGTACTCACGTTTTGGGGGACATCGTATCTTCCGAGGCAAGATACGTGCAAACTCCTTTGTTTAACTACAGTGATACAAATTACAGCGCGTTCAAAACGTTAATGGCACCGCGCAGCGGCAAGGTTTATGTTGGTGCCAATGATGGCATGCTGCATGCATTTGACGCTGCAACCGGTCAGGAGTCATGGGCGTATATTCCGAGCATGGTGCTGCCGAATCTATACAAGATTGCAGATAAAAGCTATTCGGCGGACTCAAGCAAACATCAGTATTACGTCGACAATTCTCCTGAGACGGGTGATATTTGTCCGAATGCGCCAACTTCAACATGTACAGCCGCGCAATGGAAAACCATTTTGGTTGGGGGCTTGAATCGTGGTGGCAAAGGCTATTACGCGTTGGATATCACTGATCCAACTACACCAACGTTATTGTGGGAGTTTACCGATACTAATCTTGGCTATACCTACGGCAATCCAACAATCACCAAATTGGAAGATGGTACATGGGTGGTGCTAGTCAGTTCCGGCTATAACAATATAGATAGTAGTGTCACGGCAGATGTTGGCAAGGGGCGTTTGTACGTACTTAACGCCAATACTGGTGCAGTCATAAGAAGTATTGCTACGAACGCGGGAAGCGCGGCATCCCCGAGCGGGCTTGCTCGTGTTAGTGCTCATGTGCTTGAGTCCATGACCAACAACACTGCAAGAGCAGCTTATGGCGGGGACGCTGCCGGTAATCTATGGCGGTTTGATATTAATGGTGATATTGGTGCCGCAGGGTACGATGCGCAGTTGCTAGTGAACTTGACTGATGCCGCGGGCAATGCACAACCAATTACAGTTCAACCAGTAAAGTCTACTATCAATAGCAAGCCGGTAGTGTTTGTTGGTACTGGCCGCTATCTGGGTACGACGGATGTTAGTGATAGCCGTACGCAGTCCTTCTATGCAATCAAAGACAATTTGGATGCAACAACGTACGATAATCCGCGCACTGCTGGTAATAATTTCGTCCAACAAACATTTACTGACACGACTTGTCCTGCGGGAACATCGACCTCGATTTGTACTCCGAATCAAGTAGTGCGAACAAGTAGCAATAATCCAATGGATTGGAGTACCAAAAATGGTTGGTATGTTGATTTCTTGACTGGGGGGGAGCGTGTTAGTGGTGATCCCTCGTTGGCGTTAGGCGCGCTTCTCTTTACGACGATCACGCCACAGGCGTCTAATGCCAATGCATGTGGAGTGGAAACCGGTACTGCGGCCAGTTTCCTTTATTCACTGGATTATCTAACCGGCGGCCCTGTCTTCGGCGCAAACAACGTCAGCGGTATAAGTCTTGGATCCGGTCTTGTCACAAGGCCAGTAGTGATCGTGTTGTCTGACGGTACAGTTAGAGTTTTGATCAGGACATCAGGGACGGCGATTAATTCGGATCCAAATAGCACAGATCTTGCCGGAGGAGAGAGTAAGACTCCACCTATTCCACCCCCACCTAATGCTGGGACGAGACGGGTTTCGTGGCGTGTATTAAGTACTCAATAGCAGCAAGTTGGATGATGGAATGAATGTGTTATTTCATCATCCTGAGTATGACTTAGAGATAATTTTTCATATAAATTTTGCAAAACCAGTCTCCTCATTTGTTGGCATTGCTATTGTCGATAACAGCTCATCTTGGAGCTGGTTTTATCCTCGCTAATGGTGCATCTATCACTGAGGAAAGCGCTGCGTATCAGCGAGATACGGGAGTGCCAACGTGGACAGATATGGAAATGGTTGATGGCGGGGTCAAGCGCCAGCAGCTAGTAGTTGTCGACTTGGGGCAAACAAGTGCGACAGTAGATCTCGCAAAGTCGATGCCTGTAGAGAACGAAGAATATTCCGTGAAATCTATGGACGGGTTTAGTAAATCACTTCAAATGATTGTGGGGAAACAGAGCGAAGAGCTTTCTACCTCACCTATTGTGACGTTGCCTGAGCCGTATTATTTTCAAGTAAATGAGTTAACTGAGAGGCCTAATGTTTTGCTGGATATTTCACCTGATCTAGCTTTCTTTTTGCCAAATGGCTTGTCGCAAGTTGCAATACTGCGATTACTGATAAATGAGTACGGCGATATTGATCAGGTTGCTATAGAAAATTCTGTCCTCTCCGCTCAAACTCAAGATTTAGTACGTGATGCGTTTGCCAAAATCAAATTTTCACCTGGGAAAATTAATGAGGTCCCTGTCAAAAGCCAATTGAAAATTGAAGTCATATTGGAAGGCGCAGATAAACCGATATTAGAAAGTATCAAATAGTCGACGATGTACGTAAAAAAGGGCGCAAACTGCGCCCTTCATTTCATCTGACCGATTTGCTCGGTCTATCTATGCACCTGAGGGTGCAACAACATCGGACTCATCCGGCAATCGTTTGATCGCTTCGTGTTGATGGTCTTGTTGCTTGGTTTTATATTTGATCACTTGGCGATCGAGTTTGTCGATCAGCGTATCGATGGCAGCGTATAAATTATCTGCGATGCTTTCCGCATGCAGATCCTTGCCTCTCACGCGCAAGTTTATTTCTGCTTTTTGGCGTTTTTCTTTTTCGGGAAGATTGTCTACAGTCAGGATGACTGCGATATCGATAACGTGATCAAAATGACGTTTGATGCGCTCCAATTTACCTTGTACATATTCGCGGATGGCGGGGGTTAATTCGAGGTGATGTCCACTGATTGTGAGATTCATACAGTGCTCCTATGGCAGATCACTGGAGGTTCGGGCGCGTCTTGTTATCTGACTACGCTGAACACAGCAACGTATAACAACAAAAAACTACTCAGGACGATATCTACAACGACTTGCGCAGATTGACCGGTGGAATCTTCAAGGCTTCACGATATTTTGCGACGGTCCGTCTTGCTACCACCATGCCTTGTTCTGCCAGCATGTCGGCAATCTTGCTATCAGAGAATGGAATTTTCGGGTCTTCGGCTCCTATCAATTGTTTGATCAGTGCCCGTATCGCAGTTGATGACGCTTCGCCACCAGCTTCTGTTGCGACATGGCTGCCGAAAAAATATTTCAATTCGAACATCCCGTGTGGGGTGAGCATGTACTTCTGGGTGGTTACACGTGAAATAGTACTCTCGTGTAAACCCAGTGTATCAGCTATTTCACGTAAAACAAGCGGTCGCATGGCAACTGCACCATGTGAAAAAAAGTTTTTTTGCCGCTCTACAATTGCCTGTGCGACACGAAGGATGGTGTCGAAGCGCTGGCGCATGTTTTTGATTAGCCATTTAGCCTCTTGCAGCTGGGAACCAAGCGATCCTTCGCCCTTGCTTTGCTTCAAAATGTTGGCATACATGCTATTAACGCGCAGGCGCGGCATGACGTCGTGATTGAGCATGACTTGCCAGCCATTGCGCGTGCGTTTGACGATGACGTCCGGCACCACATAATCCGATGTATCGGTGGCGAAGATCGAACCTGGGTGCGGATTGCATTGCTTGATGATGACTTGTGCTTCGCGCAGATCTTCATCGTCGCAATCGAGTGCCTTGCGCAGCTTGTTGAAGTCGCGTTGCGCAAATAGGGGGAGATGATTTTCCACAATGGCGAGTGCCATGCGGCGCGTCACCATCGCCACTTTCGGGAAGCGCTTGATTTGCAATGCAAGACATTCAGAAGCATTGCGCGCACCGACGCCGGCTGGATCGAAGCTTTGCAGCAGATTCAAGGCGATCTGCAATTCTTCCAGTTCGATCTCTAGTTCTTCTGGCAGGCGTGCGTGAATTTCTTCCAGCTCTTCTTCCAGATAGCCGTTGTCGTTCAGTGCATCGATGATGAGTTCAAGCAAGGCGCGGTCGCGTCGTTCGCGTACGGTGACGCGCATCTGTTCCAGCAAGTGTTCGCGCAGTGTGGTCTCGTGCGCTTCCAGTTGCGGACGGGCGTCGTCATCTTCCGGTGCCTTCGATGTGCGTGCGACATCGTCAAAGCTCCATTCGCTTTCAGCGCTGGAAGCTTCTGGTAAATCGGGTGCGTCGAATGTTGTTTCACTCTCGGGCGTTTGGGCGTTGGCTTCGACGCTGGCGCCTTCCGGTGTGGTGCCGTTTGCACCGATGGCACCGTCAGCCAGCAAGCGTATCGCATGATCGAGCGGATCATCGGTACGCTCCAGCATCGGATTGTCGGCCAGGATCTGTTCCAGTTCCTGATGCAATTCAAGAGTCGACAACTGCAACAAGCGTATCGATTGTTGTAGTTGTGGCGTTAAGGCCAGATGTTGCGAGACTCGTAATTGCAGGGATTGCTTCATAGACTTTTTTCTCTTCCGCGCTTACATGCGGAAGTGTTCGCCCAGGTAGACGCGACGCACCGATTCGTTGGCAATGATGTCGTCAGGTCGTCCACTGGCCAATACTGCGCCCTGGTTAATGATGTAAGCGCGATCACAGATACCCAATGTTTCGCGCACATTGTGATCAGTGATGAGTACGCCGATGCCACGTTCCTTCAGGAAGCGCACGATACGTTGAATTTCAATCACGGCGATCGGATCGACGCCGGCAAACGGTTCGTCGAGTAGCACGAAGCGTGGATTGGTTGCCAGTGCACGTGCGATTTCAACGCGACGGCGTTCGCCACCTGATAAGGACAGTGCCTGATTTTCGCGCAGCTTTTCAATTTGCAGATCAGCCAGCAGTGTGTCGAGGCGCTCTTCAATTTGCGAGCTGTTTAATGCTTTGCCATTGGGGCGTTGCAATTCGAGTACTGCGCGTATATTGTCTTCGACGCTCAACTTGCGGAATACCGATGCTTCCTGCGGCAGATAAGACAAGCCGAGTTGCGCGCGTTTGTGGATAGGCAGGCGCGAGATGTCGACACCATCCAGTTCAATGCGGCCGGCATCGGATGGTACCAATCCGACGATCATGTAAAACGATGTGGTTTTGCCGGCACCATTCGGGCCGAGTAGACCAACGACTTCGCCGCTTTCAACTTGCAAGGCGACATCGCGCACAACCTGGCGCGCGCCATAGCTTTTTTGCAGTCCGTTAACAATCAGCTTGCTCGACATCTTATTTTGCCTTTGTATCAGCGGCGCGTGGCTGGATCACGGCCTTGATGCGTCCGGCGCCTTGTTTGCTGTCGCCGGATGCAGTGTTATTGACGGTGAAGAATTCAGCGCGGGTATCGTAGGAAATGAACTCGCCTTCGACTTCATCCGTCGGTTTGCCATTTTCCAGGCGACGCATGCGTGCCTTGGAAAACAGCTTCATGATCTCGGCCTTGTCGTCATACTCGATGCGTTCGGCTTGACCATCTATCCATTGATCCGGACCGCCATCGCGTTTCTGGCGAAAAGTTGCCAAGCCACCAGGTGGCGCGTACAGCGTGATGAACTGATAGCCGGCAGGATCTTGTTTCACGACCATTTTGTTGGCCTTCATCAAGATAGTGCCGCGCGTCAGAACGACGTTGCCGGTGAAGGTATTGATCTGCTTGACGTCGTCGTATTCCATTTGATTGGCTTCGACGTTGGTCGGCTTGGTCGCATCAGCCTTTTCGGCGTACGAACCGAGAGCGGTGCTGACGCCAGCGATAAGCAGCAGTGCGGATAGTAATCGTTTCATGAGAATTCTCTAAAAGAATGCGTCGAGTAAAGGTCGAATCGCGCGCTCAATTGTGGCGCGTTGCTGCCTGATACAAACCATTTACGTTACTGGATAAACGAAACTCACCGGTTGCATTATTGGCAAACATGCCAGTGCCAGTCAGGACTGAGGTGCCGAGTTTTAGCTCTACCGGTTTTGGTGTTTTCATGATGTCTTCGTCCGGTAGCAATAACAAATACGAAGTCTTGAGTTGAAAATGTTGTGAAGTGGCAGATGCAGGACGATCTATGAGTACGTTATCGTACATGTGTACTTCATTGTTTGCGTTGAGCAGGGTTGCGCGCAGCGAACGGCTGACCATCGCAGGCTTGTCCTTGCTGAAGCTGTGCATGATCGGATTTTGTATCTGATAGGAATCGTCGAGAGGGTAATGCTTCATCTCGCTTCCAGTCAGGTTGTAGCGGGCTTCGCCGTCTTTGCCCATTTGCACGAAATTGAATTTCTCGACATAGAAGTCCGGATCGCTACGCGGTTTGGCTGGCAGCGTATCTTCGGTTTGTCTGCGCATGACTTCTACTAACCAAAAGCTGCCCAGCGCTAATGCAGCGCTGAGTGCAAGCAGCACGATGATGCGTACGCTATTGGTGGGGCGTCTCATGCAAGATACGGCGCGAGCGCCGCCTCGTAGTTGCCTTGCGCGCGCAGGATAAAGTCGCACAGTTCACGCGCCGCGCCGCGGCCGCCGCTGGCTTGTGTGACGTAATGCACGCGCGAGCGTACTTCAGCATGTGCATTCGGTACGCTGGCGGCAAAGCCGACACGCAACAAGATAGGCAGATCAATTACATCGTCGCCGATGAAGCCGCAGACATCTGCGGTCATTTTGGTTTGAGCCAGCAACTGCTCGAACGCGCTGCGTTTGTCGTGTATGCCCTGGAATACGTGATGTATGCCAAGATCGGTGGCGCGTCGCAATACGATGGGCGATTGGCGCGCGCTGATGATGGCGGTGGCTACACCCGATTGCTGCAGCAGTTTGATGCCGTGGCCATCGAGCACATTGAATGTTTTGGTGACTTCGCCTTCAGGGCCGAAATGCAGGCTGCCGTCAGTCAGAATGCCATCGACATCAAAAATCATTAGTCGCACATTTGCTGCGCGGGCTGTGGCGGTAGAGTCAGCGACGGTATCTGCGGGCGCTATCATCAGATTACTTTCGCGCGAGTCAGATCGTGAATGTGTAAGGCGCCGACCAGCTTGCCGTTGGCATCGGTCACCAGCAATTGATTAATGCGGAATTCTTCCATCATATCGACGGCGTCCACTGCGAGCTGTTCTGGATGAACGCTGCGCGGATGGGCGTGCATAACTTCTGCTATCGATAGTTTGGAGAAATCCTGCTGGGTTTCGATCAGGCGGCGCAAGTCGCCATCGGTGAAGACGCCGATGGCGTGGCCGTCTTTATCTACGACGGCAGTCATCGCCATGCCCTTTTTGCTGCTTTCCAGCAGGGCTGCATATAGCGTGGCATCGGCTGCGACGGTAGGTACTGCGTCGCCGGTACGCATCACATCACGTACGTGCGTCAACAAGCGACGACCTAATGCGCCACCTGGATGCGAGCGGGCGAAATCTTCTTCGCCGAAGCCGCGTGCATCCAGCAAGGCGACCGCGAGGGCATCGCCCAGTGCGAGAGTCGCCGTCGTGCTGGCGGTAGGTGCGAGGTTGAGCGGGCAGGCTTCTTTGTCGATATGGACGTTCAAATGCACATCAGCTTGCATCGCCAGATTGGATGCGTCATTGCCGGTGATGGTGATCAGGTGTGCGCCCATACGTTTGATCGTGGGCACGATGCCGAGCAATTCACCAGCTTCGCCGGAATAAGAAATTCCGATCAAGACATCATCGGCGGTAATCATGCCGAGGTCACCGTGCGAGGCTTCTGCTGCATGGACGAAAAAGGCCGGCGTGCCAGTCGAGGCCAGAGTCGATGCGATTTTGCGTGCGATATGGCCGGATTTGCCTATGCCGGATACCACCACTCTACCTTTGCAGTTCAGCAACAGAGTCAATGCCTGGATGAACTGTGTATTGGTCTTGTTGGTGATGCGCTCTTTTAGTGCAAGGATGGCGTCCGCTTCGATTTGCAGCGTGTCGCATGCAAATTGCAAGGCGCGCGCAGTGCTTTGGGCATCAAAAGTTGCCGGCGGGTTTGGGGCATGGGATACACTCATGCCGAAAGTATAAACGAATTCGCAAAGCAAAAAACCTGCCAGACGTAACAAAAATGTGGTTTGATAGTTCTTCGTTGCTTTACCACCTTACTTCGGCCGACTCCACAGAATGCTGTCCCCTCTAGAACTTACGCTCCTCTTGCTTGCGGCTGCGGTATTGGGCGTGGTTGCCTTCCGCATGATGCATCTGCCACCCATGTTGGGTTATTTGGTCGTCGGCATCGTGATCGGGCCACACACGCTGGGGTGGGCGGAAGATAATGCCACCACGCATGCTTTGGGCGAGTTCGGCGTCGTGTTCTTGATGTTCTCCATCGGGCTGGAATTTTCTCTACCCAAACTCTTATCGATGCGACGGACGGTGTTCGGTCTGGGCATGGCGCAAGTGCTGCTGACGATAGCGGCGACCATGGTGTTCGGCTGGCTGGTGGCGCATCTATCGACACGCCTGAGCGGCATTAGCTGGCAGGCGGCGTTGGCGATAGGCGGCGCGCTGGCAATGTCGTCAACGGCGATAGTGTCCAAACTGTTGACCGAGCGCTTGGAGCTGGAGAGTCAGCATGGGCGGCGCATCATCGGTATCTTGCTGTTTCAGGATTTGGCGGTCGTACCTTTGCTGATTTTGATTCCAGCGCTAGCTAATCCGCAAGGCGATCTGATGACCACCTTGCTGTGGGCGACGCTGAAGGCTGCGATAGTCTTGTTCCTGCTGTTGTTTATTGGCCATAAATTGATACGCAGCTGGTTCCGCATTGTGGTCAAACGCCGCTCGCAAGAACTGTTCATGCTGAATCTGTTGCTGATTACGCTGGGCGCTGCGTGGATTACGGAAATGGCGGGTTTGTCGCTGGCTTTGGGCGCATTTGTTGCCGGCATGCTGATTTCCGAAACTGAATACAAGCATCAGGTCGAGGAAGACATCAAATCCTTCCGCGATGTGCTGTTGGGTTTGTTCTTTATCACTATCGGCATGTTGCTGAATGTGCGTCTGGTAATTGAGTATTGGTGGCTGGTGCTGCTCTTGCTGAGTGGCGCGGTGTTGTTGAAATTCGGACTGATCGCTTTGCTGGCCAGATGTTTCGGAGCGCCGGTTGGTGTGGCATTGCGGACGGGTTTGATACTGGCGCAGGCCGGTGAATTCGGTTTCGTCTTGTTGAATCAGGTCGGAGGCTTGGATCTGGTGGAGCCGCTGATTATTCAGTTGATACTGGCATCCATGGTGTTGTCTATGCTGGCGGCTCCCATCATCATCGCCAAATCCGATGCGATTGTGATGAAGCTGTCGGCCAATGAATGGATGGTGCAATCGCTGGCCTTGACGCAGATTGCGACCCGTACGATGGCGACGCAGCAGCACGTGATCATTGCCGGTTTCGGTCGCAGCGGCCAAAGTCTGGCCAAATTACTGGAAGCAGAAGGCATTACTTATCAGGCGCTGGATCTTGATCCCGACCGCGTCAGTGAGGCGCAGGCGGCTGGTGCCAATGTGTCTTACGGTGATGCTGGTCGGCGTGAAAGTCTGGTCGCAGCAGGTATCAATCGTGCTGCCGCCTTGGTGGTGACCTATGCCAGCACGCCGTCAGCGTTAAAAGTATTGCATCACATGCATGATTTGGCACCGAACCTGCCGGTGATTGTGCGTAGCTACGACGATACGGATCTGGATAAATTGCGTGCGGCAGGTGCGACCGAAGTGGTGCCGGAAGCGCTGGAAGGCAGCCTGATGCTGGCTTCGCATGCGATGTTGACGCTGGGCGTGCCTTTGCGCCGTGTGGTGCATCGCGTGCAAGCAGCGCGGACTGAGCGTTACGCAACTTTGCGCGGCTTCTTTCACGGTAGTAGTGATGTCTCGGACGCATCCGAGCATTTGCAGGTGCGTCTGCATTCAGTGGTATTGACCGACAGCGTCAAGGCAGTGGGTAAAATGCTCGCTGATTTGAAGCTGGAAGAACTGGATGTCGAAGTGACGGCGGTGCGACGTGGCAAAGGTCGTGTGGATGTGACGCCAGAAATGATCCTGATGGCAGGCGATACCATCGTCTTGCGCGGTGCGGCAGAAGAGCTGGCGCGGGCTGAAAGCCGTCTCTTGAAATCCTGAAGAGCGCCGGTTGTGGTTGACGGTCTGCATCTGAAGACGGAAAATTGCCAACCCGCAATGCGCCTTGATGGCCGTGGGCGGACAGAGTGATGCTGATCCGGCAATATGTGGTTTTCCCGAGATTGAATATTTCTCTTGTTTTCAGGTGGTGATTTGAGCGTTTCCCTTGGTAATTCCTCCCGTTCCTTATTTGATGCGCCCGATTCCGAGCGTGATTCTGCGAGCGTGCCTGTTGCCAATGCTGTTCCGCTGTATGTCGATCTTGATGGCACACTGACGTATACCGATTTATTGTTTGAATCGGTCCTGCTGTTAATCAAGCGCAATCCTCTTTATCTTTTACTCTGCGTGCTTTGGCTGCTGCAAGGGCGCGGCTATCTGAAAGCGCAAATCGCCAAACGCATCAAGCTTGATGTATCGCTGTTGCCATATAACGACACATTGCTCGCCTATTTGCAGCAGCAACACGTCGCTGGTCGGCGCTTGATTCTGGCCAGCGCATCCGATCGCGGTTTGGTGCAACAAGTGGCCGATTATCTCGGCATCTTCGATGCGGTATTGGGCAGTGATGAAACGACTAATCTGAAATCTGCTGCCAAGCTGCGTGCAATTGAAGAGGATGCCGGGGCACAGGGTTTTGCTTATGCAGGTAACAGTTCTGCCGATCTGGCTGTGTGGGCACGCGCAACGGAAGTGATTGTCGTCAATGCACCGTCGAGCATAGTGCGTCGTGCGGAGCAATTGAAAGCGCCATCACTCATCATTCCGGCACGACCTTTCAAATCTAGTCTGCTGGTCAAGGCGCTGCGTCTGCATCAATGGGCCAAGAATGCCTTGCTGTTCATTCCTTTATTGGCTGCGCATGATTTTATCGGCGCATGGTGGCTGTCCACTTTATTGGCATTCATAGCCTTTGGCATGTGCGCATCGGCGACTTATATCGTCAACGATTTGTTCGATCTGGCATCGGATCGCGCGCATCCGCGCAAGCG